>CAJBBN010000001.1 GCA_903951325.1 uncultured bacterium
CCGCATACTTTTACAGAAATAAATGATGATAATATTCCGAGCGAAAGAGGGTTTTTGAAAGCTGGTGTTTTTAATGCTGGGTTTTTTATGTTAAAGAATACAAGCAATGTGCACAGTTTTTTAAATTGGTGGATGCTTCGCATGAAAAACCAATGTCATATTGATTTTAATGAAGGTATGATGTTAGATCAAAATTGGTTTAATCTCGTTCCGTATTTTTTTAATAAAATCGGTATATGCAATCATTTAGGGTATAATTTCGCGTATTGGAATTTTCATGAAAGATTATTGTCTAAGAGCGGTGGCAATTATATCGTTAATAATAATTATAATTTAGTTTTTATACATATCAGTGGGTTTGAAATCAATCACCCAACTATTTTATCCAAACATCAAAATAGGTTTAATTTAACCGATTTGAATTTCGTTAATGATATTTATTTAGCTTATGTTGAAAAATTAATCGCGAATAATTACTTTGAATATAAAGAGCATAATTGTTTTTATTCCAAAAAAGTTACTAAATCCACTGGGGTGCTTAAAATTTTAAACACCATTTTAGAGAATATTAATTTCAAATTAGTTAAGTCATAACGTCAATTTATCTAATCATTTTATAAATTATAGTAAATGCCATTTTCAAAAAAAATATTCTTTATTTTATTTTTTTTAATTTCGATAATTTTTTCTTTTCAAGGCTGTATAAATCAACAAGAAAGTTTATTTGCTAGCACTAATATGCCTGATTCCATTAGTTACAATTTTGATATACGTCCTATTTTATCTGATAAATGCTTTTCATGTCATGGACCAGATATTAATAAACGCAAAGCTAATTTAAGATTAGACCAATCTGAAAGTGCTTATCAGGCATTGAAAGAACATCCAATGGCGCATGCTTTAGTTCCTGGAAATCCTGATTTGTCTGAAGTTTTTGTACGCATAAGTTCAGAAGATTCTAACCTGGTAATGCCTCCTCATAATTCAAATTTGAAATTATCAAATCATGAGATTGATTTAATTGAAAAATGGATAAAACAAGGAGCTAGATATGAAAAACATTGGGCATTTGTTGCACCCGTTAAAAAACCACTCCCATTAGTTAAAAATACTAACTGGCCAAAAAATGAAATTGATTATTTTATACTAGCAAATCAAGAAAAACAAGGAATACAGCCAAATGAGGAAGCGGATAAAGAAAGACTTTTAAAACGCTTGAGTATCGATTTAACAGGTTTGCCACCTTCCTTAAGTTTAATGAATTCATTCCTTTTAGATAAAAGTGCAACTGCGTATGAAAATATCGTTGATCAGTTATTGCAAAGGAAAGCTTATGGCGAGAAAATGTCATTGCTATGGCTTGACCTTGCACGTTATGCAGATTCACATGGTTATCAAGATGATGGTTATAGAACGCAATGGCCTTGGAGAGATTGGGTAATACATGCTTTTAATAAAAACATTAGTTACAAAGATTTCGTTACATGGCAATTGGCAGGTGATCTAATTCCCGATTTCAATAAAGAACAATTATTAGCTACTGGATTTAATCGTAATCATAAAATTACAGAAGAAGGGGGTGTTATTCCTGAAGAGTATAGGTTGATGTATGTGACAGATCGAACAGATCTTATAGGTAAGGGTATTTTAAGCGTTACACTGGAATGTGCACATTGCCATGATCACAAATATGATCCATTTTC
>CAJBBN010000002.1 GCA_903951325.1 uncultured bacterium
ATGTCGCCCTTTTTATTCGGCTTACTTGCAAAATGCAATTGCAATGGTACAGTTACATATTTAGCCATCAATTTATTTTTTGAATAATTGATATTATCTACCACAAGATTCATCGAATCTGATTTTGGACTTAAGGTAATATTTTTACTAAAACGATAGTTATTCCAATCAATACCAACACCCGCAGAAAACTGAATAAAGTTTTTATAAATTTTAAAATAATTTACATACGATAAATTCACATGCGTAGATTTATTATTGATCAATTCTAAATTAGTATTGGCTAAAGACAAAGCCGTTGAGCCATTGTCTAGCCAAGCATTGTAGCCGATGCTAAATTCTAAACCGCCTCTATCATCCTTGAATTTTTTAACATTTTTTTTCGCTTTACGATCTCCGTTTGAGCGGTTTTTTTTGTAGCCTTTAAATTCTTTATCGAAGTCTTTAAAATCTTTATTGAATTCCGAATGATCAAAGAAATCGCCTAGGGTGTCTTTTTCGAAATAAATTTGTTGAACTTCTTGATCACCAATAATGACAATTTTTTTATTTAAAATAGAAATCTGAGTAGTGTCTAATTTAATTAAAGAGTCGATGTTTACTTTTTCATCAGAATAAATCATTACGGTATTTTCATTTAAATTATTTCGACGCATTTTTTTACCCGCACGCATTTTACGATCGCCATTTTTCTCCATGCGAATGATCTTCACTTGTCTTTTACCATCAACTGTAGAATCAATGGTGATAGTCATTTGCGAAGGAGCTCCTCCCTCCATTTGATTATTTTTTTCGATACGAATCATCTTTACTTGCTTGCCTGAGCCAATTAGCGAATCTGATTGAATAATCATCGTTTGCGGTACATTTGAACCATCCGCATTTTTTTCGATGCGAATCATCTTTACTTGCTTGCCTGAGCCAATTAATGAATCCGATTTAATAATCATCATTTCAGGTGCGCTAGATCCGTCAATGTTTTTTTCGATGCGAATCATTTTTACTTGCTTAGCAGGTCCTTTAACAACTGTTGGAGGTACGGGTGGAACCGGTGGTGTTACATTTGCGGGTGGAACAACTGGTGTTACCGGTGCAACCGGAGCAACTAGCGCATCCGATTTAATAATCATCGTTTTTTGTTGCGCAAAAGAAATTCCTACGCAGGCAATCACCATTAAGATGCTTGAACTTATTTTTTTCATACTATTTATTATTTTTTATTTGATTCACTTTAACGATACCCAAATTTAGGGATAATTTTCTAGCGCCGTTAGGCATGTTATTAATGGCAATTAGTTCTAAGTTAGAATTGCCGAAGACTTTTTGAGCTATATAAGCCGCTACGCCAAAAACCGAATTAATTTCTTTTTTGGAACCCGTATGCATAGCCACATTGCTTGGCTGAGTGGTTATTTTAATTGGCACAATTGGCTTTGAATCTTCTTCCGTAGGTTTTTGTTGCTGTGCTTGTTGCACCTCTAATTGCTTCAATAATTCTATTGCTTGAATCTCCGCATTAGTTCTAATGGGCGATTTAGGCTGAAGATCGATGATTGATTTTTTTGTGGCTTTAATAGATTTATTTGCCTTTGATTTTACTTCTACTACTCCCGCAATTCTTGGATCGCTTAACTTTTTAATTTTAGTAGTTATCGGTGTTTGTACTGAAATTGAATTTGGCGTTTCAGTCGCTATGCTTGGCTTTTCAACAATAGCCAGGTTTTCATTTGGTTTTAAAATATCATTAAACTGAAAAACTAAAACAAAGCCGATAAGGATTGCCACAGCAGCAGCATACTTAAAGTAAATATTCTTTTTTGTTTTATTATTTAATTGTTGGTCAATTTTTGACCACACTTCGGGTTCCACTGCAGCAGTATAGTCGCGCAGTGACTCCTCGAACAATTGATCAATTTTATTTTTACCTGATTGGCTCATGACTTAATGTTTCTAGCTTTTTTAAGCGTTCTTGTAATATTATTCTGGCCCTAGCCAATTGCGATTTAGAAGTACCTTCTGATATACCTAATTGTTCTGCGATTTCTTGATGCGAATAACCTTCTATAGCAAACAAATTAAATACCATTCTAAAACCGGGTGCTAAACCTTGTATTAATTTTATTAAATCTTTTTGTTCAAAAACAGCCGTTGGGTTGCTTGGCAAACTTTCCGAATCTGCACTTGCTAAATCGACCAGCAATAAACTTCTTTCGTTTTTTCTAAAATATTCGATGGCGGTATTGACCATTATTTTTCTGAGGTAACCTTCGAATGAGCCTTCGTTTTTAAAGGCCTTCATTTTATCAAACAATTTTATAAAACCCAGTTGCAAAACTTCTTGTGCTTCAAATTCATCATTTGTATAACGCAAACATATACCAAACATTTTTTTAGCAAATAAATGATATAATAATTCTTGCGAACGCCTATCCCCTTTTACACACCCTTCAATTAACTTGTATTCTGTTAATTTATCTTCTGGTTTTGACGTCATTACTTATAAGATGGTTAAAGGCAGCTAAAGGTTGCATCTATTTCTAAAAAAATACAATATTAAAATTAACATCTTGATTATCAAGCATTTTAATTTTTGTGTTCAATGCTTAATTTAGGGAAAATGCTGCGATTAGTGCAATAAATAGCCTTAAAGGCCAAAATTAGGCAGATTTTTTCTTAATTTGCAGCCTATACCGAATATCCACCTATGGAAACAATAGCAGTTTATAAACCTAAAAATACGATTCGATTTGTAACGGCCGCTTCGTTATTCGACGGGCACGATGCAACCATCAATATTATGCGCCGCATTTTACAATCATCTGGTGCAGAAGTAATTCACCTTGGGCATAACCGTTCCGTAGAGGAAGTTGTAAACTGTGCTATTCAAGAAGACGTACAAGGAATTGCCATGACTTCTTACCAAGGCGGACACAACGAATATTTTCGTTATATGTTCGACTTGTTAAAAGAAAAAGGCGCCGGACATATAAAAATATTTGCAGGAGGTGGAGGCGTAATTTTACCTACCGAAATTAAAGAATTACAAAATTATGGCATTGCAAAAATTTATTCTCCAGACGATGGTAGAAAAATGGGTTTGCAAGGCATGATCAACGATATGATGCAACAATGTGATTTCTTAACGAGGAATCAAATTGATGGCAGCATTGAAGTAATTCAAAATAAAGAAGCTGCTAAAATTGCCCATGCAATTACCGTTGCCGAAAACTTTCCAGCAAATGCCGAACATTTTTTAAAAGAAATTCAGCAATTAATTAATGGTAAAAAAATACCGGTTTTAGGTATTACTGGCACCGGAGGTGCAGGAAAGTCATCTTTGGTAGATGAGCTTGTAAGGCGCTATTTAATTGACTTTGAAGATAAATCAATTGCCATTATTTCGGTCGATCCTTCTAAAAGAAAAACAGGTGGCGCATTATTAGGTGATCGTATTCGCATGAATTCGATAAATAATCCAAGAGTGTATATGCGTTCTTTAGCCACTAGACAAGCTAACTTGGCGCTTTCAAAATATGTGCAAGAAGCGATTGATATTTGTAAAGCTGCAGCTTACGATTTAATTATTGTAGAAACTTCTGGAATTGGACAATCGGATACAGAAATTACCGAGCATTGCGATGTTTCTTTATATGTAATGACACCTGAATTTGGCGCCGCTACGCAATTAGAGAAAATCGATATGCTTGATTTTGCCGATGTAGTTGCTATCAATAAATTTGATAAACGAGGCGCTTTAGATGCTCTTCGTGATGTTAAAAAACAATACAAAAGAAATCACCAGCAATTTGATTTAGCAGACGATGCGGTGCCTGTTTTTGGTACTATGGCTTCGCAATTCAACGATCCAGGCATGAATGCTTTGTATTCTGCTTTGATTCATACCATCAGCACTAAAACTGGTATTGAATTTAATTCAAAATTACCTTTATCGACAGCAAAATCGGAAAAGATTTATATCATTCCGCCAGATAGAACAAGATACTTAGCCGAAATTGCAGAAGCCAATGCAGCCTACCATTTGTGGGTCAAAGAACAAGTGAAAATTGCCCAAAATATGTTTCAATTAAGAGGCACCATTACGCTTTTAAACGAAACTAAAAATAATACTATCGCTACTGCACCACTCGAACAAAGATTCGAGCAATTAAGCGAACAATTACATTTTGATTGCAAACGCTTACTCAACGAATGGCCAGCCACTTTACAAAAATACAAAGCCGAATTTTTTAGTTACGAAGTACGCGGCAAGGAAATTAAACAACCGCTTTATTACGAGAGTTTATCGAAACTACAAATCCCTAAAATTTCTTTACCAAGGTATGAGGCATGGGGCGATGTGTTGAATTGGTTACTTACAGAAAATGTACCTGGCGAATTTCCATACGCAGCGGGTGTATTCCCATTGAAAAGAGATGGAGAAGATCCAACCAGAATGTTTGCTGGCGAAGGTGGGCCCGAAAGAACCAATAAAAGATTTCATTATGTTTCGCTAGGACAGCCTGCACATAGGCTTTCTACCGCATTCGACTCGGTAACATTATATGGAGAAGATCCACATGTTAGACCAGATATTTATGGAAAAATTGGTAATGCGGGAGTAAGTATTGCCACTTTAGATGATGCAAAAAAATTATATTCAGGATTTGATTTATGTTCGCCGAGCACTTCGGTTTCCATGACTATCAACGGCCCTGCACCTATGATGCTTGGCTTTTTCATGAATGCGGCCATTGATCAGCAATGCGAGATTTATATCAAAGCAAATGGACTGGAAAAAGAAGTAGAAGCCAAAATCAATGCTATTTATCAAAAATTAGGCATTCCAAGACCGCTTTATCAAGGTGAATTACCGAAAGGAAATAATGGCTTAGGTTTAATGCTATTAGGCGTTTCAGGAGATCAAGTATTACCTGCCGATATTTATCAGCAAATAAAAGCCAAAGCAATTGCAAGTGTAAGAGGTACGGTACAAGCTGATATTTTAAAAGAAGATCAAGCGCAAAATACCTGTATTTTTTCTACTGAATTTGCCTTGAGAATGATGGGCGATATTCAAAAGTATTTTATTGATCAACAGGTAAGAAATTTTTATTCTGTTTCTATTTCGGGATACCATATAGCCGAAGCTGGCGCAAACCCTATATCTCAGCTCGCCTTCACTTTAAGTAATGGTTTTACATTTGTAGAATATTATTTAAGTAGAGGAATGAAAATTGATGATTTTGCACCCAACCTTTCTTTCTTCTTTTCAAATGGAATAGATCCAGAATATGCAGTAATTGGAAGAGTTGCCAGAAGAATTTGGGCAAAAGCCATTAAATATAAATACAAAGGAAACGATCGTTCGCAAAAACTCAAATACCACATCCAAACTTCGGGTAGGTCTTTACATGCACAAGAAATAGATTTTAACGATATCAGAACTACCTTGCAAGCATTGTATGCGATATACGATAACTGTAATTCATTACATACCAATGCTTACGACGAAGCCATTACCACTCCTACGGAAGAATCAGTAAGACGCGCAATGGCTATACAATTAATTATTAACCGAGAATTAGGATTAGCGAAAAACGAAAATCCTTTACAAGGCGCTTTTATTATAGAAGAGCTAACTGACTTGGTAGAAGCGGCTGTTTTAGAAGAGTTCAAAAGAATTTCGGATAGAGGCGGTGTGTTAGGTGCGATGGAAACCATGTATCAACGAGGTAAAATTCAAGAAGAATCTTTGTATTACGAAACACTCAAACACAATGGAGAATTCCCAATAGTAGGGGTAAATACCTTTTTAAATAAAAACGGATCTCCCACCATTGTTCCTTCAGAAGTTATTCGTGCAACCGAAGCAGAAAAACAATTTCAAATTAATGCCTTGGAGCAATTTCATCAAAGAAATTCAAGTAAAAAAGAGGAATTGTTGAAAAACTTACAAGCACAAGCCATCAGTAATGGCAATATTTTCGAATCCTTAATGGAAGTGAGTAAATATTGCTCGATAGGCC
>CAJBBN010000003.1 GCA_903951325.1 uncultured bacterium
CTTCGTTTGTACCTTTTTCAATTAAGCCAGTTAATGTTGTTAATGGTTTCATATAAGTGGCATCTACTGGCGTAAATCCTTTTACATGACCATAAGTTAAACGCAAAGTACTGTTGGCATCGGGTATAAAATCCGACTTTTTGAACAAAATACTTACATTCACATAATCGGCCAAAAGCTTATTCAGCCTGCCTGTTCGGTCTTTTCTAAGGCTATTCATTTGATCAATTTCTACCCTAGCATTAATCGCTAAATCGATCATTGGATCTTTGAATTTTAAGAAATCCTTTACAGATAAATCCAGTATTTCTTCGATTTCATCGTCTTCTGAAAATTCCGATTTTGAAAAAATTCGGTCAATATGTTTTGTTAATAATGCATCCCAGTTTGAACCCTTTGCCGTAGGCATTCCATTAATAATATTAAATTGTTCTTTAGCAGATAAATTCAATCCATCTAATAAAATTCGTTTTAATAATAATTTGTCAGTCGCTAAAACATAAGTAGAATAAGCATCTTTAGCGTTTTTTAAGATCGCAACTTTACTTTCTTGATAAATTTTATCTTGATTCTCTGCTTTAGCTTCTGCAATTTTCTTTTGTAAACCGAGCACTTGATTAGCTACACTAAATGCGGTTGCACTAGCAAAAACTTGATCTAAGACTAAAAACTTCTTTGCATCAGCAAAAAATTCATCATAAACCATGTCTATGTTTTGCAACATTTTACCATACTGCTTAATTAAACTAGTATCGGCATTAATAAATGCTTGCAATTCTTTTTCTTGGGCAAATTTTTGATTCACTAAATCTATGCCTTTTAAACCTTTTAATTTACCTCTGTAGTTCTTTAAAACATTGGCTTTGCGTTTAATTTTAGCAGCTTGTTTTAATTCTAATTCTTTAGTAATTGAAGTGGCTTCCATTTGTTTATTTTGCCAATCATACAAATTTGAAATATAAGGCAGTTGAAATTGCTCTTGATATTGAATATATTTTGCTGGATAATTTCTATAAGTTCTACCTGGATATCCTAAAATAAAAACAAAGTCTCCTTCATTTGCACCATTTGGATTGATTGTTAAATATTTTTTTGGTTGATAAGGCACATTATCTTTTGAATATGCAGCCGAAGAACCATCTTTAGCAACATAGGCTCTTAAAAAAGAAAAATCGCCTGTATGACGCGGCCACACCCAGTTATCCGATTCGCCACCAAACTCTCCTACTGCTCTTTGTGGTACATATACAATGCGCACATCTTTAATGGTTTTATAACGAAACAATACATAAGTTCTTCCAATAAACATTTCAGAAACTTCTGCTTTAATGGTTTTATCTTTTTGTTCTTCTTCTTTTATAATTTGCGCAATCTTTGCATTGATTGCATTGATGCGTTCGCTTGGGTCGAATATATTTTGAACAGCCGTTAAAACTTTAATCGAAACATCTTCGTAAGAATCGGTGATTTTACAAGTTAAATTTTTGGCTTGCACCTCCTGTTCCTTAGTAGCAGCCACAAAGCCATTCTTAAGGTAATCGTGTTCGGGAGTACTCGCTAAAGAAACTGCCTCAAATGCACAATGATGATTAGTAATAATTAATCCTTGATTAGAAACAAAAGAACCCGTGCATCCACCAACATTTACTAAGGCATCAATTAAACTTAATCCGTTTGGATTGTAAACTTCCGCTTGAGGAATTTTTAAACCTGCTTTTTTTAAGTCTAATTTTTTTATTTCACTTAAAGGATACATGCCTTCTTCTGGTAAAGCGATAGCAGAGTTTAGCAAAAAAAGGATTCCGGTAGTTAAAAGTATTAAATGCTTTTTCATATTGAAATTGTTAATAATTGCGAATTTAAATTAATATTTGTGTTTATAATTTATTTTCAAGCAATTTTCATGTCAGATTCTATACATTTTGAACATTCGGCCACTAAAGTAGAGAAATACCAAACTATTTTACCTCAAATAGCTGCTTTAATAGCCGATGAAACAGATCAGATAGCCAATATGGCGAATATTTCGGCTGTTTTAAAAGAAGTCTTTTCGTTTTGGTGGGTTGGTTTTTATATAGTGAAACAAGATGAGTTGGTTTTAGGGCCTTTCCAAGGTCCTTTGGCTTGTACTCGCATTCAAAAAGGAAAAGGTGTTTGTGGAAAGGCTTGGGCTAGCAAGCAAAGTATTATTGTACCTAATGTGGAAGATTTTGAAGGTCATATTGCCTGTAGTGCAGCCAGTAAATCAGAAATTGTGATTCCTATAATGCAACAAGAAAAAGTAATCGCAGTGCTCGATGTAGACAGCGAATACCTTAATCATTTTGATGAAATAGATGAAATGTATTTATCGAAAATTGTTGCGCTATTAGCTTAGATTAAAAATATCAATTACCCCAATTATTTTTTTGGAAGTAAAGCCTTCGCCAAAAACACCACCTACTATTTTTCCAAATTCCCTATTTCTTGCAATTACGGTTTCGATAAAATCTGGATTCGAAATATAGGTTTGCGGCTCGCTGTTATTGGGATCAAAAAATTGAGTTTGAAAAGCCAAAATAGCTGCTTTTTTAGTTTCCATTTCTGCCGTAATATCGATGATAAAATCGGGCTTAATATAGGTATCTTGGATATAATGATAAACTGCCTGTGGCCTATGTGCTGCTTGCTTTTGGCCTGCATCAAATGTCTCTATTTTTAATAAGCCCGATTGAAATGCTGCATCTTCTACTAATTGCGCTGCTCGTGCATGATCTGGATGTCTATCGGTAATTGCATTTGCAAATACAATTTGAGGTTGGTATTTGCGAATCATTTGAATAATTTTTAATTGGTTTTCTTGGTTGTTTTGAAAAAAACAATCAGGCATCGCTAAGTTTTCTCGCACTTTTAAACCCATAATTTGGTTTGCTTTTTCGGCTTCGGCTTTTCTGGTTGCTGCCGTTCCCCTGGTACCCATTTCGCCAGCAGTTAAATCTACAATACCTACTTTTTTACCAGCTCTTAAATATTTAATAATAGTACCCGAACAGCTTAATTCTGCATCATCTGGATGAGCTGCAAATACCAATATATCTAATTTATGTTCATTCATTTTTGAAATATTTTATAGCGTTTACTCTATTGTTTTGATGATTTTTTCTATTTCTGCGTCTTCGCCATTGGGGTCGTAATGTGCTTTTAAATTATTCCCAAATAGCCTGGCCAAAGATTGCCAAAAAAAGGCAGATAAATTGCCTTTTAATTCTTCGAGTACAACATAACTTGTATTGCCGGTTTGTCTATCTATTAATTTAATTAAAATTCGACCTTGATTAATGGTCAAGTTTTTTAATTCTCCTTCGAATCTTGCTTTAATTTCTTTTTCTGTTTTATTAACTAAAGCTTTTTTAACTCGTTCATCATTAGTCATACCAAGTTGTACAGCTAAATCATTGAATTTTTTCTCCGTTATTTTAGCATAAGGCCAAACCTTTAAAACATCTCTTCTAAGTTTACTGTATTTCTCAAATGCCCTTTTATTTTTAAACTTTCTTTCGGCATAAATATTAATGACACTGATATATTGATAAGGAATAGTATCACCATCAATAATGACACCACGCACCATAATTGTATCGTTTTTTACAGATTGAGCCTGAGCAAAATGGCTAAATACTGTTATAAAACAAGTAAGAAATAAGAGGTAAAAAGGCTTTTTATGTTTCATTTTCAACATAATAACCAAATATCGAGATAATTATTATTTTAAACCTACAAATTAATTGGTTTTTTTTAACTTTAAAACATGATAGAAATTGATGTAGAAGGCGAAAAGAAGGAGATTCAAAAGCGATACAGGGCTTTACTTAAAGCCTGTAAATCTACCATGGAAAAAGGCGACAAACGCCTTATCAGACAAGCTTTTGAATTATCTGTTGATGCGCATAAAAACATGCGCAGAAAATCTGGCGAACCTTATATTTATCATCCTATTGCAGTAGCACAAATTGCTGCAGAAGAAATTGGCTTAGGAACCACCTCTATTGTTTGTGCATTATTACACGATGTGGTAGAAGACACCGAATTATCTTTAGAAGATATTGAAAGAGAATTCGGCAAAAAAGTTGCTAATATTATTGATGGACTTACCAAAATAGCAGGCGTTTTCGATCAAACAAGTTCTATTCAAGCAGAAAATTTTAGAAAAATGTTATTGACGCTCGCAGACGATGTGCGCGTAATTCTAATTAAACTGGCAGATCGTTTGCATAATATGCGTACGCTCGAAAGTATGCCAAGAGATAAACAATTAAAAATATCTTCCGAAACAGCTTATTTATATGCTCCCCTAGCCCATCGATTAGGCCTTTATTCGATTAAATCTGAACTAGAGGATTTATCGATGAAATTTACCGAAGCGAGTACCTACAAATTAATTGCTCAAAAATTAAATGAAACCAAAATAGAGCGAAATAAATTTATCAACGAATTTATTAAACCTATTGAAGAAAAATTAACAGCACAAGGTCTTTCCTATTCAATTTACGGCAGACCTAAATCGATATTCTCTATTTGGAAAAAAATGAAATCAAAAGGCGTTCCTTTTGAAGAAGTTTTTGATTTATTTGCCATAAGAATTATTTTGGATAGCCCCATGGAAGATGAAAAATCTGATTGTTGGAAATCTTATTCTATCGTAACAGACCAATACATCCCAAATCCAGACCGATTAAGAGACTGGATTTCCTCTCCAAAGGGAAATGGCTACGAATCTTTACATACAACGGTAATGGGCCCTAAAGGTCGTTGGGTGGAAATTCAAATTCGAAGTAAAAGAATGAACGAAATTGCTGAAAAAGGATTTGCAGCACATTGGAAATATAAAGAACAAAGCAACGAAAACGGACTAGATGTTTGGATTCAAAATGTTCGAGAAATGTTGAGCAATCCCGAATCAAATGCTTTAGACTTTTTGGATGATTTTAAAATGAATTTGTTTACCGACGAAATATTCATTTTTACACCCAAAGGTACGCTTATGAAATTACCTTTTGGCGCTACTGCGCTTGATTTCGCATTTGATATTCATACAGATATTGGTGCTACATGTATTGGTGCTAAAGTAAATCATAAATTAGTGCCCTTGAGTTATAAATTACAAAATGGCGATCAAGTAGAAATTATTACTTCAGAGAAACAAAAACCAAAAGAAGAATGGTTAAATTTTGTGATTACCAGTAAGGCAAAAGCGAAAATTAAAATCACTTTAAGAGAGCAGAAAATTCAAATTGCAGAGGCTGGAAAAGAGTTATTAGTATCTAAACTCAATGCCCTTAAAATACCCTATAATCCTCAACAATTAAGCAAAATTTGCCTCTATTTCGATTTAAATACGGTGCTAGATTTAAATTATCAAGTTGCCATAGGTAAAATAGATTTAAAAGAATTAAGGGCTTTTCAAATTGCAGAAAAAAAACAACCAGAAAATAACAAGGTTGATGTGGAAAGCTTCAATCAATTAGCAAAATTAATCAAGAGTAAAGACTCGGATATGCTTATGATTGGAGAAGAAGTAGATAAAATTAATTATAAACTTTCGCCATGTTGTAACCCAATTCCTGGAGATGATGTTTTTGGATTTGTTACTGCAACCGAAGGCATTAAAATACATCGAACCAATTGTCCTAATGCGATTAAGTTGATGTCTAATTTTGGCTATAGAATTGTAAAAGTAAAATGGACCGATCAAAAAGAACTTGCCTTTTTAACTGGTATTAAAATAACGGGTATAGATGATGTTGGGGTGGTAAGTAATATCACTAGGGTAATTTCTAGCGATTTAAAAGTAAACATGCGCTCCATAACCGTTGATAGCGATGATGGCATATTTGAAGGCACTTTAATGGTTTATGTGAATGATACGAGCCATTTGGCCATATTGGTAAACAGACTCAAACAAGTAAATGGCGTTTTATCGGTCACTCGATTCGATTCCGAACATTTAAATGTGTAAAACTCCATTGTACAATCCTTTAGAATACTAAAGGAAATCACTAATTTTGAGCATTGTAAAATCAATAAAAAAGATGTCTACTATTGAAAATATTGCGACTGTAAAGAAGATTTTTGAAGCTTATCTAGAAAATAGAAACCTAAGAAAAACGCCTGAACGCTTTGCCATTTTAGAAGAAATTTATAGTAGAAACGACCATTTTGATGTGGAATCATTGTATATCCACATGAAAAACCGCAAATACAGGGTAAGTAGAGCTACCGTTTACAATACATTAGAAATTTTACTTGCTTGCGATTTAGTAACCAAACATCAGTTTGGTAAAAACATGGCGCAATTCGAAAAATCATATGGTTACAAACAACACGACCATATTATTTGCGTTGATTGCGGTAAAGTAGTAGAATTTTGTGATCCAAGAATTCAACAAATTCAAAGCATGATGGGTGAATTACTTCAGTTTGATGTAACACACCATTCTTTGAATTTATATGGCGCTTGTACCAAACTTAAAAAAGAAGGAAAATGCGAGTCATTTTCAAAAAAATAATTTAAAAAAATAGCTAAGCATGAGTAGTGTAGATGTACTTTTAGGATTACAATGGGGTGATGAAGGTAAAGGTAAAATAGTTGATGTTTTAAGCCCAACCTACCACATGATTGCCAGATTTCAAGGTGGCCCAAATGCTGGTCATACCTTAGAATTTGAAGGTAAAAAATATGTTTTAAATACCATTCCATCTGGTGTATTTAACCCTAATACCCTTAATTTAATTGGTAATGGCGTGGTAATCGATCCCGTAATTTTTAAAAGAGAAATAGATAATTTAAGAACAAATGGATATGATCCAATTGCCACTCATAAATTAGTGATTTCAAAAAAAGCACATTTAATTTTACCAACGCATCGTTTATTAGATGCGGCAAGTGAATCAAAAATGGGTAATTCAAAAATTGGATCTACCTTAAAAGGCATTGGCCCAACTTATCAAGATAAAATAGGTAGAAGTGGTTTAAGAGTGGGTGATACGATGCTCCCCGATTTTAAAGAGCGCTATGATAAACTTATAGCTAAACACCTCGAAACATTATCGCACTATCAAATTGATTTAGATTATAAAGAATACGAAGCACAATGGTTTGAAGGCATTGAATTACTTAAAGCCATGAAACAAGTTGATGCAGAGCATTTGGTGAATCAATATTTAAAAGAAAATAAAAAAGTTTTAGCAGAAGGTGCGCAAGGTACTTTACTAGATATCGATTTTGGATCTTATCCTTATGTAACTTCTTCGAATACTACATCAGCTGGTGCTTGTACCGGTTTAGGCGCTGCACCCAATAAATTGGGTAGTATCATTGGTATTTTCAAAGCCTATTGTACGCGCGTTGGTGGAGGCCCCTTTCCTACCGAATTAGAAAACGAAGTAGGAGAAGAATTAAGAAGAATTGGACACGAATTTGGTGCTACAACCGGCAGACCTAGAAGATGCGGCTGGATTGACTTACCTGCATTGAAATATGCCATCATGTTAAATGGTGTAACGGAATTAGTCATGACTAAAGCAGATGTACTTTCTGGTTTCGAAAAAATTTATGCTTGTACGCATTATATTTATAATGGAGAAACCATCGATTATATGCCATTCGATATTGTATCGGTAACGGCAACTCCTGTTTATAAAGAAATTGATGGCTGGAAAGAAGATTTAACACAGATTCGAGAAATCAATGAAATTCCGGAAAAGTTAATGGCTTATATTAAGTATTTAGAAAAAGAACTTGGTGTGCCTGTTAAATACCTTTCCGTAGGTCCAGATCGCAAGCAAACATTGATATTATCTTAATATTTACATTAGGGCTTCGGCCCTTTTTTTATGTCAACACAACAAATTTATATAACCGAAAAGCTACCTTCATTAAATCAAATTGATGAAGATAATACCGTTTTTTGTTTATTAAATTCAAACCAATATCAAGACGATAAAAGTAAATATGCATTTATTTTGGGTGTTGGTGTGGTCGATCAAATGCTAATTAATACTCCCGAAAATGCCTTCAATCAATTAGCTGAATTTCAAAAAATACATGCGGGATCATTTTTATTTGCAGCTTTAAGTTATGATTTAAAAAATGCGGTTTACCCCAAATTAACATCTGCTAATACCCAATTACAAACAGCTCCATTAGCACATGTTTTTGCTGCACAAAGCGTTTATTTAAGCAATCATACAAGCGCTAATCTGTTGCCTGAAAAAGCCTTAGCAGCCAATAAAATCAAGCTAGATATGCTTCAAGCGAGTGTGTCTAAACAAGCCTATATTGATCAAGTAAATCAATTAAAAAAACACCTCACTGCTGGCGATATATACGAAATAACCTATTGCATCGCTTTTAGTTTAACTGACATTACACTCGATCCAATAGCACTTTATACTAAATTAAATTCGCTCTCTCCTATGCCCTTTTCAGCATTGTATAAAAACAATGCGCAATATGTTATTTGTGCCAGCCCCGAAAGATTTTTAGGAAAAAGAGCAAACCGCATTTTTTCTCAACCCATTAAAGGTACAAGAAAGAGAAATGATGACCCCGTTTTAGATGAACAGGAAAAATTGAAATTACAAAACGATCCAAAAGAAATTGCAGAAAATGTAATGATAGTAGATTTGGTTAGAAACGATTTAACAAAGAGTGCAAAACTAGGCACAATAGAGGTTTCGGAGTTATTTGGTATTCATACATTTGCCAATTTACATCAAATGATTAGTACCGTTGAAGCAGAATTAAAAGCCGATTGTGGTATTTTTGAATGTATACAAAATGCATTTCCAATGGGATCGATGACAGGTGCACCGAAGTTGCGCGCCATGGAGCTGATTGAGGAAGTGGAAAACACGAAAAGAGGATTATACTCTGGCAGTATTGGCTACATCGATGCTATAGGCGATTTCGATTTTAATGTAATTATTAGGAGTATTTTTTATGATAAAAACACGAAGTCCCTATCCTTTCAAGTAGGCAGTGCCATTACCTTAGACGCCGATCCTGAAAAAGAATACGAAGAATGTTTACTCAAAGCAGAAAGTATTTTAAAAGCTTTAGCATAAAAAAAGCCGCTTCGATAAAAGCGGCTTTTTTTTATATTTTATTTTTGGATTAATTTTGAATGATTAATCTTTCTACTTTTTGAACTCCACCAATATTAATTCTTAAAAAATAAATACCATTTTGCAACTCCGATTGGTTGTTACTGATATTAAATTCATGTGTATTAGCAATCATTTGTTCATTAGCTATAGTTTTTAGCTTTCTGCCTAAAACATCAGTAATATCAATGCTTACATGAGCTGGTTGAATTAAAAAGAAGGACATTTTTGTTTCATTTGCAAATGGATTTGGGGCTATGGTTAAATTTAAATTATTTAAAACTAAATGCTCCAGTCCTGTTGCTACCGATATCACAATATCATCTATATACATATTATTACCTGGCGCGCCATTGGTTGCTTTAAATCTAAATATGGCATTGTCTTCGTTCGTGTATGCCGATAAGCTGATACTGTCTTGACGCCATTGTGCGGTACTACTAGGAATAAATTGACTAGTTACAGTTGGCGCAGTAGCTAGCGTTGCTCCCGATTTAGTATATAAATTTGTGAAGGTAACGCCGCAATTTCTAGAGGCACCAACATTTAATTCATCGGTACTTAATGATGTTCTCATCGCATAAGCCACTTTAAACTTCATCACCGGATTAGTAGTTCCTTTTAAATTTAATGCAGGTAGAATAAATGAATTTTCTTGACCATCTGTAACACCGTAAAATTTCATCGCTAAAGCGCTAGGACTGTTATATCCAGTATTGGTTACGCGTTCCCATTTTTTAACATTGTTTGGTTTATTGTAAATAATAGTATCTACATTGGCAGCATCTTCCATGTTAATTTCGAATGGTGCACCAATTTTAGCTACTGTTTCAAATACTTTCAAAAATTTAGGTTTTAAAATACTATCCGATCCGGATGCATTACTTACTTTTAAAGAAACAGTATATCGGCCAGCTGTTGTATAAACTACAGTAGGGTTTTGTAAAGTAGAAGTAGCTGGATTTCCTCCTTCAAATGTCCATTCCCATGCACTTGCATCACCTCTGTAGCTACCGTCTTTATACTGAATAGTAATACCTGTACAAACTTCTTGGTTTCTGGCAAAATCTGCTTTAACAATACATAATGGTGCAACATAACCGTCATTAGTTCCTGTGGCAATTAAATTGGCATTAGTCCATAAATTATTTCTGCTATTAGTAGTAGAATTAATGGTTGCTTGAATCCTTACGTTTTGACCTGCACTAAACATATTTTGGCAACTACCATTCGTATAGTCCATGTAATTTTCTGTCATTTCAATCACATTTCCAGTAACACAAGAAGAAACTTTATTTACCGGACAGCCACTGTTTGCGGCATTATGAGGAGGCGTATCATTTACTAAATCGCTTAAACAAGTTCCATCACCCCAAATATGTCTAAGGTTAAATGAATGTCCCATTTCATGACTTAAAGTTCTTCCATAATTACTATAAGCTGTTGTATTTCCACAAACAGTAGATTTTAACAAGACGCCATCTGTTGAATTTGACCCACCTGGAAATTGAGAACGACCCAAAACAACACCTCCTGCTGGTGTTCCAGACGATGGCGTAATGGTTTCTACTACCCAAACATTAAAATATTTATTATTTGGCCATGCACTCAATGCCTTAATAGGATTATCTGCATTAAAAGTTTGATCGGTTTGGAAGCGAACAATACCATCGGTGCAATTACCATTTGGATCTATTTTAGCCAACCTAAATTCTATTTGACAATCCGCTGCAATACCTTTATATATTGGATTTGTGCTTGCTGTATCGGCATTTAATCTTCTAAAATCTTTATTTAAAATTTCTACTTGTTCTAGAATTCTTTCTTTTGAAACATTTTCCGAACCGCCATTGTGAAATACATGAAATACGATTGGAATAATTTTAACCGCCGATTTGTTTCCGAAAGATTTAAAATCTTTTAAATAGGCTTGCGTTTCTTTTTCTAATTGCGCTTGATTGATCACAAATTGTGGATCTTGTTTAGATACCGTTTCGGTATACTCATGAGTTGAACATTTTACAATCGTCTGAGATTGCGCATTTAGAGCCATTACAAGCACAAGGCCTGCTGTTAAGGTAAATTTATTTTTCATATTTATTAGGGTAATAAAGCTTCATTCGTAATGTCTTTTTTCTTTCTAAAATTTACTTTAGACTCTTTGCCTTTTAATAATCTTTCGATATTTTTTTGATGTGTGATCATGACTAAAACACTCACTACAATGGCAAATAAAATTTGAGTTCGCGTAGCTGTTTCGTTAAAAAATAAAATGATAATGAGCGGATAAGAAAAACTACCTATCATCGAACTTAAAGAAACATAGCGTGTAATCATTAACATAATAATAAAGACTATAGAGGCTAAGGCCGATGCTGCCGGATGAACGGCTAATATCATACCAAACAAGGTTGCGATGCCTTTACCGCCTCTAAAACCAGCAAATACGGGAAATATATGACCTACAATTGCGGTTAAACCCAATACCAATTGGAAATTGGCAAATTGAACCGTTCCCGGTGAATATTTTCCAACAAAATAAACCAAATTAGTAGCGGTAAACCCTTTTAAAATATCAATGATTAAAACTGGAATACCAGCCTTTTTACCAAGTATGCGGAAAGTATTGGTTGCACCGGCGTTACCGCTTCCATATTCTCTTACATCAATTCCATACATTGCTTTACCCAACCATATTGCAGTAGGTATAGACCCATACAAATAGGAAAGTATTAAAGCGGTTGAAGTATAGATTGAAAGCATATCAAATTTGAATGATCAAATATATAAAATCTTTTAAAATGCCTTTAAACTCAAGTCTAAGGACTTAACTGAATGAGTTAAAGCGCCTAAGGAAATATGGCTCACACCACAAGCGGCATATGCTTGTACATTTTCGATGGTAATTCCGCCAGATGCCTCGGTTTCGTATTTACCATCCACCAAATTAACAGCTGTTTTAATGTTTTCAAAAGAAAAATTATCAAACATAATGCGTTGAAATCCTCCTACTGCTAATGCTTCTTTTACTTCTGCGATAGATCTTGTTTCTATTTCAATTGGTAAAATCAAACCTGTTTGTAAAAGGTATTGTTGCGCATTCTCCAGTGCTTTGGTAATTCCGCCAGCATAATCTACATGGTTATCTTTTATTAATATCATGTCGAATAAACCAAATCGGTGATTAACCCCACCTCCTATTTTAACCGCTTCTTTTTCTAAAAAACGAAAGCCAGGAGTTGTTTTTCTAGTATCTAAAATTTGGGTTTGATAATCTTTAACGAGTGATACCGCATGTGCGGTAGTAGTTGCAATACCAGACATTCTTTGCATGGTATTTAAAACCAATCTTTCTGCTTTTAAAATCGAATGTACGCTGCCTTTAACATGTAAAATTTCTTGCCCAACTTTTACCGTATCACCATCCTGATAGAATAGTTCGATTTGTAAACTAGGGTCTACTAATTCAAAAATTTTAAGGGCAATTTGAACACCAGCAATTATCCCATCTTCTTTAACTAATAATTTCGCTTGGCTTTGCGCGCCCTTTGGAATAGTCGATAAGGAAGTATGATCGCCGCTTCCAATATCTTCTGCAAGTGCAGCTGCTAGGAAGTGTGTTAATTGAGCAATAGAATAATTCATTGAATTGGCTTTTTGCCAAAGTTAAAAAATTAGCGCGAAGCTTGTGCTAAAAAACGCATTTCTTGTATATAATAGGCTCCTTCAAGTTCTTTTAGAATAAAGAAAATTCTAAAATTACCATTCCTGGTATTTAAATTACCAATGGCAAATTTAGATGGGCCTCCATTTGCGTTGCTTTTATTGAATAATTGAAAAGATTGTACTTCGTATTTGTCAAAAAAGTCTTTTAAAACCATTTCGGCTTGGGCTTTGCTATATACGCCAGATAAGTCAAAAAGATTGATTTCTACTTTATTTCCAATGTATTTGGCAATAGTTTGTTGATCAGAATTGGCAAATCCTAAACTAATATCATCGGTGATATTGTTTTGCGCATTCACTTGATTAAAAGTGAAAAAACCCAATAAGATTAGTATCCAAAAACGCTTCATTAAAGATTAAATTAATATTTATACTAATTAATGTATAAAAACTGTGCCAATCAATGAATTGCTTTGTATTTTTGTTTATGAAAATGAAAAAAACAGTATTGATGATATTAGATGGCTGGGGATTGGGCTTACAATACCAAGCAGACGCCATTCAACATGCACAAACACCTTTTATCAATTCATTATATAGTAAATACCCTCATGCTAAGCTAGTTGCATCTGGAGAATCGGTAGGATTACCTGAAGGTCAAATGGGAAATTCGGAAGTTGGTCACTTAACTATTGGCTCTGGACGCATCATTTATCAAGAATTAGTAAAAATCAATAAAGCGGTAAAGGAAAAATCGCTTTGGGAAAACGAAACCTTAAAAAATGCTTTTGAATATGCCAAAAGCAATCATAAAAATGTACACTTTATAGGACTATTATCTGATGGTGGTGTACACTCGCATATTAATCATTTAAAAGGCCTATGCGATATGGCCGCTGATTATCATATTGAAAATGTACTTATTCATGCATTTTTAGATGGCAGAGATACCGATCCAAAAGCTGGAATCAATTATTTAAATGATTTACAAAAACACATTGATGGCTCAAATGCACATATAGCGAGCATTATAGGTCGTTTTTATGCAATGGACCGAGATAACAGATGGGAACGCGTAAAATTAGCCTATGATTTATTGGTCAATCAAATTGGCGAACAAACTAACAATGTTAAAGAAGCGATTGAACAAGCTTATGCCAATGGCATTACAGATGAGTTCATTAAACCAATTGTGTGTCTAGATGCAGATGGAAATGCTTGTGATGCCATTAAAGATGGTGATGTGGTAATCAGTTTTAATTTTAGAACAGATAGAGCTAGAGAAATAACATCGGCTTTAACGCAAAAAGATATGCATGAATACAATATGAATAAACTTTCATTGTATTATGTAACCATGACAACTTACGATGAATCATTTCAAAATGTAAAAGTGGTTTTTGAAAAAGACAACTTGCGCAATACTTTAGGTGAAATAATTGAGCAGCAAAATTTAAAGCAAATTAGAATTGCCGAAACAGAAAAATATCCGCATGTAACTTTTTTCTTTTCTGGAGGAAGAGAACAAGAATTTATAGGCGAAAAAAGAATTATGGTGCCTTCTCCTAAAGTGGCAACTTACGATTTACAACCAGAAATGAGTGCAAAAGAATTAACTGATAAATTATTACCTGAAATAAATGCAGGGCATCCAGATTTTATTTGCTTGAATTTTGCCAATGCAGATATGGTGGGTCATACGGGTGTTTTTAGTGCAGTGGTAAAAGCAGTTGAAACCGTTGATGCTTGTGTAGAAAAAGTAGTCACTGCAGGCTTACTAAATGGATACACTATTTTTTTAACAGCCGACCATGGCAATGCCGACTACATGATTAACGAAGATGGCAGCCCCAATAC
>CAJBBN010000004.1 GCA_903951325.1 uncultured bacterium
CTTTATTTGAGTATTTCGATTCAGCAGAAGAAATACTTAAAGCAAATGCAAAAGCATTCGAAAATATTCCCAAAATAACCCCTAGAATCATCGAATTATTAAAACAAAAACCAAACGAGAAGGCTATTTATGCTGAAATAGATTTTATTGAAAAGCACCAGATTGAAGTTCTTACCTATACACATCAACAATACCCCGAACGATTAAGAAACTGTGTTGATGCCCCATTTATAGTGTATTATAAGGGGACCGCAAATTTGGCAAAAAAGAAAGTGATAGGTATTGTAGGATCCCGAATGGCAACCGAATACGGCAAAAATTTTATTAAAAATTTAATGCAAGATTTAGCACCTTTCGACCCATTAATTATTAGTGGTTTAGCCTATGGCATAGATATTACAGCACATCAAGAGGCACTTAATAACAACCTCGAAACCATTGGTGTTTTAGCCCATGGTTTAGATATGATTTATCCCAAGGCACATGTTTCTATTGCAAAAGAAATGCACTTACAAGGAGGTTTACTCACAGAGTATCGCTTTGGACAAATGCCCGAAAAAGGTAATTTTCCTGCCAGAAATAGAATAATTGCAGGTTTATGCGATGCAATTATTGTAGTAGAGGCAAGGCAAAAAGGAGGGGCTTTAATTACAGCGGAATTAGCCAATTCTTATGATCGCGAGGTTTTTGCTTTGCCAGGTAGAATTTACGACACCCAAAGTTTGGGTTGTAATGATTTAATAAAAAGCAATGCGGCCCAATTAATTCAATCTGCAGAAGATGTAATTATCGGATTGGCTTGGGATGCCCCACAAAGCAAACGACAAATTCAAACTAAATTATTAGCCCAATTAACACCTTTTGAACAAGAAATCATCAGTCAATTACAAATAGAACCCCTTCAAATCGACAACCTCATGTTGGCCCTAGGTTGTACTGCTGCAGCGCTTTCCATAGGCCTAACGAGCTTAGAAATAAAGGGTGTTATTACCTATTTACCTGGTAAATTTATCAGGTCATATTATTAAATTGTGAATAGTATCAATTTTATTTAAACCTATTTGATAAATGAGTAAATTGCATGCATAAACCAAACAAAAAAATGAAAAGAAATTCAACTATCCTTTCTTTAAGTTTAATCTTATTATTATGTATTTCTTCTTTTGCACCCTCTAAAAAAATGGATGCAAGACCAACCAATATTATTTTAATGATTGGTGATGGAATGGGATTATCGCAAATCAGTTATTCTTTACTAACGGCTACTCAAAAAATGAATTTTGAGCGCTTTAATTATATTGGTTTTAGTAGAACATCTTCTAGTAATCATAAAATTACCGATTCTGCTGCAGGCGCAACAGCAATGTCTTGCGGTAGAAAAACATATAATGGCGCAATTGGGGTGTTTACGAATAAACAACCCATGACTACTATTTTAGAATTGGCTGAGAAAAACGGATTGGCAACGGGTTTGGTTGCAACCTGCGATATTACACACGCTACACCTGCCGCATTCATTGCACATCAGCCTTCTCGCAACATGTACCAAGAAATTGCTAAAGATTTTTTGGCTACCGATATCGATTTATTTTTAGGCGGTGGATTAGATAATTTCAATAAAAGAAAAGATGGCGATGACCTAACTAGACAATTACGCGTAAGAAATTATGATGTATTAACGAGCTTAGCAGAACTATGGAATTACGAACCAAAAAATAAGAAAGTAGCTGGATTATTTGCCCCAAAACATTTGCCTAAAATGCAAGAAAGTAGGGGAGATTATTTACCTTTTTCTACCAATTTCGCAATAGATTATTTGAAGAAAAACAAAAAAGGATTTTTCTTAATGATTGAAGGTTCTCAAATTGATTGGGGAGGACATGATAACGATGCAGAATATATTAGAAGAGAGCTCAACGATTTTGATATTGCGATTGGTAAGGCCCTTGATTTTGCCGAGTTGAATGGGAATACACTAGTAATCGTGACAGCCGATCATGAAACCGGTGGATTTGCATTAAGCGGCAACGAAGACGATAAAACACAAGATGGCATAGAACCAAAATTTATCACTAAAAACCATACGGCTACCATGGTTCCAGTATTTGCTTATGGACCCGGCGCATCAAAATTTACAGGAATTTATGAGAACACAGCCATATTTGATAAAATGGTTGAACTATTTAATTTTTCGAGGTAATTGCTAGATTATATTCTTGTAACAAATTTTGAAGCACTGATTATTTTAATTTGAATTTTTAATATTGTTTATTGAAATTTTAATTTGATGATGAAAAACAAGCACGCCATTTTTGTACTATTATTTTCTTTGATTTTTACATCTTGTAAAACCCCCAATATTTTAATTGCTGATAATCTTCAAAAAACAGCTACACCGCTTGAAGTTAAAGGCCGAAATGGATTAAGAATTCACCAAGTATTAACTTATGGAGGATTTAAAACAGGAAGGGTAAAAAGAGGTTGGATTCATTCAAGCAATCTTCAATTTATACTCGATTTTCAAAAAGCCAAAGAAAAATTTCAATTTAAACAGTTTACGCCAGATTCTACTGTATCTGCAATGGTATATGCGGTAGGTAAATTTGAAAGTACCAATTTTGATTTTTTCAGAGGCAGGTCAAATGTTAGATTTAATATGGCATTGGATTATAAAAATACTTTTGCAGGTACTATTATTCCAGATCAATCAAAAGATAATGCTTGGGAGTTTATTGTATATAATCCAGAAAGCAGTTTTGCAAACAATGGTGATTGTGGTTTTGCAAAAGATAAATTAGGAAACGAAATCAAAATTATACCTGTTAAAAAAATAGAAGGCCAAAAAAACTGGATCAATTTTGCCAATTTTGGATTTGAATTTCAATATAAAAACACTGCAATAGCAGCCGTAAGTATATTAAATAATGGTAGGGTCTGGATAGATCCCAATATTCCTGCTACACTGCAAATGGTAAGTGCTAGTATGGCTAGTGCTTTATTGTTGAGAAGCAATTTGGAGGAAGTAGCAAATAATAATTCGCTGCATAACTACCCAAATGATATTGCTCCTCGTCCACAAAAACACCGCTAATTTAATTGCGCAATTAACTTCGTAATGTCTTGTTGATTCATACAATTGAAATGACCTTTAGGACATTGTTGAAATCCAATTTTACTGCAGGGCCTACAATTTAAATCGGCTACTTCGTAATGATAGGTATTGTTACTCGCATATGGACCCATGCCAAATGCAGGAATGGTATTTCCCCATAACAAATGTATTTCCTTTTGAAAAGCAGCTGCAATGTGCATAAGACCGGTATCGTTACAAATTATTTTTTGTGCTTGTTTAACCAAAGAAGCCGATTGGTTTAAGTTGTATTTTCCGCATGCATTGTAAATGCGAGTAGGAGCTATGGTAGCTAGTTCTTCTGCTAATTCAGCATCTGTTGGGCCTCCTAAAATTATCACTGGCTGTGTGAGGTGCTGGAGTAATTCAAAAAGCTTTTCTTTTGGTAATCTTTTGGTGAAATGTTGCGCGCCAATTACTAAACCGATGTAGCCATTTTGAAAGGCTAGGGGCAAAGAACTCATCGAAACTTCATCATTGCTTGCTATAAAATAATCAAGGCCTTCTAGGTCTTTATTTACGCCCAATGGTTTTACGCAAGCTAAATATCGGTCTACAATATGTAAAGCGGGCATTCGATCGATTTTTAAATTCACCAAAAGCCATTTTTGAATATTTAATTTATCGAAAGAATAAGCCTTCACACCTAATGCCAGCTTGAGTTTAAGCGTTCTTGCATTATGATGTAAATCGATGATATAATCAAATTTTTCGGCTTTTAATTGCGCTACAATTGCTGACCAATTGTTCGCAGTCAATAAATGAATTTGATCGATGTGTGGATTCGAAGCGAGCACTTCTTGAAAATTTGATTTAGTGAGGTAATGCACTTCGGCACCCAGTTGTTTTTTCAATCCACGGACAACAGGCGTGGTTAACACGATATCACCGATTGAACTAAAACGAACGACTAAAACCTTCATTAAATTTTATTTTTTCTTTGTTGAAAATAATCAAAAATTGCTTCCCGCGAAAATGTATTTAAACAATTGGCTTTACTCATTCCACCTTTACGAGCCACGGCTATTCCATAAAACATGTCTAAGTAACCTTCCTTGCGATGCGCATCGGGATTGATAGCCAGCATCACACCTTTTGAAATAGCATAGTCTATGTATCGCCAATCTAAATCTAAACGCAATGGATTGGCGTTTATTTCAATGACCACACCATTAGCCGCACAGGCATCAATTACTTTAATATGATCAATTGGATAGCCCGCTCTAGCTAATAAAAGTCGGCCAGTTGGATGACCAAGAATGGTTGTATATGGATTTTCTATCGCTTTTAATAACCTTGCTGTTGCTTTAGCTTCATCCATTTTTAAATTAGAATGAATGGAGGCAACAATAAAATCAAAGGATGCTAAAATTTCTGTGGGATAATCTAATGAACCATCCGATAAAATATCAGATTCGATACCCGAAAAAATAGTAAAATTTGCATTGGCTGCATTGAGTTTTTTAATCTCTAATTGCTGCGCTAATACACGGTCGGCCTTTAATCCGTTGGCATAAAACGCTGATTGTGAATGGTCGCAAATGCCTAAATAACTATATCCTAGAGATTCGCAATAATCTGCCATTTCTTTTAAAGAATGAATGCCGTCGGAATAAGTACTGTGGTTATGTAAAGAACCTTGTAAATCGCTCAGCTCAATTAGGGTAGGTAGTTGACCCGATTTGGCTTTATCAATTTCGTTTAAGCCTTCTCTTAGTTCGGGTGCGATAAAAGGTAATTGAAAATGTTCGTAAATGGCTTGCTCATTTTCGAATGCTATTTTCGTAAAAATTTCTTTATTAAAATTTTCGATTTTCTGTAGGTGATTTGCGTGAGCCGTTAAGCTAAATTGTCGATTAGCAAATTGCTTTGCATCGCTAAAATAACATAAAATAATTGTTTGGTTTTCGGTGATAATTTTCCACTCCAATTCAGAAATAATCTGTAATTCGTAAGCCAATTTTTCGGTTATAACTAATTGCAAATCAGGCTTATTTGCAGTAATTAATAAGAATTCAATTTGATGAATGATCTCGCATTTTCTGCGCATTTCGCCAGTGCATTCAATAGCAATATCTTCGATTTCTTTTTTCAGAAATGCTTCGAATTCGTTAGCAATCAATAATGCATTCGCATATAAATTTTTACCCGTATTAGACCAGAAAAACTCAATTTGTTTTTTTACATCCTCTTGTGTTTTATAACCAAAACCTTTGGCCTCCACTAATCTATTTTCGTTGCAGGCATAATATAATTCGCCTATGGTATCAATGTTTAATTCCGTCCAAATAATGCGGATTTTTTTTGGTCCAATGCCTTTAATTTGTAGCATATCTATAATGCCAGCAGGAGTAATTTGCTTGAGTGCTTCTAACTCTGCAATTACACCAGTTTCAATGAATTCAACAATTTTACTTGCGGCACTTTTTCCTACACCTTCTATCTTTGCTAAATCTTCTAAACTCTTGCTAAATAAGGGTTCTGCGTATTTACTCAGCTTAAAATTAGCATTGGTAAAATTCTTTATTTTGAAAGGATTCTCTTCGTGCAATTCGAGTAATTGCGCAAATAATTTAAGCGTTTTTACAATTGATTTATTATCCAAGGTGAAATTATTGAATGTTTAAGTTAACAGGTAGTCTAGTTTGAATACCACTAATTGATTTGATTCTGGCAAATTCTTGGTAATAAGTAAAACCCGAACCATATTCCGATTTCAAATATTCCGTTTTTATTTTTCCCGAAATGCCAGTCAATATTTTTTCAATGGTGTTTGTTTCTTCTGGTAAATTAACAATGCGGTAGTTTTTTAAATTTGCTTTTTTCGCTGCAATATTTATCGCATCATTTAGGTTTCCTAGGCTGTCTACTAAGCCAATGCTAATTGCATCTGTTCCGCTCCAAACCCTACCACCTGCTATATTTAATACCTTATTAATTGGCAATTTTCTACCTGCTGCAACCTTTGTCGTAAAGTCACTATAAATTTGATTTACGGAACGCTGAATAATATTTTTTTCGCTAGGACTCATCGCTCTAGTATAATCTCCTAAGTCGGCATATGCGGAAGTTTTTGTTCCATCGAAAGTAATACCTAATTTATCTTTGAAGAATTTTTCGGCGTTAAACAATACCCTAAAAACGCCTATAGAACCGGTAATTGTATTAGGTTGTGCAATTATTTGATCGGCTGCGCATGCTATATAATAACCACCAGATGCGGCTACATCGCCCATCGAAGCAATGACTGGTTTTGCTTTTTTGGCCAAAATTACTTCTCGCCAAATTACATCAGAAGCCAATGCGCTTCCGCCTGGCGAATTAATTCTTAATACAATTGCTTTTACCTGATCATCTAATCTTGCTTTTCTTATAGCTGCCGAAACCCTTTCAGAGCCTATGTTATCTTCGTTTCCATCGCCAGAAACAATTTCGCCAGCAGCATAAATAATGGCAATTTTTTCGGTCTCAGTTGAAATAGGAATTGGATTCGATTTTTGATAATCTGTAATACTGACTAAAGAAAGATCTTCGATATTTTTTTGATTTGTGGCATTTAAAAGCATTGACAAAACCTCATCTTTATATTTTAAGGCATCTACCATTTTGTATTTTAGTGCATCTTGGGCCGATTGTATTTTAAGTTCATTAGCCATTGCATTTAAATCTGCAACACTTATTTTTCTTTCTTTTGCAATGGCATTTAAAAAATGTTGATAAATTGAATTCAATAAAACCGATGTTTGTAATTTACTCGAATCGCTCATATGATCTAGCATATAAGGCTCTACAGCACTTTTAAAACTGCCAACCCTAATAATTTCGGGTTCGATGGCTAATTTTTCTA
>CAJBBN010000005.1 GCA_903951325.1 uncultured bacterium
ATTCAAATATAATAATTTATAAATAATCTAAATTATATAATGAGTAAATTTACAGCGTAAATCAAGCTAAAAATATACTACCATGAAAACCCAATCAGCGTATATTTACTTATTCTTCTGTAGCACACTCCTTATGTCTTGTGCTAAAAAACAAGAAAGTGCCGAAGTAATCGAATCCGCTATATCTGAATCGGTATATGCTTCTGGAAGCATTAAAAGTGATCAGCAATATCAAGTATATTCAAAAGTGACTGGCACCCTTTCGGAAATTTTAGTAGAAGCCGGGCAAACAGTGAAAAAAAATCAAGTGATTTTAAAAATAAAAAGTGAAAACGCAACACTCAGTACAAACAATGCTAAATTACTATCCGAATTTAACGAACTAAAATCTAATCAAAATAAATTAAAAGATTTATTGGCTACTATTGAAAACGCTAAAAATAAATTACGCCTAGACTCTTTATTATATAGCAGACAAAAAAACCTATGGTCACAACAAGCCGGAAGCCAAATAGATTTAGAACAAAAAGAATTAAATTATAAAAATTCTAAAAATAATTATGAGTCTACTTTATTAAAATACCAAGATTTAAAAAAACAGTTAAAATTAGCCGATCAACAAGCAAAAAATAATTTAGCCATTAGCGAAAGTTTACAAAATGATTTTGAAATTAGAAGTGAACTCAATGGCAAAGTCTTTAATATTCTAAAAGAAAAAGGAGAATTAATAAACCCACAAAGCCCTATAGCAGTTATAGGTGCAGCCGGAAAGTTTATTTTAGCATTACAGGTAGATGAATATGATATAAGCAATATTAGCATTGGGCAACGCCTGTTTTATAAACTAGATAGTTACAAAGGCAAAGTGTTTGAAGCTGTTATTAAAAAAATAAATCCAATCATGAACGAAAGATCAAAATCTTTTGATGTAGAAGCTGATTTAATTACACAACCAATAAATTTATATCCAAATTTAACAACCGAAGCCAATATAGTCATCCAAAAAAAATCTAATGCCTTATTAATACCCCGTAATTTTATGCTCAATGATAGCCAAGTAATGCTTGCAAATAAAAACATCATAAGCATTCAAACTGGATTAAAAGATTACGATAAAGTAGAAGTGCTTTCAGGTTTAAGAAAAGGAGATATTATTTTAAAACCATTAAAATAAATGTCAAATCTTTTAATAAAAATTGCCAAAGAACTATTGCTTGCAAGATGGAGGCAAACGCTGGTAGCTGCGATAGGTGTAACTTTCAGTATCTCTATGTTTGTAACGCTGCTTAGTTTTATGAATGGCTTAAATGATTTGTTAGATGGTTTAATTTTAAATAGAACTGCGCATGTTCGTATTTATAACGAAGTTAAACCGAGTAAAAAACAAGTAATTAATTTAAGTAATCAATATAAAGACGGTTACAATTTCATCAATTCTATTAAATCGAGTAGCAGTCGTCAATCTATTTATAATACCGTAGCCATATTTGAAACCTTAAATAATGACCCACGCATATTAGGTTATGCGCCAAAAATAAACGCACAAGTATTTTTTACATACGGCACCTTAGCCATTACCGGAAGCATTAATGGCATTGAAGTAGCTGCAGAGAGCAAATTGTTTTCTTTTAAAGACTATGTAACTGCTGGTAAAGCCATTGATTTAAAAAATGTACCAAACAGTATTATTCTTGGTAAAGGACTCGCCGAAAAACTCATGGCAAACATTGGCGATGTAGTACAAATAAATACAACCGACGGAAATTTGATGCCTTTAAAGGTAGTAGGCGTTTTTCAATCGGGTCTAAAAGATTTAGATCTGGTACAAAGCTATACTTCGATTGCTACTGCTCAAAAATTAATGGGTAAGTCGAATAATTACTTAACCGACATACAAGTAAAACTAAAAGATATTAATCAAGCGCCAAAAATTGCCAAAGAATACGCATTACTCTTTGATTGCGATGCAGAAGATATTCAAACAGCTAATTCGCAATTTGAAACAGGCAGCACCGTTAGAACCATTATTTCTTATGCCGTTGGCGTAGTACTTTTAATAGTTGCAGGGTTTGGTATTTTTAATATTTTAAATATGTTGATTTACGAAAAAATGGATACGATAGCCATTTTAAAAGCAACAGGATTTTCGGGAATGGATGTGAAGAAAATATTTATCTACATCGCCTTAAGCATTGGTATTTTTGGCGGTTTATTTGGAATTATATTTGGATTGGGGTTTTCTGTAATCATAGATAATATACCTTTCAACACCCCATCATTACCTACTATTAAAACATTTCCTATCAATTATAAATCGACTTATTATATCATTGGAATTATTTTTTCATTGGTTACCACCTATATGGCTGGTTTTTTTCCTGCCAGAAAAGCTAGTAAAATAGACCCTGTCACAATCATTAGAGGTAAATAACATGTCAGAAATAATTTTATCAGCTAAAGATATTCAAAAAAGTTTTCATGATCCTGTAGATGTAAAAATCTTATCAGACATTACTTTTGAAATTAAAAAAGGAGAATTTGTTTCTGTGATTGGAAAATCAGGCTGCGGAAAATCAACCTTGTTGTATATTCTATCTACAATGGATACCGAGTATCAAGGCGACCTTTTTATCAACGGTCAATTAATGAGAAATAAAAAAGAAAGCGAATTAGCAATTGTAAGAAATCAATACATTGGATTTGTTTTTCAATTTCACTATTTATTGAACGAATTTAATGTAATAGAGAATGTAATGTTACCCGGCTTGAAATTAAATAAATATAGCAGAGAAGAAGTGGAGCATCGTGCAATGGAAAAACTAAAAATGCTTGGCATAGCAAATGAAGCATTTAAAAAAGCAAATCAATTATCGGGTGGACAAAAACAAAGAGTATCCATTGCCCGCTCATTGATAAACGACCCGCTGATTATTATGGGCGACGAACCCACCGGAAATCTTGACAACAAAAATAGTTTGATTGTATTTGATATTTTTAAAGAGTTAGCAGAAGTATACCATCAAACATTATTGATTGTAACGCACGACCAAAGCTTTGCCGCTAATACCTCGAGAATTATAGAAATGGAAGATGGTCGTATCATTCGACAATAAGGCAAAATTAACTACAAATTTGAGGAGTTTACCTCATAAAACATATCCCATCTAACAAAAGACAGCCTTTTATATTAAATTTAAAAATGATCAATAATTCGAAAAAATCGCTTTGGATACAAATAGTTTGTATTTGTATTTTTATCATTGCGCCATTCTTATTAATACCAGCACATCGTTCGAATGAGCCCTTCGTTTCAGGAATGAATTTGATGCTCTTGAAAAACTTAGTTGCCAATACCTTATTAGTTGTATTTTTTTATTTCAGCTATTATATTTTAATCCCACTCTTCTACGCAAAAAAATACCCTCGATTTATTTTATACTTTTTAATCAGTGGATTCCTATCGCTTGCACCCCCATTACTAGTTGAATTACGCAATGTCTCTCCACCACCGCATACACATGCGCATGGGCCAAAAATTCATTTCGAAGACCATGAAAGAGAAGGAAGACCAGGTGGCCCCAAAAAACATGGTGTCAGACATTTAGAAGATGACTTGTTTTTATTCCTTGCTGTTTTTATTATCTCTATAGCCTTAAATTTACAAGCTAGGATTAAGCAAAGCGAAAAAGAAAAATTAGCCGCCGAACTTGCCTATTTAAAATCGCAAATTAATCCACATTTTTTATTCAATACCTTAAATAATATTTATGCATTGGCCCTCAAAAAATCGGATGATACCGCAAATGCAATTGTAAAATTATCTGGCATGATGCGCTATAATATTACAGATGCGCAATCCGAATTTATTGAAATTGAAAAAGAAATAGATTATATCAGTAGTTATATTGAATTACAAAAAATTAGAATTGGAGAAACAGCAAAAGTAAATTTTATTATAAACGGAATAGCACATAAGCATCAAATTGCACCATTGTTATTAATTTCTTTTATAGAAAATGCATTCAAATATGGTGTGAACCCAGAGATTGAATCAAATATTCAAATAGCAATTGACATTACAAACAATACTATTGAACTAAAGGTGTCTAATAAAATTGTGCCTGTTAGTATAGTAGATAATACGAAAACTGGCACAGGTATTGCAAATGTGATAAGAAGGCTCGATTTATTATATAGTGGTAAATACCAGCTTCAAATTTCGCATACCGATACAGACTATGCCGTAACGCTACTAATTAATATAAAATGATCAAAGCAATTGCCATAGATGATGAACCTTTAGCGCTAGAACTCATTAGTCGTTTTTGTAGTAACCATACTGATATTCAATTAGAAAAAACCTTTACAAAACCAAGCGTCGCAATAGCTTACTTGCAAAAATTCCCTGTCGATTTAGTTTTTTTAGACATACAAATGCCCTCTATTACTGGATTGGAGCTGAGTAAAAATTTACCAGAAAATGTAAGAGTTATTTTCACAACAGCTTATAGCGAGTACGCCATAGATGCATATGAACTAAACGCTATTGACTATTTACTAAAACCATTTGAAGAAAGTAGATTTATAAAAGCAGTTGACAAAGCGGTAGCTTATTTTCGTTTAAAAAATCAAAACGAGAATCCGGCTGATAATTATTTATTTATACGCGCAGATTACAAATTGATTAAAATTCCATTAGCTGAAATCCTTTTCATTGAAGGACTTGGAGATTATTTGAAAGTTCATTATGGCGCAGATAAATTAGTTGTTGCTCGAATGACTATGAAAAATATTTTAGCCAAACTAACACCAAATGAATTCTTAAGGGTGCACCGTTCTTTTATTGTGCCATTTAGTAAAATTGAAACCGTACGCAACAAAACGATTCACATTAAAGAGCAAGAGATTCCAATTGGCACAAGCTACGAAAACGAATTTTTTGAAAAATTTAAAGCTTAATACTTTGCGACAATGGGCATTCTTCTGCCCATTCCAAATGCTTTAGGAGAAACCCTTAAAATTGGTGGTGTTTGATAGCGTTTATATTCACTTCGATTAACCATCATCAGCACGCGCGACACCAGTTTTTCATCAAAACCCTTGGCTATAATTTCGACTGCGCCCAATTGTTTTTCTATATATAAAAATAATACTTGATCGAGTAAATCATAACTTGGTAAAGAATCTGAATCTTTTTGATTATGTCTTAACTCTGCACTTGGCGCTTTATTGATGGTATTCCAAGGTATAATTTCTGTATCTCTATTAAGCCATTTAGCTAATTCAAAAACTTGTGTTTTATACACATCCCCTATAACAGAAATACCGCCACTCATATCGCCATAAAGGGTTCCATAGCCAACAGCTGCTTCGCTTTTATTAGAGGTGTTTAATAAAATATGACCTAATTTATTAGATACCGCCATTAACAAAAGCCCACGAACGCGTGCTTGTAAATTTTCTTCTGTTAAATCTGCAGGTATGCCTTTAAATAAATTAGCTAATGTAGATTCGGCTTCTTTAACAGTTGATTCAATATTTATTTGGGTATGTTCAATACCTAAATGTTTTACCAATGCCATCGCATCTGTTATAGAATGATCGGATGAATAAGCCGATGGTAACAATACCGCCAATACATTTTGAGGGCCTAATGCTTTTGCCGCTAATGCGCAAACTACAGCAGAATCAATACCTCCAGACAAACCTAAAACTGCTTTTGAAAAATTAGATTTTTGAAAATAATCACGGATACCAAGTATAAGCGCTTGCTCAATTTTTTCAATGGCTGTATGAGTCGATGGAATCATCACTTTATTTTCCGAAAGCAATTGATCCAAATTCTCAATTGTTAACATAGATTCTTGAAAATATTTTGCTTCAGCTACCAATTCTCCACTTGCATTTAAAACCATTGAACCGCCATCAAAAATAATTTCTGTTTGCGCACCCACATGATTTACATAAATTAAAGGCAGCTGGTATTTGATGCAATTTGCTTGCAACATTATTTTGCGCTTATGCTCTTGATCATAATCGAAGGGCGATGCGGCTATATTGATCATCAATGTTGGTTTTTCTTGCATGAGCAAGTCCATAGGCGCATGATCGTATAATGGAGATTCGCTTACATTCCACAAATCTTCGCAAATTGTTAAAGCAATATTTTGCCCAGCAACGTTAACACATTGCACATTTTTTGCAGGTTCAAAATAACGGTATTCGTCGAACACATCGTAAGTTGGCAATAGTGATTTATGAACTATTGATTGAATAGCCGCATCTGCTAAAACATATGCCGAATTAAATAATGGTTTACCAGCAGCATTTGGATTACGACTTGGCGCGCCAATAATACAAGTAATGCCTTGACAACATTGTGCAATTTGATTGATGTAAAAATCTATTTGCTTAATAAAATAGTCGTAATTTAAAAAGTCGCGAGGTGGATAACCACATATAGCAAGTTCTGGGAAAATAATCAAATCTGCTGCCTGTAATTTTGCCTGCTGAATCTCCTGCTTAATTTTCTGGAAATTTTCTTCAAAATTGCCAACAGTAACATTAATTTGTGCGAGTATTATTTTCATTTTTTATTGAATAAATCTATCAATCATCTTGAAAAATGACTAAAGTTTTTAACTTTACTATTTCTATCAATTGATATCAATAATGCTAACACAAAGGAAACAAAATATTCTGATTTTATTGCTATGCTCGATGCTGATTTTAAGCAGTTCTTGCAAAGAAAATAAGCAGCGTAAGTCGTTGTCAAGCCAAGTAACGCTAAAGCCTATAGCAATAGACCGCTTTGAGCAAGCTGTTTTTGAAATTGATCAAAAAAACCTGAGTCAAGCTAAAAGCGCCATGGCTAAAAAATATGGCTCCTTTTATGATATCTATTTTGGCAGAATTATGAATTTTGGTGATCCTAAAAACCCAAATTTTGATTTCATCTTAAAAGATTTCATTAACCATCCGGATTTAAAAAATTTATACCAAGATGTAAAAAAAACATATCCTGATACCAAGGAAATAAGTGAAGACTTGGCTCCTTTATTTGCAAACTACCAAACACTGTATCCAAATGATAGTATCCCTAAAGTGGCCACTTTTATTTCTGGTTTTAATAATGCAATTGTAACTACCCCTAATTATATAGGCATAGGACTCGATATGTTTATGGGGAAAAATTATCAATATTATTCCTCGGTAGATTTTCCGGCATATATTACTAATAGATTAAGTAAAGAATATATTACACCCGCAATTGCCAAAGCATTATTAAATACTAAACTGCCTGAAGCTGTGCAAACAAGCACCTTGCTTTCCGAAATGATTCAGGAAGGGAAAATATTATACGGGATTGATCTTTTATTACCAGAGGTCGAAGACTCTTTAAAAATAGGCTATACAGCCGAACAACTAGCATGGTGTAAAGCGAACGAAGGAAATATTTATAAATTATTTATAGAAGATAACTTGCTCTTTTCTGCTGAACAAAAAAAATATGCTAAATATTTAGAAGAGGCGCCATTTACAGCTGGACTAGCAAATAATTCGGCACCAAGAATTGGCATTTGGTGCGGATGGCAAATTGTTAAAAATTATATGAATAATAATCCTTCCATTAGTTTCGATGAATTATGGAAAGAAAAAGATGCACAGAAAATTTTAAAACTAGCAACATATAAACCAAAAAATATCTAAATACAGCTTATGAAAAATGCCTTACTCACTTTTTCTGCTATTATTTTATTGAATGGCTGCAAAATGAACGACACAAAAATTACCTTAATGCCCTACCCTGAAACTAAAAAAGGAACTGTCAGCGAAAATTATTTCGGACAAAACATCGCTGACCCTTACCGTTGGCTCGAAAACGATACCACCAAAGAAACCGCAGACTGGGTTATGGCACAAAATGCAGTAACACAAGATTACCTTTCTCAAATTTCTTACAGAGGAAAAGTGAAAGAGCAATTAACCGAAATTTGGAATTATGCGAAAGAGTCGGCTCCATATAAAAAGGGCGATTACTATTTCTTTTCTAAAAATGACGGCTTACAAAACCAATCGGTGATCTATTTTAAAAAGGGTATAGATGGTGCCGAAAAGATATTCCTAGATCCAAATAAATTATCAAGCGATGGAACTGTTGCCTTAGTGGGCCTTAGTTTCTCTAACGACTTTAAATATGCCGCCTATGCCATTGCAAGATCTGGTTCTGATTGGAACGAAATTTATGTGATTGATATTGCTAGCCAACAATTAACAAAAGATAAAATACAATGGGTAAAATTTTCGGGTGCAGCCTGGAAAGGCGATGGCTTCTACTATAGCCGTTATGATGAGCCCAAAGGTGTGAGCGAATTTTCAAATCAAAATCAATTCCAAAAAGTATATTATCATCAATTAGGACAAGCGCAAGCAAACGATCAATTAATTTACGAAGACAAATCACATCCACTCAGATATTTTGGTGCAAGTGTAACTGAAAACGAAAACTACTTAATTATTTCAGCTTCGGAAGGAACTTCGGGCAACGAAATTTTAGTGCAAAATTTAAGAGCTAAAAACGATAAGCTGCATACCTTATTAAAAGGATTTAAAAATAATTACGAAGTAATAGATAACATCGACGATGAATTATTGGTGTTGATGGACCAAGATGCTCCCAATTATAAAGTTGTAGCCATTAATCCAGAAGCCAGTGAAAAACAAAATTGGAAAACAATTATTCCAGAACAAAAAGATTTGTTACAGGCGGTAAGTACTGCTGGTGGTAGGTTATACGCCACCTATTTAAAAAATGCAAGCAATCAATTATGTGAATATTCGGTAGATGGTAAAAAAATAAAAGACATTGAATTGCCTGGTATCGGTACCATTGCTTTAGCAGAAGCCAGTAACAATGAAACTAATTTTTACTTTAGTTTTAGCAACTTTACCACACCAGGTACCATTTATAATTTAAATACTCAGTCGGGAAAAATTGAATTATACAAAAAATCGGATTTTAAAATTAACACCGACAATTACGAAACAAATCAAGTTTGGTTTGATTCAAAAGACGGCACTAAAATCCCCATGTTTATTGTACACAAAAAAGGAATTAAGCTAGATGGACAAAATCCATTATTACTTTATGGCTATGGTGGTTTTAATATTAGCTTAACGCCTAGCTTTAGTGTTTCTAATTTATACTTTTTGGAAAACGGTGGAATATACGCCCAGGTTAGCTTACGAGGCGGCGGAGAGTTTGGCGAAGAATGGCACAAAGCAGGCATGTTAGACAAAAAACAAAATGTTTTTGACGACTTTATTGGCGCGGCAGAATTTTTAATAAAAGAAAAATATACCAGTAGCGAAAAATTAGCCATCAACGGAAGATCGAACGGTGGCTTATTAGTTGGCGCATGTATGACGCAAAGACCAGACCTATTTAAAGTTGCACTGCCTGGTGTAGGCGTTTTAGATATGTTGCGTTACCATAAATTTACTATTGGCTGGGGTTGGGCTGTAGAATATGGATCGAGTGAATCAAAATCGCAATTTGATTACCTCATCAAATATTCTCCATTGCATAATGTAAAGCAAACTGCATATCCAGCCACATTAATTACCACAGCCGATCACGATGATCGGGTAGTGCCTGCACACTCTTTTAAATTTGCAGCAACCTTGCAAGAAAATCAACAAGGCGAAAACCCTATTTTAATTCGCATAGATTCGAAAGCTGGACATGGTGCTGGTAAGCCTACAGCAAAAGTAATTGAAGAAGCGGCAGATGTTTGGTCGTTTGTATTTCATCACTTAGGTATTAATCCATAAACCAAAACATTATTAAACAAAAAAGGCTATCAAAATTTGATAGCCTTTTTTTATGCGTTGAATAAAAATTACTGAGCAGCTAATGCATTTGCACCACTCACAATTTCTAAAATTTCGTTGGTAATAGAAGCTTGTCTTGCTTGGTTGTAAGACAAACGCAATGCTTTTAATAATTCTCCAGCGTTTTCTGTTGCTTTATCCATTGCGGTCATACGCGCGCCATGTTCTGATGCATGTGAATCTAACAAGGCTTTATACAACTGAATTTTAACCGAACTTGGAATTAAACCTAATACGATTTCTTCTTGCGAAGGCTCTAATAAATAATCTGCGTTGTTTTGATTCGCACTTTGATTAACAGAAGGCACCACTGGCAACAATTGCTCCGTAGTTAAAATTTGCATACCTGCATTTTTAAATTGGTTATACACCACTTCTACCTTATCCCATTTACCAGCAACAAAACCGCTCATTACTTCTTCTGCAATTTTATTTGCTTCATCGAAATTTAAATGATTGAATACTTCGTTGTTATTTCCAATTACATTGAATTTATTTCTGGTAAAATAATCTTGTGCTTTTTTACCAATGGCAATGATCTGTAAATTACCATCGCGTTTTTGTGCATCGTATTTATCTGCAACCAATAAGTTAGCTGCCTTAATTACATTCGCATTGAAAGCGCCAGCCAATCCACGGTTGGAAGTCACTACCACTAACAATACATTTTTTATTTCGCGTTGTTGAGTGTATGGACTTTCGTTCCCTTCTAAACTTGCCGTTAAATTTGCAAGAATATCTTTTAATTTATTTGCATAAGGTCGCATTTGAACGATGGCGTCTGTTGCTCTTTTTAATTTTGCAGCAGAAACCATTTTCATTGCTTTGGTAATCTGTTGTGTAGAGTTTACCGAAGCTATTCTAATACGTACCTCTTTTAAATTTGCCATATGCTATTTGAACAAGCTTTATTTAAATTAGTATTTACTTGATAATTCTGATGCTACTTTTTCTAAAACCGAAGTGATTGAATCGTCAATTTTTCCAGCTTTAATTGCATCTAATGTATCGCGGTGACGAATCTCTAATTGATTTAAAAATTCTGCTTCAAAAGCTCTCACTTTATCAACTGGAACATTTCTCATCAAACCTTTGGTACCACAATATATAATAGCCACTTGTTTCTCAACAGCTACTGGAGAATATTGTCCTTGTTTCAAGATCTCTACGTTTCTTGCACCTTTCTCTAAAATAAATTTAGTAACGGCATCTAAATCTGAACCAAATTTAGAGAAAGCCTCTAATTCGCGGTATTGCGCTTGGTCACCTTTTAAAGTACCTGCTACTTTCTTCATTGATTTAATTTGTGCCGAACCTCCCACACGTGATACCGAAATACCTACGTTAATTGCTGGACGAATACCTGCGTTAAATAAATTCGACTCTAAGAAAATCTGACCATCTGTAATAGAAATTACGTTGGTTGGAATATAAGCAGAAACGTCACCTGCTTGTGTTTCAATAATTGGCAATGCCGTTAAAGAACCACCACCTTTTACTAAGTGACGAATTGATTCTGGTAAATCATTCATTGATTGTGCTACCGAATCGGTTGCGTTAATTTTAGCCGCACGCTCTAGTAAACGAGAGTGAAGATAAAATACGTCACCTGGATACGCCTCACGTCCTGGTGGACGACGTAATAACAATGACACCTCACGATAAGCTACCGCTTGTTTAGATAAATCATCATAAACAATTAATGCTGGACGACCTGTATCACGGAAAAATTCTCCGATAGCAGCTCCTGCAAATGGTGCGAAGAATTGCATAGGTGCAGGATCTGCAGCAGATGCGGCAACAATAATGGTATAAGCCATTGCGCCTTTTTCTTCTAAAGTACGAACGATGTTTGCAACGGTAGAATTTTTCTGACCAATTGCTACATATATACAGATAACGGCTTCGCCTCTATCGTAAAATTCTTTTTGATTAATGATGGTGTCAATCGCAACAGTTGTTTTTCCTGTTTGACGGTCACCAATAATTAATTCACGTTGTCCACGACCGATTGGAATCATCGCATCGATTGCTTTCAAACCAGTTTGTAATGGTTCGTTTACCGGTTGACGATAAATTACACCTGGTGCTTTACGCTCAATTGGCATGTCGTATACATCGCCAGCAATTGGACCTTTACCATCAATTGGTAAACCTAAAGTATTTACTACACGACCCAACATACCATCACCTACTTTAATAGAGGCAATTTTAGTAGTTCTTTTAATCGTATCACCTTCTTTGATAGAATCAGAACTTCCCAACAATACCACACCCACGTTGTCTTCTTCTAAGTTTAACACGATACCTTGCAAACCTTTATCGAATTCTACTAACTCTCCTGATTGAACTTTAGTTAATCCGTAAACACGCGCAATACCGTCACCCACTTGGAGTACTGTACCTACTTCTTCTAATTCCGCTGCTGATTTAAAGCCCGCCAATTGTTGTCTTAAAATTGCCGATACTTCATCTGGTCTTACATCTACCATATCTTGTTTTATTTATTTTTCGATTAAAAATTTTTTAAAATTATTATGAATTAAATTCTTTTTTCAATAACACTAAGCTCTTTGCAATACTGGTATCAAATTGTTTATCGCCAACGGTTAATACAAAACCACCAATTAAATCTGCGTCCACTTTTTTAACTAATATCACTTGCTTCCCTGTTGCCGCAACAACTGCTTCAATCATTATAGCTTCTGCATCTGCAGTAATGGCTGTTGCAGAAACTACCGTTGCAGTAATAATACCTTTGTTGTCGTTGTATTGTCTGATAAATTCTTTTCCTGTTTCGAATAATACACCCGCTCTGCTTTTTGAAACCATGATGTTAAAAAAAGACTGAGTGGCAGCGTTTACTTTAGCAGCAAAAAGATCTTTCAAAATTCCTGCTTTTTTATCTTGAGGTACAATTGGATTTTTTAAAACAGCTTGTAATTCCGAACTACCTTTTAAGGTATCGGTAAATAAATTCATATCTGCTTTGATTGCCTCTAACTCATTGCGTTCAATGGCTAAATCAATTAATGCTTTTGCGTACCTAGAAGCTACTCTTATTTCTGACATTTTATTTTGACTATTTTTGGAATGTTATTAAAACACACCATAAAATTGATTTAACTTAATTTTACTTCTTTTAATAAATCTGCAACCAATGCTTCTTGCTTCGCTTTATCGGCTAATTGATTACGCAATACTTTTTCTGCAATTTCGATAGACAAATTGGCTACTTGCGATTTTACTTCGGCAAGCGCTGCAATTTTTTGATTATCGATTTCAACTTTTGCTTTGGCAATCATTTTATTTGCTTCAGTTTGCGCAATGCCCTTAGCATCTGCCACTAAATTATCTCTTAATTGCTTTGCTTCTTTTAAAATAGTATCGCGTTCTGCTCTTGCAACTTTTAATAATTGCTCACTCTCGTTGTTTAATCTTGTTAATTCTTCTTTTGCTTTTTCTGCAGAAGACAAAGCGTCTTCGATAGATTGCTCACGCTCTGCAAGTGCTTGCATGATTGGTTTCCAAGCAAATTTGCCTAAAACAAAAATCAATATTAAGAATGCTATCGTTGTCCAAAAAACTAATCCAATACTTGGGGTTACTAATTCCATTTTTTTATGCTGATTTAAAATCGTTAATGTTTAAAATAAAGAGAGTCTGTAACCAATCGTTACAGACTTCTTTACAACGGATCAACCGTTTCCTAATAATGCAACTACTACGGCGAATAATGAAACCGCTTCTACGAATGCCGCAGCGATTAACATTGTTGCTTGGATCTTTGATGCAGCTTCTGGTTGTCTTGCGATACCTTCTAATGCAGATCCGCCAATTCTTCCGATACCGATTCCTGCTCCAATAGCAGCTAATCCGGCACCAATTGCAGCGATACTTCCTGTCATGATGATTTGATTTTATATTTGGTTAAACAATAATTCTAATTAATGGTGATCTGCTGCATGTGGTTCTTCTACTGCCATTCCGATAAATAGCGCCGCCAACATGGTAAAAATATATGCTTGTAAAAATGCAACTAATAATTCAATTACACTGATAAACACCGTAAATGGAACTGCAACAGTTGCAATGGCTGCAGATTTAAAAATAAATATCAAAGAGATTAAACTCAATACTAAAATGTGTCCTGCCGTAATGTTTGCAAACAAACGAATCATTAAAGCAATTGGCTTAGTAAACATTCCGAAAATTTCTACCGGTACTAATAATGGATATAACCACCAAGGCACATGAGGTGCAAAAATATGACTCCAGTAAACTTTACCACCATTAACTGTAATAACGATAAAAGTAACTAATGCCAATACCATGGTAAATGCAATATTACCCGAAACATTCGCTCCTCCTGGAAAGAAAGGAATTAAACCCATCATATTATTGATCCAGATAAAAAAGAAAATAGTTAACAGAAAGGGCATGAACTTTGCGTATTTCTTACCTAAGTTGGGCTTAGCTACATCATCTCTCACAAATAAGATAATTGGTTCAATCATAGATTGAAAACCTTTAGGTGCTTTACCAACCGTATTTTTATAAGCATTTGCAACGCTTAAGAAGATGAACAACAATAAAGCGACAGATATTAATAAAGAGCAAACGTTTTTAGTAATAGAAATATCGATGATTGTTTTGGTAGCAGCTTCGTCAACTTCATTTGCTGCATTTAAAACAACAATTTTATTTTCTTCGATCTTATAAGTATAGTTTGCAGTGGTATACGGATGCTCTCCATGATGAAAATGACTAGATGAGAATACTTCTAAGCCTTTGGGTGTATATAAAATGATGGGCAATGGCAAAGAAGTATGACCCCATAAATGCCAGTCGTGCGAATCTGCAATATGTTCTAATATTAATTCAGAAGGATTGAATTTTTCTTCTTTGGCGTTTTCGTGCGTAGCTTCTGCATTTTCGGCTACGACAGCAGTGCTATCTTGCACTTCAACAATGGCATCGGCATGTTCCGAATCTGCATTTTTAGCTGGCTCATTAGCAAATAAAATTGCCGAGTTAAAGCTTAAAATAGCAAGTATAAGGATGAATTTATTTCGATTCGGTTTAAAAAGGCCTATTATGCGCATTTAGATTGAGTTTTTATTGTATTTTTTGAGCGCGCAAGTTATACAATAAGGAATAAATTTCAAAGGCAGAATAGATAAAATATAAAATAAAGAAATTGCTTAAAAATTGCAGCTTCCCAACCTTGTGCGAATAAACATAAATTAAGGCGAAAACCATGGTTAATAATAACTTGGTTGCGATTCCTCCCATGATAAAAATGATAGCATTTTCGCCACCTTTTTTGATGCCTGCCATCGATATTTGAAAAGCAGCATAGGTGATGCTGGCAAAAAAAGCAAAAAAGAGGTAAATATCTGCAGATATTAAGCTGCTGGTATTCGGATTATCGCGCATTACGTAAATGGAACTGAAAATAATAGCGCTGATAATTGTAAAAACGGGTGTAAATGGGAAAAGCTTATTTTTTGTCATGATTGTTTCTTCTAACTTGTTTTACGACCAAGTACAAACCAGCAGCAATACCTACAATTACCATTAATGCAGTAAAAACAGGTGTTTGGGTAGCATAATAATGATCTATTTTTTGGCCTAAGTAGGCACAAAGCCCAATACTGGCTAATAGTTGAAAGGCGATACTGGAATATTGGGCATAAGGATTATTGTCCATCTTCTTCTCGCGGCAAAGTTGGCAATACGCCCATATGACAATGGCCAGTAAATACAGCGCCCGCTTCTACAATCAATTTATTGGTAATTAAATTGCCCTCTACTTTGGCGGTAGATTTCAAAAATAAAGTATCGTTAACGGTAATATTGCCTTTGACTATGCCACTGATGTCGGCGCTGGTGCCATTGATATTGCCAATGACAATGCCCGTGCCACCCATCACCACTTTTGCTTTAGCATCAACATGGCCGGTTATTTCGCCATCTATGCGAATATCGCCTTTACAGGTAATATCGCCTGTAATACAAGTGCCCACTCCAATTAAATTAATAGAGCCACTTTGAACGTTTTCTGTGGTAGTGATATGTTCTTTTTTTGTAAACATCTGCTTAAAAATGAATGTAATTGATAGGGTTAACCGCATTCCCTCTATACCATAACTCAAAATGTAAATGCGGACCATTAGATAGTTCACCCGTCGACCCTACTATGGCCACTGGCTCACCAACTCTTACAAAGTTACCAACTTTTTTCAAAAGCACCGCGTTATGCTTATAGATAGAAACCAAATCGTTACTATGTTGGATGGCAATTACATAACCATTTTCTGTGGTCCAAGCGCCAAATACAACTGTTCCTTCTAAAGCCGCTTTAATGGTTTCGCCTTTAGCCGTGGCAATATCGATTCCAAAATGGTTATTACGGGTGTTGAATTTTTCTTTAACACTTCCCTTTACAGGTGTAAAAAAAGCGTAACCTGCAATACCTGAGACCTTTTTAGGGGCATCTGCAGCGGCAATACCATATTGATTCTGATCTTCGATCATCATCCTTAACATAGAATCTTCGGCAGGTTTTGCGCCAATTCTAAAATTAG
>CAJBBN010000006.1 GCA_903951325.1 uncultured bacterium
ATAATTGACATCCACTTTCATTAAAATAATTTCAAAACCAATGGGGCTATTTGTTGCGCCGGATTCTTTATAATTAAAGTTTGCAGAAAAAACTTGCCCATCTTTTCCCTTATCATCTTTTAATACATATTCATTATAATAACTGAGCGGTTCTATAATTGTATCATTCGTATCAAAATCTTTCAATAACCTATTCGCTATAATCCGATAATAATTTTGTTCTCCAACAAGATCATTCCAAGTAATCTTCAAGGAATATTGTATTTCAGGATATATCCAATCTGTATATATTGTATCAACGGTTAATTCAAGATCTGTGACCAATGGCATTTGATTGCTTAAAGTGCGCATATCTGATTCCACTATTTTACCTTCTTCGGTAACAATTTTTATATGATAATTTTTATCATTTTCTATTTTAAATTGATTGTTATTGAATTGGAATGTTCCTGAAATAAAATCAAAAGTAGGGCTATAATTAATGCTATCCGAGCTAATAGTTAATTTTACATTAGCTAATGAAATGGGCGAATCTGTGCTAAATAATGGATCAGTTTGAGTCAATGAAATTTGATGTTCATTTTCTTCAGGAGATAAAAATCCGCCAACTACTAATTTCCTTTCTGCTGCTGGTACAATAACATTTGCATCTGTTTCGCATCCATAATTTAAAGCAATAGCAATTAAAAGTATGCCTTGTAAAATTTTATTTTTTTTCATCTGAATTAAAATTTAAAAGTCCAAGAAAAGGAAGGTAAAGAAGGAAATAAGGATAATTTTTTCAACTTATTTTGCGTACCCGAACTATTGGTTCCGATATAGTAAAAATAAGGGTTTTGGCGATTGTAAGCATTATACATAGAGAATTCAAATGTCCTAATTCCTCTTTTTAATTGCTTATGAAATTGAATACCAAAATCTAATCTATGGTAGGCCTCCATTCTGAAATCATTTTTTGCACCATACTCGCTTGCATAAATATTTGACCAAGCATTATTACTTCCTGGATTGTGTGAAGGGGCTAAAAAATCTCCTTTAGGTAAAGTGATGGCGTTGCCGGTTCCATATACCCATGTAAACGAAAATGTTTTTTCTTTGTCAATTTCATAAATACCAACAACCGATATATCATGTCTTCTATCATACCTTGCAAAGTATTTTTTACCGAAATTAATTTCATCAAATTGTAATTGCGTCCAAGATAGGGTATAGCCAATCCAGCCGCTGAATGGGCCTTTGCTACGTTGCAATAAAAATTCGGTACCATAACTCCAACCTTGTCCTGCGGTTAAATTATCATCCCAAACAATTTCATCGTTTTCCTCTACTATATCAAGATTTAAAAAAGAGGCGCCATCTTTATAGGCAACTACTCGGTCCGATTTTTTATAATAACTTTCTATGCTAAATGTGGCATTTTTATTTAAAATATCTTTTGCAATTCCTATGGCAAATTGATTGGCTAATTGTGGTTTTACTTTAGCGGTAGAAGGCACCCATAAATCGGTAGGTAAACCAGTACCTGTCGAACTCAATAAGTGAATAAATTGATTCATACTAGCAAAAGATGCTTTTAACGATAAATCTTCTCGGATCAAATACCTAGCCGAAAACCTTGGTTCTATTGCGGTATAAGCTTTACCTTGCACCAAAAAATTCGCTAATCTTATACCAGCATTGGCTTTAAATCTTTCACCAATTTTTAAATTATCTTCTACATATAATCCACTTTCCAAAGCATCAATACTGCTCACTTTTCGAAAGTTATCGCTGAATGTATTAGTGTTAATGGTTGTACCACTAGGAGTAAAACGATGTTGTTGCAAACTGATGCCCATTTTTAAAGTATGGTTTGGATGCAAAGCATAATCTAAATCATGTTTAAGTGTAAAATCTCTGATGCCAGAAAATAGTTTTAATTCAAAAAAATCGGCTAGTTCGGTTTCTTTAACTTGAATATTGAATTGATAATTACTATAAATTAAAGAAGTATTTGCAAACAGTCTGTTATTGTATAAATGGTTCCAGCGTAGCGTTCCAGTGGCATTACCCCAAAATAAACTAAAATCGTTTTGGTAGTTTATGTTTTCTTTAGTTATGGCATAAAACTTATCACGACCCGAATAAACACTCAGGTAAATTTTATCTTTATGACTTATTTCGTAATTAAATTTTGCGTTGAAATCATAAAAGAAATACCCGCCTTTGTTTTCTGTATTTTGAAAGGGTAGGGTAAGGGCATCAATATAAGTTCGTCTTCCAGAAATTAAGAAAGAGGATTTATTTTTTATAATGGGCGCTTCAACTGTAAATCTGGAAGATAATAAACCAATGCCAACATCTGCTTTGGGTTCTTGTTTATTGCCATCTTTCATATTCAT
>CAJBBN010000007.1 GCA_903951325.1 uncultured bacterium
TGATCTGCAGCTGCAGCTACAAATTTTACAAATAAGGGATGTGGATTGGCCACGGTACTTTTTAATTCGGGATGAAACTGACCCGCCACAAAAAACGGATGGTTCTTTAATTCAATAATTTCAACTAAACCGTTTTCCAAATTCATGCCAGAGGTAATCATGCCAGCATCATTGTATTGTTTTAGATATTTATTGTTGAATTCGTAACGGTGACGATGGCGTTCGGTGATTTTGCTTTTACCATAAATTTCGAAAGCTTTGGTATTTTTCTTGATTTCGCAAGCATATGATCCTAAACGCATGGTGCCCCCTTTGTTTTTGATTTTCTTTTGCGACTCCATGATGTCTATGACAGGGAACTTTGTTTTTTCGTCCATTTCTGTAGAATGTGCACCTTTAAATTTCAATACATTTCTACCAAATTCTATCACGGCACATTGCATTCCTAAACAAATACCAAAGAATGGAATGTTATTTTCTCTAACATATTTAATGGCATCTAGTTTTCCTTCAATGCCTCTGTTTCCAAAGCCTGGAGCAACTAATACGCCATCTAAATGACCTAGTTTTTCTGCTACATTAATTGGATTGATATTTTCTGAATGTATGTATTCTACATTCACTTTACATTCGTTGCTAGCACCTGCATGAATAAACGATTCGATGATTGATTTATAGGCATCGGGTAATTCAACATATTTACCAACTAAACCAATGCGAACATCTTTGGTTGGATTTTTTAGTCGGCCTAAGAAGTCTTTCCAAGAATCTAAATTGGGTTCTTTGTTTCCTGCTAATTTTAATTTAGCTAAAACCGTTTTATCTAAATTTTCTTTCAGCATTAACAAAGGCACATCATAAATAGTCGATGCGTCGATAGATTCAATAACAGAATTGATATTCACATTACAGAACAAGGCAATTTTTTTCCTTATTTCCATATTGATATGGTGCTCGGTTCTACAAACCAAAATATCTGGTTGAATGCCGTATTCTAAGAGCATTTTAACCGAATGTTGTGTTGGTTTAGTTTTTAATTCGCCAGCAGCCGCTAAAAATGGAATTAAGGTTAAGTGAATCACAATCGCATTATTAGCGCCTAATTCCCATTTAAATTGACGAACGGCTTCGATGTATGGTAAAGATTCGATGTCGCCTACAGTGCCTCCTAATTCGGTAATAACGATATCGTAATCGCCGCTTTCTCCTAAAATTTTAAAATTTCTTTTAATCTCATCGGTAATGTGAGGAATAACTTGAACTGTTTTACCTAAATATTGACCTTCGCGCTCTCTATTGATTACATTTTGATAAATACGACCCGTCGTAATATTGTTGGCCTGAGAAGTTGGAACATTCAAGAAACGCTCGTAATGGCCAAGGTCTAGATCGGTTTCGGCACCATCTTCGGTCACATAGCATTCGCCATGTTCATAAGGATTTAAGGTTCCTGGATCAATATTAATATAGGGGTCAAACTTTTGAATGGTTACTCGATAGCCTCTAGCTTGTAATAATTTAGCAAGAGAAGCGGAGATAATGCCTTTTCCTAAAGAAGAAGTAACACCACCCGTAACAAATACATACTTGGTCATTGATTTTAGCTTAAATTGTGAATCAATAGTCAGAAAAAGACTATTACGTTACGGGATTCAAAAGTAAAAAAAATTCGCTTTTATCTGTTATCAATCCCGATTATATTTATTCACATAAGCCGAATAACTCTCTAATTATTCAAAAATACTTTGAAAATAAAGCGATCTAATAGATTTTTCTGAAAGAGCTAAATCGTGCAAACCACCTGGAATAATTTTAATTTTCACATGGCTCTTAAATTTGCTGCAAATTTCTTGAATGTCGTTTACAGATAAAACCGCATCTCCTTTTTGTAATTTTTCAGAATAAACATTTTCGTAGGTAGCATGATCCGAACAACACACTAAAATTGTTTGTTTAATTTGATAATTTTTTTGAATGCGTTTTTGTGCTTGATAAATGGCATGCAGCCAACCCGCATTCACGTCGAATGCAACTAAAGGTTTCCATTTCATATTGTATTCCCATTCACCATGATATTGCTTAGCAATGCTTTCTCCATAAAGTGTAGAAACGCCATCTGGTACTTTTATTTTTGGAAAAAATCTCCCTAAAAATGACACTGTAGGAATTGCTATTTTTTCGTTAAAAGGGGACTGGTTCATATCTACAAAAGGGCTATTTAAAACCAATTTATATAAATGGTTATTTGCTTTCTGACCATGCGCCTGTGCATAGGCTAAGGCAATGAGCCCTCCGGTAGAATGGGCATTGATTTGAATGCTATCGTGACCTTCTTGTTGAATAATTGCCAGCGCAGTATCGATATCTGCAAAATACTCCTTGATGTTTTTACAGTTATTTGGAATTTGGTGATCAAGTAAAGAGCGGCCATATTTACGCAAATCAATGGCATAAAAATCAAAACCATTGGCAAGATATTCTTTAGCTAATTCCTCTTGAAAAAAATAATCGCAAAATCCATGAATATAAAGTACTGCTTTTTTTTGTTGCTGCTGTTTTCTAACTAAAGTGATGACCACTTTGCCTTCGTAATCGTCGGGCATCAGGATTTTTTGTTGTTCGAATCCATTGCCGAGCACATCGGTTTGGTATTGCGCAAATGCTTGGCAAGAAATGATTAGCAATAATATTAAGAGTTTAATTATTTTGTCGCTTTCCATCTTTTTTGAATCCAATCTTGTTGTTCTGTTTCGCTTAAGAATGTCCACGCAACAATCCTGCTTTCTTTTTGCCCTTGTGCCATGGTAATTGTTTTTACTTCAACCGGACTTAAGCTGTGCAACATTCTGTAGATGCTGGCAAGGTTTGCTTTTTTAGCGACAAGTGTGGTAAACCAGAAACAGTTTTTACCAAACAATTGACTTTCCTTGGCCATCTCTCTCACAAAGGTTTCTTCTCCACCTTTTACCCAAAGTTCATTATTTTGACCACCAAAATTCAAGAGGTTTTCGGGCCTTTCACTTTTCTTTAATTTTTCCCATTTTTTCTTCGCAGCATCTTTTGCCTCTTTAGAAGAAGCATGAAAGGGTGGATTGCAGATACAAGCATCAATGAGTTCATCTTTGACCAGTATATTTTCGAAAAAGCGTTTTTTGTCTTTTTGTAATCGAATATCGATGCGACCTTTTAATTTTTTATCGGCATCTATAATTTTTTTGGCCGAAATAGTAGCTTCGAAATCGATATCAGATCCAACAAAATCCCAATTGTATTCTTTTAATCCAATAATAGGGTATATACAATTGGCACCCACACCAACATCTAATATTTTAATGGATTTTCCCCTAGGAATTTTATTGTTATTAAAACTAGCCAATAAGTCTGCAACATAGTGGATATAGTCTGCTCTGCCAGGAATAGGTGGACATAAATAACCAGCTGGAATATCCCAGCTATGAATGTCGTAAAATTGTTTAAGTAAAGCTTTATTTAAAACGATGACTGATTCTGGATTAGCAAAATCGATGGTTTTTTCGCCAAATTTATTGGTAAAAACATGGGGCAATAATTCTTTACAGGTATAGCAAAGTTGTTGAAAATTATATCTGCTGCGGTGTTTATTGCGCAAATGCAATTCATTTTTTTCGGTATGGTTGGCATCTAATGTCATACCCTAAAAGTACAAATTTAATTTCGAGAATGGGTTTTAAATAAGAATAAAAAAGGATCGTTTAATCGCGCGCTCCAAGCATTTTCAGTGTGTTCGGCCCCATCGTATTTATTGCATTTAAATTGATGTGGTTGGTAGCCATTACGCTGAAAAATTTGATTGATTTGCAATTGATAGGGTTCGTAAATGGCGTCTAAAGTAGCTGTGCCGTAATCAAAATAAATTTGATGTGTGCTTGGTTGAGGTAAATGAAGTGTTAAATAATCTTCAAATGCCTTTGGGAAGGGATTGTCTGCCGATTCGAAAATACCGGGCCAGTGGGTAGATAAACACATGGCTGAACCAAAAATATTTGGGTATTCGCAAATGGCATATAACGAAATTAAGCCACCCATGCTGGAGCCTCCAATACTGGTATGCTTTGCATCTTTAAGCGTAGCATATTTTTGATCAACAAATGGCTTCAATTCTTCGACAATAAATTTCAAATAACTGTCGGAATATATTTTAGTATGAAATAATTTTTGCTCGGCAGATCTAGCGGCATTAAAAATAATTTGCTGATCTGATGTGGTCATTTGTTCGAAAGGTTTCTGCGGGAAATAACTAGCATGCCTATTTTTCCCGCTATTGTAAATGCCCACTACAATCATATTTGTTACTTTTTTTGCAGCAATTAAAGAATCAAGACATTCGTCAATGCCCCATTCCTGTTGATTCCAAGTAATTTTTGCATCAAATAAAGAGCCACCATCTTGTAAATATAAAACCGAATATTTTTGATTGGCATCGTAATTACTAGGTAACCAAATGGCAAGATCGATGGCGGGAATAAAAATAGATTTAAAACTAGGGTAGAAGTCTATTTTTCCTTGATTTGTTTGGGGAGCTTGTGCATGGCATATTTGCGCAAGTCCAATAAAAATGATCAGGAGTCGAAGAATTTTCATTTAGCAGATATCATTGGAACTTCCATAATTAAAAATTCGGATTCGGTAATGGCTTTGATACGGATGTTGTTTGTCTCCCAAATACCATAGCCATCTCGAGGGTGTAATATTTGATCGTTAATTTGCACTTGACCGCTCAAATTGAATATATATAAGCCATTCAAAGGATCTTTCATTGTGTATTCTGAAGTAAAATATTGATCAAATTTAGCAAGGTGAAACCAAGCATTTTGATGAATCCAAACTCCTTCCTCGTTTTCGTTTGGCGAAATTATTTGTTGCAGGTGGTTGTGTCTATCTGCTAAATTTAAAGTAATTTGATCGTAACGAGGTGCCACATTTTGCTTATTCGGGAATATCCAAATTTGTAAAAATTTAACTTCTTGGTCTTTGTTTTTATTGTATTCGCTATGAGTGATACCAGTACCAGCACTCATAACCTGAATGTCACCATTCTTAATCACCGTTGTATTACCCATGCTGTCTGCATGTTCTAGGTCACCGGCTAATGGAATACTGATAATTTCCATATTATCATGTGCATGTTTTCCAAAACCCATTCCTGCAGCAACGGTATCATCATTGAGTACTCTTAATACCCCAAATTGCATTCTTTCGGGATTATAATAATTCGCGAAACTAAAGCTATGCTTACTATCAAGCCATCCATGATTCGCATGTCCTCTACTTGCAGCAAGATGTAAAATTTGTTTACTCATTAACTTTTCTTTTTTAAAAATTCTGTCTTTAATACCAAAACACTTTTATCAACTTTTACCTCTATGGCATCTGCTTCGTCTATTAAACGGATATTTTTTAATACAGTTCCTTGTTTTAAGGTAAGGCTAGAACCCTTTACCTTCAATGTTTTGTTCACCATTACTGTATCGCCTTGAGCGAGTAAATTTCCATTACAATCTTTCGTTTCCATATGTATTTTGATTAAAAATATTTATTGCTAATGTTAAATCTTCAGGCGTATCAATAGCAATGGTAGATTGATTGGTGATGGCTGTTTTGATTTTAAAACCGGCTTCAATCCATCTCAACTGTTCCAATGATTCTGCTAGTTCTAATTTACTTGGGGCTAATTGTATAATTTGTTGTAGTACTTTTTTTTGATAGCCGTAGATTCCAATGTGTTGAAAATAGGCGTGTTTATTGATCCAATTTTCAGTTTGTTCATTTCTTAAAAAAGGAATGGCTTGTCTTGAAAAATAAATAGCAAATTGAGCTTGGTCTAATATTACTTTTGGCGTATTCGGATTAAATAATACCGCTGAATCATCAATGGGTTTAACCAACGTAGCGATTTGAGTCAAAGGATCTTTAAAGCAATCAATGATTAATTGTAATTGTGCAGGTTGAATAAAGGGTTCGTCTCCTTGAACATTGATAATCACATCTGCAGCTAAATTCAAGTTTTCTACTACTTCCCAAATTCGGTCGGTACCGGTTAAATGGCTGCTTGCGGTCATGCATACTTGTCCACCAAAACGATTGACTTCTGCTGCAATTCTTTCGTCGTCTGTTGCTACAATTACATAGTCTAGCGAAGCCAATTGTTTACATTGCTCGTAAACGCGTTGTATCATAGTTTTGCCTGCAATGTCTGCAAGTGGCTTTCCCGGAAACCGAGTAGAAGCATATCTTGCAGGTATAATTGCCGCAACTTTCATTATTTTTTCGATTTAGTTTTATTCGAGGTAGAAGGGAATAAACCAAAAATTTCGGTGTCAATTCTTTGAATAATTTCTCCTAAATCTTCTGGCTTTTCTGCAAAATTCATTTTATCGACATGAATAGTTAAGAGTTTACCTTCTTTATAAGAATCAATCCAGTTCTCGTAACGCTCATTTAATTTAGATAAGTAATCCAAACGTATACCAGACTCATACTCTCTGCCTCTTTTTTGAATTTGATTCACCAAAGTAGGCACAGATGCTTTTAAATAAATTAATAAATCGGGTGGTTTGATAAACTCTTTAACAGATTCAAAAACACTTAAATAATTATTGAAATCACGACTAGACATTAAACCCATATCGTGAAGATTAGCTGCAAAAATATAAGCATCTTCATAAATTGTTCTGTCTTGAACAATAGGTTTATCTCCTCTTTGAATTTCTACAATTTGTTTAAATCTTGAATTCAAAAAATAAATTTGCAAGTTGAAAGCCCAACGCTTCATGTCTTGGTAAAAATCTTCTAAATAGGGATTATCATCTACCGCCTCATATTGAGGTTCCCAATGGTAATGTTTAGCTAATAATTCGGTAAGTGTTGTTTTACCTGCGCCAATATTTCCAACTATTGCTATATGCATCTTTTTAAAAATTTCAAATGTGTTTAACTATTTATCAAGCTTTGAAAATACAAAAATTAAAACGATTTAAATCCGATAATTTCTCGTACTTCTTTTATTGTTTTGCTGGCACTTTCTCGTGCTTTATCCGCACCATTTTTGGCTACTTTCTTCAAATAATCGTTGTTTGCACCAATTTCAAGTATTTTTTCTCGGATAGGGCTGGTAAAAACAATGATATCTTCTGCTAATTGCTTTTTAAAATCACCGTATCTTATTTGTTGATTATTGTATAAATCGTCGAAATGTTGATAATTATCAGCAGGAGACACCGCTTTCATGATATCAAATAAATTTTGAATGATTGTTGGTTTGGCTTGGTTTGGTTCTGTTGGTCCCGCATCGGTTACCGCTTTCATTACTTTTTTACGAATTTGTTCAGGGCTATCTGCTAAAAAAACAGCATTGTTTTCGCCTTCGGATTTTCCCATTTTTCCGTTTCCATCTAGGCCAGGTATTTTAACCAACTGCGTTCCAAAATTAAATGCATGAGGTTCGGGAAAATATTCGGTATCATACATTCTATTGAATCGATTGGCAAATGTTCTGGCCATTTCTAAATGTTGCTCTTGGTCTTTGCCAACGGGTACTTTAGTGGCTTTATGAATGATAATATCTGCTGCCATTAATACAGGATAAGTTAATAAACCCGCATTGATATTTTCGGTGTTGTTTCTAATTTTATCTTTAAAAGAAGTACATCTTTCTAGCTCCCCTAAATAAGCATTCATATTTAAGAGTAAATAGAGTTCTGCAATTTCAGGTAAATCGGATTGAACATAAATAGTTGATTGTTCGGGATCGATGCCTGCTGCAAGATATTCTACTAGTACATTTTTTACATGTAGGTGTAAGTTTTGAGGATTTGGATGGGTAGTCAAAGAATGGTAATCGGCAATAAAGAAATAGCAATTGTATTCCTGCTGCATTTTAATAAAATTCTTCATTGCCCCGAAGTAATTTCCTAGGTGTAAATTACCCGTAGATCTAATTCCGCTTACAACTGTTTCCATAGGCCGAAAGTAATAAAAAATGAGTACTTTTAAGGCACAAAAATTGCTTAAAAATTAATATTTTTGTTAGGCATTCAATAATTCAAAATTCAACGATGAAAATTCTCAGAAAGCTTCATTTTGTATGGTATATGTTTATGGTTGCATTGGTGTTTTTTATCATGTATCCCTTATTTTATTATGCTACAAGGAAACGCGAAAGAAATGTATTTCTTGGAGAACTGCGCAAATTTTGGTGTAAACTAGCCTTTAAACTAGGCTTTTACGGCCATCATTTCGAATATGAGCAGCCCATCGATTTTAGCAAACCCATGGTAATTGTTGCCAACCATTCCTCTTATTTAGAAACCCCATTAATTTGTGTTGGAATTGCTGGCGATTACCATTTTATGGGTAAAGTAGAATTATTAAAACACCCCGTATTGAAATTATTTTTTCAAACAGTAGATGTTCCGGTAGATAGAGACAGTAAAATTGCTTCGTATAGGGCATTGAAAAAAGTGGAACAAAATGTAAAAGAGGGCCAAAGTTTAATTTTATATCCTGAAGGCACCATGTCTTTAATCGCGCCAGAAATGCTCGAATTTAAAAGCGGTGCATTTAAAATTGCCATAGATTGTGACGTGCCAATTTTGCCCGTCACATTTTTAAATAATTACGAATTGATGCCTGGAAATGGTAAATCAGCCGGTTCTGTACCTGGAGTTATGAAAGTGTTTGTACATCAACCCATAGATACCGCTGCCTATAAGGAAGAAGGCGGGCTCGAAAAATTAAGTACAGAAGTGTTTAATATCATTAATCAAAAATTGCAAAACTATGCGAATAGATAAAGATTTAGTAGAAAAAATTGCTCATTTAGCGCGATTACAATTCAACGATACCGAGAAAGTTAAAATTGAAGCAGATTTGAATCGAATTCTTGATTTTATGGAAACCTTAAATGAAGTAGACACCAGCAAGGTGGAGCCTTTGATTTATATGAACGATGAAGTCAATGTGCTGAGAAAAGATGAAGTAATTCAAACAATAACACACGAAGAGGGTTTATCCAATGCACCCAAAAAAGACACAGACTATTTTAGGGTGCCTAAAGTAATTGAGCAAAAATAATTGTAGGATATTTGTTACGAAAATTTCTTTTGATATAGCTGCCATTGTGTTAATTTCAGCTTTATAAAAAATACAAAAATGGAAAAGCAAGTGCTTATTAAATTACAAGATATTGGTAAACGATATGTAATTGGTTCTGAAGAAATTTTTGCCTTGCGTGGTGTAGATTTAGAAATTTATAAAGGAGAGTTTGTGGCTTTAATGGGTCCATCTGGTTCAGGAAAATCAACCTTAATGAATATTTTAGGATGCTTAGATACCCCAACCAAAGGATCTTATATTCTTAATGGAACAGACGTTAGTAATTTAAATGATAACGAATTAGCTGAAATTAGAAATAAAGAAATTGGTTTTGTTTTTCAAACGTTTAATTTATTACCAAGATCTAGTTCTTTAGAAAATGTGGCATTGCCATTAGTTTATGCCGGCATTGCAAAAGAGGCTAGAACCACTCGCGCAATTGAAACACTTGAAAGTGTTGGCCTGGGTAATAGGATGTACCATAAGCCAAATGAGTTATCTGGTGGGCAACGCCAAAGAGTTGCTGTGGCAAGGGCATTGGTCAATAATCCAGCTATTATTTTAGCCGACGAACCAACTGGAAATTTAGATACCAAAACTTCCATAGAAATTATGGGACTGATCGAAGAAATTCATCAAAAAGGGAATACTATTATTTTAATAACACACGAAGAAGACATTGCAAAACATGCACATCGAATTGTAAGAATGCGCGATGGTGCCATAGAATCCGACGAACAAAACAAAGAGGTCATTACCATAAAATCAAGATAATTTATTAAAATCAGTAATTACAAAAATGAAAATATACACTAAAACAGGAGATCTAGGACAGACGTCATTAATAGGAGGAGTAAGGGTTCCAAAGCATCATATCAGAATTGAATCTTATGGTACAGTAGACGAATTAAATTCTCATATAGGATTAATTCGTGATCAAGCAATCAGCGAAGAATATAAAATTGTCTTAAAAGAAATTCAAGATAGGTTATTTACGGTTGGTTCTTCATTAGCATCAGATCCAGAAAAATCAAAAATGAAAATTCCAGATTTTCATCCAGAAGACATTCAATTATTAGAAGATCAAATGGATTTAATGAACGAAACTTTGCCAGAGTTAAAAAACTTTATTTTACCTGGTGGACATAGCATTGTTTCTTATTGCCATTTGGCGCGTGTAGTTTGTCGTCGTGCAGAAAGAATTTCGGTACAATTGTCTGAATTTTCTTATGTCGATCCAATGGTTATTCAATACCTTAATCGCTTATCAGACTACCTATTTGTGCTTTCTCGTAAAATAGCTAAAGATTTAGGTGCAGATGAATATCTCTGGATACCAAGAGTTTAACTAATTTATGCTAGTTTTTTTTCCACATTTTTTAGAAAAATTTTAACAGCTATTTGATTTTAGCATTATTATTTTACTTTTGCGCAAATAAGATTATTATTTAAAACACGAAAATATGTATTGGACACTAGAATTAGCATCACACTTAGAAGATGCGCCTTGGCCAGCAACCAAAGATGAATTAATTGATTATGCAATTCGTTCTGGAGCACCGGTAGAGGTTATAGAAAACTTACAAGATTTAGAAGACGATGGCGAGCCTTATGAAAACATTGAGGAAATTTGGCCAGATTATCCTACAAAAGACGACTTCTTTTTTAACGAAGATGAATACTAAAAAAAAGCCCTCGAATTTTCGAGGGCTTTTTTTATGAATGTTTCAATATGTTTTCTGCTAATAAAATATCTTCGGGGTAAGTGATTTTGATATTTTGTGTTTCGCCAATTAAAATATGAATTGGAATGCCGAGTCTTTCTACCACAGCAGCATCGTCACTAAATTCATTTCGATAAGCTTGTTGATAGGCTTTGTGTAAAATACTAGCAGTAAATATTTGTGGTGTTTGAACCAAATAAATTTCTTCTCGATCTAAAGCCGAAGACACCCCATCTTGAACCCTTCTAATAGAATCTTTAGACGGAATGGCGGTAACAATTGCTTCGTGCTTTGTTACCTGCTCAAATCCTTTTAAAATAAGGCTTGTACTCAATAAAGGTCTAACTCCATCATGAATGGCTACCAGCGCATTTTTAGGAATTTTCTTTAATGCATTTTTTACCGAATGATACCTGGTACGGCCACCGTTTACAAGTGTATATGGAATAGTCACTTTAAATTTATTGACAATTTTGCTCCATATGCCTTGGTGATCAACATTGAGCACTAAAACAATTTCCATGTTAGGATCTGCAGCTGCAAATTTCTCTAAAGTATGAAGTAAAATAGGTTTGCCATTGATTTCCAGAAATTGTTTAGGAATATCGGTTTGCATACGCAAACCATTACCTCCGGATACAATGATGGCAAATTTCTTCAAGGTATATTATATTATTAACATGGCATCGCCATAGCTATAGAAACGATATTTTTCTTTAACGGCAATTTTGTATGCTTCCATTACAAAGTCGTATCCGCCAAAAGCAGCTACCATCATTAATAGCGTAGATTCTGGGGTATGGAAATTGGTCACCATACAATTGGCAATGCTAAAATCAAATGGTGGGAAAATGAATTTACTAGTCCAGTCGTTAGCAGGTTTTAATATTCTACCTGCAGAAACAGAAGATTCGATTGCTCGCATACTTGTGGTTCCTACTGCGCAAACTCTTTTCTTTTTTTCATTTGCTTTGTTCACCATGTTCACTGTTTTTTCTGAAATAATAAATTGTTCAGAATCCATTTTGTGTTTGGTTAAGTCTTCTACCTCAACAGATCTGAAGGTTCCAAGGCCAACATGTAAAGTTACTTCTGCAAAATCAATGCCTTTTAATTCTAATCTTTTGTATAATTCGCGGCTAAAGTGAAGACCTGCAGTTGGCGCTGCAACGGCTCCTTCTTCTTTTGCGTAAATGGTTTGATATCTTTCTTTGTCTTCTGCGGTTGCCTTTCTTTTGATATATTTTGGAAGGGGAGTTTCTCCTAAAATTTCAATGGCTTTTCTAAATTCTTCGTCGGTTCCGTCAAATAAGAAACGAATGGTTCTACCTCTAGAAGTAGTATTGTCTACCACCTCAGCGATTAATAAATCATCTTCTCCAAAATATAATTTATTTCCAACCCTAATTTTACGAGCAGGATCAACTAATACATCCCATAAACGCATTTCGTGGTTAAGTTCTCTTAACAAAAACACTTCTATTTGTGCACCCGTTTTTTCTTTATTGCCATACATTCTAGCTGGAAAAACCTTGGTATTATTCAAAATCATTACATCACCATCATCAAAATAGCCTAAAATATCTTTAAATAATTTATGCTCAATTGTACCTGTTTTACGATCTAAAACCATTAATCTAGATTCATCACGTTGTTTTGAAGGTGTTGATGCGATTAAGGCTTCTGGTAAATTAAAGTGGAATTGTGATAGTTTCATCTGTGTTTATTTTATAATTTTTGGTCCCAATTGACCTTCTGCTCCATATGCCTTTGTTAAGGATATTTCATTAGCCGAGCGCGAATTTAAGAATATATTTCTTTAGTATGAAGAATAATCGAAATGCATCAATCAAAATTTTTACAAGAGTACTGCGTCTTAGCTAAATTAAATGATAATTTTGCAATATGTTATTTCTAAGACTCTTAAAAGAATCCGTTTTATTTGCACTTAATGCGCTGGCTGTCAATAAATTAAGAACATTTCTATCTTTATTAGGGATCTCTATTGGCATTTTTACCATTATAACGGTATTTACGCTAGTAGATTCTTTAGAAAATAATTTAAATAAAAGCGTTCAAAAACTAGGAAATGATGCCATTTATGTTCAAAAATGGCCCTGGGAATTTGGAAGCGATTACCCATGGTGGAAATATTTCAATAGGCCTTCGCCATCTTATCAAGATTTCGAAAAGATCCAAAAGCGAGCAGGAGCAAATATTAAAGCAGTCGCTTTTCAAATTAGCATCAACGATAAAACAGTAAAATATAGAAACAAGAATGTTGAAAATGTGAATGTAATTGCTGCATCTCACGATTTTGATCAAACAAGGGTATTGGATTTTGAACGCGGCAGGTATTTTACTGTTGCCGATTCTAGGAGCGGTAAGAACTATGTTTTATTAGGCTTTGAGGTGGCTAAAGGTTTATTTGAAAACGCAGATCCGGTTGGTCAAACGGTTAAAATAAGTGGAAGGAATTTAAAAGTATTAGGTGTTTTTAAAAAAGAAGGGGAAGATATTTTAAATAGTTCCATAGATAATGCTGTTTTAATTCCAATCAATTATGCTCGAAATATTGTCGATACAAAGAGTGATAATTTCGATCCCAAAATTATCATCAAAGCGGCATCTAACATTACTTTAAACGAGTTAGCTAATGAGATGAAAGGGCAAATTAGAGCCATTAGGCGATTATCTCCTCGAGAAGATGACGATTTTTCTTTGAATCAATCGAGTATGTTATCCTTACAATTAGACTCTTTATTTGGCGTAGTAAATATTGCAGGTTGGATTATTGGAGGGTTTTCTATTTTAGTTGGTGGTTTTGGTATTGCCAATATCATGTTTGTTTCTGTAAAAGAAAGGACGAATATTATTGGTATTCAAAAATCTTTAGGGGCTAAAAATTATTTTATTTTATTACAATTTTTAGTAGAAGCGGTGGTCTTAAGTATTATTGGCGGAATAATAGGTTTAATCATTGTGTATATTATTACTCTGGTTGCAGCAGCATTCGATTTTGAATTAGTATTGAGTCTGGCCAATTGCGTGCTTGGCTTAGGCGTATCGGCTGTAATAGGCGTTATATCTGGGTTTCTGCCAGCTTGGAATGCTTCTCAGTTGAATCCTGTTGATGCCATTAGAGCAAAATAAATTATTTTTTTAGGGCAGCAGCTTCGCTCAATAATGCGGATTTATTAATTGGAACTACACCTACTTTTTCGCATACTAAACCGCCAGCAAGATTTGCAATGGCTGCAATTTTTTCGTTAGGCATTGCCCCGGCATAGCATAATGCCGCAACACTAATCACGGTATCGCCAGCACCAGAAACATCAGAAATATTTCGAATGTGCGCCGGAATTTTATAGTTATTTTCTGAATCCATTAAGAAAACGCCATGCTCTGAAAGTGTTATCAATACTGCATTTGCGTTGATTTTGTTTTTCAATTCTTTACTTGCAGCAACTAATTGATCATCAGATAAATGATTGAATTCAATTTTCAAACCGTCTTTTAATTCTTTTAAATTTGGTTTAAATAGCCCTACATTTTTATAGGTTAAAAAATTTCTTTTCTTAGGGTCGACTACCGTTTTAATGCCTGCATTTTGGGCTATTGAAATTAATTTTTCGATATTATGACTAGTTAACACGCCTTTATCATAATCTTGAAATATAATTACATCAATTTGATGAGCAGCAATAATATTTTTTACTTTTTCAATAAAAATGTTTTCTTCTTGTTGGTTTAATGGTTGATCTATTTCTTCGTCGATGCGCAATAAATGTTGATGATCTTTAATCACTCTTGTTTTAAGGGTGGTAATACGATCTTTACTTTGGAGTATACCTTCTGCCGATATTTTTAAGTCATTTAATAGCGCAACGAATTTTTTCCCATTTTCGTCATCACCTATAACCGAGCATAATATAGGGTTTGCACCCATTGATTGAATATTTAAAGCCACATTTGCGGCACCACCCAATCGATCTTCTTTTTTAGCAACTGAGAGCACAGGCACTGGAGCCTCTGGCGAAATTCTATCTACTTTTCCCCACACATATCCATCGATCATTACATCTCCTATAATTAATACATTCATTTGATTGAATGATTCAAAGATGTTTTTTAATTGTGTTAATTCCATTATACTAATTTCGCTAATTCAACTTTAATTCTTTGCATCGCTTTTATTAAATTTTCTTCAGTAGTTGCATAAGAAAATCGAATATTATTTGGACTACCAAAAGAGTCGCCAGATACCACGGCCACATTGGCTTCTGTTAATAAATACATGCATAAATCTTCTGCATTATTGATGGTTCCACCTGCATGTTTTTTTCCGAAATAATAAGTGACATCTGGAAAAAAGTAAAATGCACCGGCCGGTTTGTTGGTAATAAAGCCCGGTATTTCTTTAATTAATTCGTAAACTAAATCTCTTCTTTTTTGAAAAGCAGCTTTCATCGACAGGGTTGTCGTTAAAGGCGAATCTAATGCGGCTATTGCGGCTCTCTGAGCTATTGAACAAGTAGCAGAAGTAAATTGACCTTGCATCTTGTCGCATGCTTTAGCTATGGCAAGCGAAGCCCCCATGTAGCCTAATCTCCAGCCTGTCATGGCAAATGCTTTAGATAATCCATTAATGACTATACAACGTTCGCTGATACTTTCAAATTCGGCTATAGAAGTATGAGTGGTATCGAAATTGATATGTTCGTATATTTCATCAGATAAAATATAAATCGATGGATTTTTTTCAAATACTGCAACCAATTCGGCTAGTTCTGCTTTCGAATAAACAGATCCAGAAGGATTGCAAGGCGAAGAGAACATAAATAATTTTGTTTTGGGTGTAATGGCATCAGCAAGTTCTTTTGCATTGATTTTAAAATCTGCTGCAACACTTGTTTGTACATAAACTGGAACACCCTCGGCTAGTTTGATCATTTCTGAATAAGACACCCAATAAGGGGCAGGTATGATTACTTCATCGCCAGGATTGACAATAGAAAGCACTGCATTGGCAATGCTCTGTTTTGCACCGGTCGAAACTACAATTTGTTCGGGGCTAAAATTTAAGTTGTTTTCTCTTTTAAATTTTCTGCAAATAGCTTCTCTTAAATCGAGGTAACCAACCACGGGAGTATAGTAAGAGAAATTATCGTCTATTGCTTTTTTTGCTGCAATTTTAATATGATCAGGTGTCGGAAAATCGGGTTCACCTAAACTCAGACTAATAATATCTTTTCCTTGTGCTTTTAATTCGCGACTTAATTTAGCCACTTTTAAAGTTTGTGATTCGGAAAATAGATTAAGTCTATCCGCTAATTGCTCCATGTTTCTATATTAAATATTCCGCTAAAATACTAAAATTGTTTTAGAGGGTATAGCTAATTCCCATCGAAAGCACTAAATTATAGTACCGTTCAATAGAATGGTTAAAGTCTAATACAGAAGTAGATAGGCGGGTTTGAATTTTAGTTTGAGGGCTTAATTCATAACTTAAACCTCCTAAAATGCCATAATCTGTTGCATAAATTTGCTCCGAAACGTCGTAATTCTCTAATCCATCACTATAAACAGATTTGATATTTACTGCAGTATACACACCAAACTGAAGATTCAATTTAGGTTTAAATTGATAATGATAACAAAAAGGAATTTCTATATAATTGAATTTGAAAATAGAATCTTGAATGGGGTCTCCTAAGGTTACGACATCTTTGCTGCCTTTTTCGGAATATAAAAATTCAAAACTCCATTGTTGATTATTACTGATATTGCGAGAAACTCCGGCACCTGCAACTAATCCCAGCTTATTAAATCCAGCTAAGTTATCACCATTTACTTGTGAAAAATTAATACCTGAACTTAACATTAATTTAAAATTTTGTGCTTTTGCATTAGAATGAAAAAGCAAGATGCTTAGGCTGAAAATGAGTAGGAGCTTTAATTTAAACTGGATCATGTCCTAAATTTATTAAAAAATGAAGATATTTGCAGGATGATTGCTAAAAAAGATAGGCTAAACGCCATTATTTGGGTGTTAATAGCAGGTGTATTTATTACGCTGCTCAAGTTCTATGCCTATTATCTTACGCATTCCAATGCTATTTTAACAGATGCACTCGAAAACATCATCAATATAATTGCAGGCTCCTTTGCTTTTTATAGTATTTATTTATCGTCTTTACCTAAAGATTTGAATCATCCTTATGGACACGGAAAAGTAGAATTTTTTGCCGTTGGTTTCGAAGGATCTTTAATTTTAATTGCGGGTATTACCATTATCTATAAATCTATTATTGCCATCATGCATCCAAATAGCATCAGTCATTTAGCAGATGGAATTTGGATTACAACAATTGCTGGTTTAGCCAATTATTTATTAGGTACCTATTTAATTAAAAGAGGAAAAAAATTAAATTCTATGGTATTAACAGCCGATGGCAAACATTTAATGTCTGATGCTTATACTAGTTTGGGCTTAATTGTCGGCTTAATTATCATAAAATTAACAGGCTATATTTTACTTGATAGTATTTTATCAATTTTATTAGGGGGCTTAATTTTACACAATGGTTATCAGCTTTTGCGACATTCTGTTGCAGGCTTAATGGACGAAATTGACCCCAAAGTGGTGGATCAAATTGTTAAAATTTTAGGAGAAGCTAGAAAAGATACTTGGGTAGATGTACATAATTTGCGTGCACAAAAATATGGTGCCGATTTGCATATCGATTGTCATTTAACATTACCCCATTATTGGCATTTAAATCAAATGCATGATGAAGTTCATGCCATTGAATTATTAATGAAAGAGCAAGCAGCAACGCAAGTAGAATTATTTATACATGTTGATCCTTGTTTGCCTCAATGTTGTTTTTATTGTGCTGTTCCAAATTGTAAAGAGCGCCAAACCGAACAAAATAGTACCATTCCATGGACGAAAAAAAACATCATGAAAAATACCAAACACTTTGTAGATTAATAGGCTAGGTACTGTTTAAATACTTGCTGCATATAAGCCCTGCCTTTTTGCAAATTAGTTTCGGGGTTTATTTCAGGCTTACTATTATAAACTATTTTGTTGTTGATGTTATCTTGCACAACGGTCTGATTCGTATTTACCCAACCAAATCCATTATCGAAACTATAAAAAGCAAAAGGAATTGATTGAGGATTTAACAAATCTTTAGACCATTTGAATTGATCATGTTTGATGTTTAATTGGCTAAGTAAGGTTGCTGCTAAATCTGTTTGTGAGCCAAGTAAGTGTATTCTTTTTCCTCTATATGCTGGATTTATTACTTCTCCAGAAAAAATCAAGGGGATCCTAAATTTTCTAAAATCGAAAGCGGTACTATATTCTTTTGGTAATCGATGCCCATGATCGGCTACAAAAATAAACAAGGTATTTTTATACCATTTTTCTTTTTTGGCTGCTTCCATAAAATGCTGAATGCATTGATCGGTATAATTTGCCGATTTCCTGAAAAGTTGGGGTAGGTCATTTCCCTTAAAGCTAGAAGCAATAGGTATTTCAAATGGTTCGTGTGAACTTAGGGTAAGTGTAATAGCAAAAAAAGGTTGTTGCTTATTTTTTAATTCGGTGTTAAGTTTATCGAATAAAAAACCATCGTGTGCCCCCCATTTAGAATTCATTTGATTGGATGCAAAATTATTTTTATCAATAATTTGATGGATACCACCAGAAAGCAAATAAGATTTAAAATTAGCAAATTCGGATTCGCCACCATAAATAAAAAATGGTTGATATCCATTGTTAATCATTGATTGTGCTAAAGAAGGTAATTTTTCAAATTTATCGGGTTGGTGAATAATAGATCGTACCGCTTGCGAAGGAAAGCCACTAAGCAAAGCTACCAGACCTTTATCGGTTCGATCTCCCGATGCATAAATAGAATCAAATGCAATACCTTCATTGGCTAGTTTACTGAGGTAGGGGCTCACATTCGCTTCACCGCCAAAACTACCCACTACA
>CAJBBN010000008.1 GCA_903951325.1 uncultured bacterium
CCTTCCTTTTTCATATAATTAATAAAAGTACCTGCTGGAAGTATTTTTATTTGCAAAGTGCGCAATACTTTCCCATTAATCAAGTCTTTGTAATATACATTTTTTGTTTGCAAAAGTTCATCTACCCTTGCTGCAAAAGCGGTTAAATCTGAAATACTTTGCTCGGTTTCTATAAACCATTCGTGGTAAGGAAGCCCATTATCTATTGGGTTTACCTGAGGTGCCACTGTAAATTCAGCAATGGCTAAATTAATTTCTTTTGCAGCAGTCATTAAAGCGTATTCTACTTCTTCGCCAATTACATGTTCGCCAAATGCAGAAATGAAATGTTTAATTCTGCCCGTTACTTTGATGCGATAAGGACTTTTACTTACAAATTTTACAGTATCTCCTATACTATATGCCCACAATCCGGCATTGGTTGTCAGAATTAAAGCATAATTTTTTTCTAGCTCGATATCGGCTAAGGTTAACCTTTTGGGTTGATCATCAAAATAATTTTCAACTGGTATAAATTCGAAGAATATACCCGCATTAATATTTAATAATAAGCCTGCTTCGTTTTGTGTATCTTGAAAAGCAATAAAGCCCTCAGATGCAGGATAGGTCTCTATTGTATCAATTTTCTTTCCAATACTTTGTTCTATTTTGGCACGATAGGGTTCAAAATTTACGCCACCATATACAAACAAAGAAAAGTTTTTAAAAATGTCTTTGATGGCTTGTCCATTAGATTGCTGTATTAATTTATCAAAATACATTTGCACCCAAGGTGGAATACCAGAAATGAGTGTCATATCTTGATGAAAAGTTTCTGCCACAATTGCATCTAATTTTGTTTCCCAATCTTCAATACAATTGGTTTCAAAACTGGGTAATCGATTTGCTTGTAAATAAGCCGGCACATGGTGAGCCACAATGCCAGATAGCCTTCCAGTAGCAATACCTGCTTGTTGATTAAGCAATGGACTGCCTTGTAAAAAAATTAATTTCCCATTGAGAAAATCCGCATTCCCTGTTTCGTTAATGTAACAAAGCAAGGCTGTTTTTGCAGCATTAATATGATGCTGCATCGAATCTTTAGTAATAGGAATATATTTTACGCCAGAGGTAGTTCCCGATGTTTTACAAAAATAAATAGGTTTGCCAGGCCAAAGCACATTGGGCTTACCTGCAATTAAATCTTTAAGATATGGTTCTTGAAAGTCTTCGTAATCTCTAACAGGAACAAGGCTTTTAAAGGTTTCGTAATTAGCTATTTGATCGAATTGATGTGCTAAACCAAATTGGGTATGCTTAGCTTTTAAAATTAAATCTGCTAAGATTTTCGCTTGAATACCAATGGCATGCAATTGCTGGCGATGCAGTTTTCGAACAAGTTTTCGAGCATATATTTTAGCAAGGAAAGATTTAATTGACATTAATCCTTTTGTTAAATTAAAAAGTTTTTTTCATCTAAAATATCCTTTGGAAATAAGTAACGATAAGCCAAAGTGATGATCATAAATGACATGGGAATTGTAA
>CAJBBN010000009.1 GCA_903951325.1 uncultured bacterium
ACTTTTTCAATTGCAATTGCTTTGGCAGGTTTGATACCTGCATATTTCAGGAGAATTAAGCTGCAGCTGCTACAAAAGAGTACTAAACCAATTAAGGTGACAAATAAATTTTTTTTCATATTTTTTTGGATTAAAAATGCCGAGCAAAATGCTCGGCATTGGGTAAATTAAAATTGAACAGTTAAAAGTTCTTTGTTTCTTTGGACCGAATAATTTCCTTTTTTAATAGTAAAATCTGCTGGTATATTTAGTAGTTCACACATTTCATCACTGAATGTGTAATCGGTATCAACCCTGAAAATATTTTTAGAAAAATATTGAGTTAAATCTTCAGCACTGATGCCGGTTTTAGTATTGATGGTCATTTCGAGTTGACCAGTTTCTTCGTTGAATTGAATTTCGGCAAGAGTGCCATCGCTCATTTTCAGGTTTCCTCCAATCTTAATTCTACAAAAGCCACTGCCAAGGCAGTTTACGGATTGTTTTGATCCAAACTCTAAAGTAATAACAACCTTAGGGCCTGTAAGCATACTCGCCGCTAACAAATCACCACCACCAATCAAACAACATACTGTTAGTATGAGCATTAATTTTTTCATCTTCTTTTTTTTAATTGTTAAACCATTTGTTAATTAGTATCAGGCTAGCTAGGCCTCTATTATATTTTCGATCGTAAAGTAAATATGAAGGCTTTTGTAAAAGAGTCCAACTGCATAAATGCAATTTTATTCAGCTTAGCTTAAATCAATAAAACAAACATCCTATTGCGACATTCATTTAATCAAATTAGTTTTAATCAATTTATTGATTTTTTAACCAAACATTTTTTATGAAAAGTAAAGACACCAGATTGTATGATTTAGCGTATTTAATTCGTAACAGAAGACTTGAATTAGGCTATACTTCAGCAGAAAAATTTTCAAATGAGAAAGGGATCAATCGCTCTGTTTATCAGCGATGGGAGAGTGGAGAAGATTTAAATCTTACTAGTTTTTTAAAGCTTTGTGATATGCATCATATTAGCGCATCGGCATTGTTTATTAAATGGGAACAAGCCAATAGATTGATGCCAAAAGATCAACCTTCTAATTGAAATAAAAAAGCCTGGTTATTTAACCAGGCTTTTTATTAATTGCTTCCGCGTTTAGTAAGTTCGTCTCGAATGTGTGCTGCTTTTTCGTAATCTTCTTCTTGTAAGGCTTTTTGTAATTGGGCTTGCAGTTCGATATCGCTTTTACCCTGATAAATATTTCCTTCTTTACTTTTGTTTTCGAGGTCTTCTATTTGATCAATGTTTTCCAAAAAATCATAATCAGAACCTTCGATTAAAATTCCGGCAGCAGCTAGAATAAAATCATAAGTATAAATTGGACAATGGTACCTAACCGCTAATGCAATGGCATCAGATGTTCTGGAATCGAGCTCTACGGTTTTAGTGCCGTTGTTGCAAATTATTTTCGCAAAGAAAATACCATCCACTAAATTATAAATGAGTACTTCTTCTACTTTAATTTGATAACTTAAAGTGAGTGTTTTAAATAAGTCGTGCGTTAATGGTCTACTAGGACTCATTTTTTCTATTTCAATGGCAATGGCTTGCGCTTCAAAACTTCCAATAATAATAGGCAATCGTCTTTTGCCATTTACCTCACCTAATACCAAAGCATAAGCTCCAGATTGGGTTTGACTATAAGACAGACCAACGATGTCTAGTTTTATTTTTTTCATTTGTTTTGAAAATTACGCTTGCGCTTTCAATACTTTTACCGCTTCAATTAATTGAGGAACTACTTCAAATGCATCGCCAACAATTCCATAATCTGCAACTTTAAAGAAAGGTGCTTCTGGATCTTTATTGATCACTACAATTACTTTAGAAGCGCTCACGCCAGCTAAATGTTGAATAGCACCAGAAATACCAATGGCAATATATAAGTTTGGCGCAACGGCAATGCCTGTTTGGCCTACGTGTTCTTCATGTGGTCTCCAACCAGAATCTGAAACTGGTTTAGAGCAACCTGTTGCTGCACCTAATAAAGAAGCTAATTCTTCAATCATTCCCCAGTTTTCAGGACCTTTTAAACCTCTTCCACCCGAAACCACTAATTCTGCATCGGGTAAAGATATTTTATCGCTGGCTCTGATAATTTCTTTGACCATCGTTTGGAAATCATGCGCACCAGTACTAGGATTAAAATCTTCTATTGTAGCTGTAGTTCCAAGATCGTTTATTTGATAAGCGTTTGGACTCAAGGTAATCACTTTTATAGCGGAGTTTAAGGTAACATTGGCAAATGCCTTACCAGAGAAAGCGCCTCTTTTTACACTAAAAGAATTTCCTGTTATTGTTGGCAATTCCAATGCGCCATCAACATAGCCCGCTGCTAATTTTACCGCGACTCTTGGTGCTAAACCTTTTCCGGTAAAAGTGTTAGAAAGTACTACTACCGAAGCATCTACCGATTTAGCTGCTTGAGAAATAATGGATGCATAGGCTTGATTCACAAAACTGCTTAATGCATCTTGTTGTACGTTTAAAATTTTACTTGCGCCATATTTTCCAATTTCTGCTAAGGTGCTAGCCTCTACATTTCCAATAGAAACAGCTGTTAAAGTTCCGCCTGTTTGTTTAGCAATTGCAGCTGCATAAGAGACTACTTCGTAAGTTGATTTTTTAAATTTTCCGGTTATATTTTCTATATATACTAATACGTTCATGGTAGATTTTTAAAATGTTTTTTTCTTAATTATAATTAAATAACTTTTGCTTCGCTATGTAATGCCTCAATTAATTTAGCAGATTCATTTGTCGAAATCAATTTTACCGTGCTTCTAGCGGCAGGCAAATCAAACGAGCTAATACTGCTCAAGGTATCTACCGCAATGGCTTCTACTACTTGCAAAGGTTTGGTGCGTGCCGACATAATGCCTCGCATGTTAGGGATTTTTGGTTCAGCAACTCCTTCGGTAACACTTGCTAAGAATGGAAAATCTACGGTAATCACTTCTTTTCCACCTTCAATTTCTCTTTCTACGGTTGCAGTATTTGCGTCAATGGTCAATTTTTTAATGATAGAGATAGAGGGGATATCCATGATTTCTGCAATCATGGCACCAGTCTGCGCGCCATTATAATCAATCGATTCGCGGCCAGTTAATATTAATTCGTATTGACCCTCTTTTGCAATTTTTGCAATTTGTTGCGCTACAAAATAGGCATTTGCAGGCGCTGCATTAATTCTAATGGCATCGTCTGCGCCAATGGCTAAAGCTTTACGAATGGTTGGTTCGGTATTGGCAAGTCCAACATTCACAACAGTAACATTGCCGTTGCCACCTTCTGTTAATTCAATAGCCCTCGCCAAAGCCAATTCGTCGTATGGATTTAAAATAAATTGTACACCACTCGTGTTAAATTCGGTATTATTCGAGTTAAAGGTTATTTTTGTAGTTGTATCTGGTACATTACTGATGCAGACTAATATTTTCATAGTATCAATGTTTTTGCGCAAAAATAGGCAATTTCTATCGAATAAAAAATGAATAATCAACGCATCCAAAGACTTTTAGAAATGCTCTTAGAGGAGCCAAACGACTCTTTTTTGCTTTATGCCTTGGCAACGGAGTATTTAAAGCTTAATGACAACCAAAAGGCTTTATTTTATTACCTCGAAACCGTAAATGCTAACGAAGATTATGTTGGGGTTTATTATCATTTAGCCAAGCTTTATGAAGTATTAAAAGAAAGCGAAAACGCCTTTGAAACTTATCAAAAAGGAATGAAAATTGCCCGAAAAATAGGGGATAATCATGCATTTTCGGAATTACAATCTGCTTTTAATATCTTTAATGGCTTGGATTACGAAAATGAATAAATCAAAACGCCAATTTTTAGCAGCAGTTTTTAAGTTTAGTCTCGTTGCCTTTGGTGGCCCATCGGCTCATATTGCTATGCTCCTAAAAGAGTTTGTCGATAAAAAAAAATTTGTCACTCAAAAAGAATTATTAGAATATAATGCACTTTGTCAGGTTTTACCTGGTCCATCTTCTACGCAAACATTGGTGGCCATTGCCTATCAATTTGGTGGCTTAACACTTGCGATTTTATCTTTTTTAATTTGGATCTTACCTTCTGCTATTATCATGTCCTTATTTGCCATAGGATATAATTATCTAGCATTAAATAGGCACGCCGCTAATTTTATTTTTGTATTGGGCCCTATGGCTATTGGTTTCATTGCCTATTCGGCCTATATACTTACCCGAAATGTATTGGGCAATCGCTTATCTTATGGCCTTGCCATATTTGCCAGTGTAATTACTTTGATCATTCGAAACGCCTATGTGTTTCCAATCATTTTGGCTTGCGCTATTTTGTTTTCTTATTTCTTTTTAAAAGTTCCGGAAGAAAAAAAACCAGAAGATTTTATTAAAACAAATTGGAAAAAAATTATTCCACTTATTTTGGTGTTTTTATTTTTCGCTTTATTAGGTGCAATTATTAATCGAACATCGGTATTTTCTTTGCCAGTAAGGTTGTTCGAGAATTTTTATAGAAACGGTATTTTTATTTTTGGTGGTGGGCAAGTATTAGCGCCTTTGCTGTATACCGAATTTGTGGAAATGAAACATTATTTAACTACACCCGAGTTTATGTCTGGTTATGCATTGCAACAAATTATACCTGGACCACTTTTTTCTTTCACTTCTTTTATTGGAGCAATGTCTGTAAAAGGTGCGGGTATTAGCGCTCAGCTTATAGGAAGTTTAGCTGCTTTGATAGGAATTAATTTGCCAGGCTTACTTTTTATCTTAACTATTTTTCCTTTTTGGGATAAATTAAAATCTAAAAAATCTATTCAATCTGCTTTAATTGGCATCAATTCGGTTTCGGTAGGATTTGCTATTGCAGCATTTTTTATCATGTTACAAACCATAAATGGTAACGCTATACAATTGTTGATTGTCGCATTTACTTTTGTGTTATTGAAGTTTACCAAAACACCACCGTCATTTATTATTTTATTGGGATTAATTACAGCGGCACTACAAGCTTAAAACGGAACATCATCCGATCGATCGTTCATTTTACTTGGGCGAATAATCACATTTTTATGGTTATCAAAATCGTTAGAAGGGCCAAGAGGATTGCTTTTTGGGAAGCTACCATAATCGTTTGCATCCATATCGGCAAATTTTACAAACTCTCCAATGTATTTTAATTTAACAGAACCCACCGCACCATTTCTATGCTTCGCAATGATAATTTCGGCAGTACCTTTCGTATTATTTCCTTCCTCATCTACATCAAAGCCGTAATATTCTGGACGATAAATAAACAACACCATATCGGCATCTTGTTCAATAGATCCAGATTCACGTAAATCGGATAACATTGGTTTTTTAGTACCTCCACGGGTTTCTACTGCTCTACTTAATTGAGATAAAGCAATGACAGGTACATTTAATTCTTTTGCAATACTTTTTAGTGCTCTTGAAATAGCCGAAATTTCTTGCTCTCTATTTCCCGATCTATTATCGCCCGAACCTACCATTAATTGTAGGTAGTCGATCACAATCATGTCGATGTCGTGTTGTGCTTTTAAACGGCGGCATTTTGCCCTTAATTCGAAAATATTTAAAGCGGGTGTATCGTCAATAAAAATTCCTGAATCTGAAAGCTTACCCACTTTATGCATCAATTGTTGCCATTCATGGGCTTCAAGTTTTCCTTTTTTAATTTTCTCTGCAGGTAATTCTGCTTCAGCAGAAATTAAACGATTGGTTAATTGAACTGCGGCCATCTCTAGAGAGAATAAGGCAATTTTTTTAGAACCGATAATGGCTGCGTTTCTAGCTAAACTTAATACGAATGCGGTTTTACCCATTGCAGGTCGTGCAGCAATAATAATTAAATCGGAGTTTTGCCAGCCAGAGGTAAGACGGTCTAACTCCACAAAACCGCTAGTTACACCAGTTAAGCCATCTACCTTATCTTTTAAACTTTCTAGTTGTTGAATAGATTTTTGAATCAAGGTACTCATGTCGTAAGACTCTCTTCGAATGTTACCTTCTGCAATGGCAAAAAGATTTTTTTCTGCTTTGTCTAATAATTCAAGTACATCGGTGGTGTCTTCGTATGCGCTGGTAATAATATCTGAAGAAATAGAAATGAGTTCTCTTTGGATAAATTTTTCAGAAATAATTCTGGCATGAAATTCAATGTTTGCAGCAGAAGCAACCCTATTGGTTAATTCGGTGATATAATAAGCACCACCTACCACTTCGAGTTCGGCAGTTTGTCTTAAACGATTGGTTACTGTTAGAATGTCTACTGGCGAACTATTTTGAAACAAATATTGAATGGCCCTGAAAATTTTCTGATTGGCATCAACATAAAAAGTTTCGGGTTTTAAAATATCTATAACGGCACTCAATGCATCTTTTTCTAGCATCAATGCTCCCAATACTGCTTCTTCTAAATCGATAGCTTGAGGAGGTATTTTTGCTAAATGTCCATTTAAGTTGGTCGCATTTTTACGACGGTCGTTACGGGTATTTATTGTACTTTTTTCCATATGTCAGAACACAAAGTTAATGCTTTGCAACACTATTTAAACATATTTTTTCTCCACTATTTATTTTTGGCCTTTCTGTTTATTTTCGAATAGTCTTTTATAAACATTGCTTGTGAATAACTGGTTAATAACTCAAAATGAAACTTAATATAGATCTTAAAAGGCTATTTTTTGTGTTAATAAGCTAAATGTGCATAGTTTTTTTTGTGGTTCGCATAATTATCCCTTTGTTTGTGGAAAATTAACAAAGTGGAAGGAAAACCAAATCAATTAGTATTCGGCATTAGAGCGGTTATCGAAGCGGTCGAAGCAGGCAAAGAAATAGAAAGTTTATATGTGCAAAAGGGAATTGCTGGCGATTTATTTCGAGAGTTAAAAACTTTAGTAGAAGCAAACGATATTCGAATGCAAATGGTGCCGGTTGAAAAACTCAATCGCAT
>CAJBBN010000010.1 GCA_903951325.1 uncultured bacterium
CCTATAGCCAGCAAGCATTTCAGCTACACACGCTCGATGGCCAAACAATAAATATTAGCACCACGGCTTTGCTTACAAAAATAAAACAAGATCAAATTTTTACTAGAACCTATATTTTCGGAACCGATCGTTATGGTCGAGATTTGTTTAGTCGTATCGTTTTAGGAAGCAGGGTATCGCTTTCTGTTGGTTTAGTTTCGGTTGTTATTTCTTTGTTAATTGGACTCGCACTTGGCGCAATGGCTGGCTTTTATAGGGGTTCTGTCGATGAATTAATTAGTTGGCTTATCAATGTGATCTGGTCTTTACCTACGTTGCTGTTGGTTATTGCAATTTCTTTTGCTTTAGGCAAAGGATTTTGGCAAGTGTTTATTGCCATAGGTTTAAGCATGTGGGTAGAAGTGGCGCGTTTAGTTCGCGGTCAAATTTTAAGCGTCAGAGAATTAGAATATGTAGAAGCCGCTAGAGCAATGGGTTTTGGCAACTTTAGAATTATTTACAAACATATATTACCAAATATAATGGGGCCATTATTGGTGATTGCTGCTGCTAACTTTGCATCGGCTATTTTATTAGAAGCAGGATTGAGTTTTTTGGGATTTGGCGCACAACCACCTATGCCTACATGGGGAGGAATGGTAAAAGAACATTACGGTTACATTATTATTGATGCGGCATATCTTGCCATTATACCTGGCATAGCTATTATGCTTTTAGTATTTGCCTTCAATATTTTTTCTTCAGGATTAAGCGATGCTTTTGAAACAAAAGGAAATAATGTTTCGGTTTAATTGCCTTGGCTAATTGCATTTTTTGTTTTTGTATCAAGCGAAATAATGATGGCGATACATAATAAAAAGATACCGCCATTCTTATCAACCTCCACCATATCGCCAAGTACCAGGTGAACTAAAAATACCACAAGCGACAAAAAGCAAGCAGTAATAATATGTTGATCTTGTTTTATTTTACTCATTCGAAAAATAAAATAGCAGCGCAGTAGGGCGTATAAATACATACCGCTAAATAATAAAAACCCAAAAACACCTTGTTCGCAAAAAGTAAGCAGAAAATAATTATGCGTACTGGCATGCTCAGGGTTATCGCTCACATTCGTTATAAATGCAGGGTTTGCGTAAATTTTATAAGTAGGATAAAATGTGTTAGTGCCTGTGCCTAACCAAAAATTATGTTGAATTAAATTTACTGCAGCTACCCATCTGTACACCCGCTCCATTCCAGAAACATCTTTCATTTCCATGGTGGCCGACATATGTTTGCTAAAATTTTCGTGGTTAAATACGGTTCGTTGAAAATCGGGTGCGTATTTCATGTATCGATTTTGGTCAACTAAATAGTAACAAAAACCAATCGTGCAAATGAGTGCAACTAATATGGCAGGTTTAAGATATGCCGTCCGAAACACCAGCAACGCGCCTATTGCAGCCACTAAAGATAGCCAAGTAGTTCGGGTGTAGGAAGTAATGATTGCAAATAATAAAAGCAAGGAACTGCCAATAAGCAGCGTTAATATTATTGGTTTATGTTTGTACCAACCAATGGCCATTACAACAAAAGGTAACAACAAACCTAGTGCGCAGGCATAAATTACATGGTTGGCGTAAAACGGTCGAGCAGCAATATTAATTTCATCAAAGCCAAAAGATTTTAAAGCATGCCTGGCAACCGTATAGCATACGCTTAGCATTAATGGGATAAAAATCAGCCAAAATAATTTCTTATAAATACCATCTTGTTTTAAAATTAAAATTGGAATAAATACAAATGCAGCGTAATACCAAAGCTTAGTCAGTAAATATTTAAAAGACAATAAATGGTTTGGAGAGAGCACCATATTTAAACATAACAAAGCAATGTGTGCCAAGATGAGTAGTACAAGCAGGTGTTTCCATTCTGCATTGCGCTGCAATCTGTTTTGAATGAGTAAAACTATGCTAACGCCTAAAAGCGCGATCATTAAAGGTTCTGTGGGCATCGATAAACTTGAGCCGCCGACAGAAAACTCAAACGATAATGGCAATGCGGCAATTAAAAAATAAAAGAGTAAAGAGAAATCTTTAATGGCTATATATCCGCCAATGAGAATTACTGGTAAAAAATGAATATAGGGCACTTCTATTTTAATGGCATACAAAGAAGCTGCCACAAATAAAGCTATTGCGGCAAAGAAAATAAGGAATTGTTTGGGTGTAATTGCTTTAAACAATTTAGCTTAATTTTTTACTAATGGCTGGTATAGCTTCGATCAGCGCAATGGCAATAATTGACAATAAAAAAGTAGAAACAAAAACCAAGCCTGTTGTCAAACCTCTTCTAGGTCGGGCTGCAATTTCGGGTCTTGTTGCTTGGTTAATGGTAAATTTCATTGGCAATACTTGCTCATAGTCTAATTTAGTGCTTTCGAATCTAGACTTTAAGCTGCTCAATTTTTTCCTTTCTAAGTCAAGACTATTGATATTATCGAGGTAAATACCGCCATATTTTTTTAACAAGTCTAACTGCGGCTTAACAGCATTGATTGCTGCTTGATAGCCGTTAACCCTTGCACGCGTTTTAACAATTAAAGTATCTGGCAAATTCACTTTGGTGTTTTCGTATACTTTTAAAATGGCAGTCTCTTGATCTAATCTTACTTTGTTCAGGGTATAACTTTCGTTCAATTGTTTTGATTGTTCGAAGTAATCGTATACGCCTGCTTCGCGTAATTTTAACAAAGTTTTATCCATTAAATCTACTACCTGTAATTCGTTTTGATATTCTTTTGTAATGATTATTAAAGCTTCTTTGGCTTTACTTCTTTGAATTTCATTTTTTTGATATCCTGCAAAATA
>CAJBBN010000011.1 GCA_903951325.1 uncultured bacterium
AATCGCTGATGGCATCTCTACGAATATATTTCTGACTTAAATCAGTGTCAAATAAACCTTTTTGAGTTACTTTATTTTCTTCATAGTAATATAAAGGGAAACATTGCGCGCCTGCTTCTAAACAATTAAGGTCGATTATATTGTTTGTTATTAAAATAGAATGAGGTTTATTTCCACCTAACCCGTGACAATTGATAACAACATTCTCTAATTCTTTTGTTGGGAATAATTGTATTGACAATCCTGGACTTTCAATGAAAGCCTTATCAAAATATAAATTCTGCTTTGTAAAGGGTCTATACATGGTAGTCCTGTAATTAATCGAAGTATATTTATGAGTAATACCTTTTTTAACATCTTTACGTAAAGCCCTTGTCCAACTAATTTCTTGAGGATTTTGGCTAATAAAATCTTCAACTTTTAATTTGTTATTTATTTTAATTTCAGAAGCGAATGACTCTTTTTGCATATTGTAAAATTCTATCATTCGTTCCATGTTTCCTTTAATTTTAAAATATGAGAAACCATATACCCATGCGTCTCTATTCGTAGCAACTCCAATTGCGTATGTGTTAAAAATTGTTTTACTCTTTAAATCAAACTTCTTCTCTGGCTCAATCGAAATAAAATCATCAAACATTTTATTCCTCATACTCAACCAATCACCGTGTTCATTGGGTTGCAAAGTAAATAACTCCATTTTAGGATTTCCAAAGGTTTGTAATCCTTTGATGATTTTGAGTTTTTCATCTCGCTTTAGATAATCACCTATATTGTGATAAAAAATTTCAGCTTTTTCCCTTTTTACAGCTGGATTTTTAACTAACAATGAAATTGCAATAGGGGTCATAGAGCCCCCTCTACCACCACTTGCTCCAAATAATGGGTGTCCTTCTCTTCTGTTTAACTCTCCTACTGTGCGGGCATTCCCCCTTAAATTAAAAATATAGATGGATGAAAATTCTTTTTCAATCGCTTTACGGAAACCATCTGTACTATTACCGTCTAACCATGCACCATTTGAAACAAAACAAATAATACCACCTGTTTTATCTAATCTATCCGTACTCCAACGAAAAGCCTTGATATAAGCATCATAAAGTGATTTACTAAGACCTGCTGAAGAAAATTTTGCATAAGTATCAGCAATGCGTTTATCTAACATTGGATAAGTTTGATTTTGTGCATTATCGTTTGCGGATTTCTGCCCGATTGAATATGGTGGATTTCCAATAATAATTTTAAGTGGTGCTTTTCTTTGTTTTTCAACTCGTTCAGAATTTTTCTTCAACATCTCCTCATATTGAATTTCAGTTTCTTTTGTTTCACTGAGTTGAAATGTATCTGTTAATACAATACCATCAAATGATGTATAATTGGCTTTACCCACGCCATCATTAGGGTCGGGTGTAGCATCGTGATAAGCGTTTTCAATGTTAATGGCTGCTATGTAATAAGCCAATAATACAATTTCGTTCGCATGTAATTCATCTTTGTATTTGCGTTCTAAATCTTTTACATCAATCAAACCGCTTTGAAGCAAACGCACTAAGAATGTTCCTGTTCCTGTAAACGGGTCAAGTATGTGTATATTTTCATCAGAAATTGTTCTGTCAAATTCCTTTTTAAGAATATCGTTAACAGAATGAATGATAAAGTCAACTACTTCTACAGGTGTATAAACTATACCCAGTTTCTCCACCATTCTTGGAAATGCTGTTTTGAAAAACTTATCATATAATTCAATAATGATGCGTTGCTTTCCTTCTGAATTGTCGATGCCTTGAGCACGTATGCGAACAGAATCATAAAATTTTTGTAGAGTTTCGTCTTGCTCTGCAAGGTTACTTCCTTCTTCCAAAGATTCTATCATGCCTTGCATAGCCATAGAAACTGCGTTTGATTTTACGAATGAGTAACCTTCAAACAAGGCATCAAAAATTGGTTGTGTTATAATATGTTGTGCCAACATTTCAATGGCTTGAGCATCGTCAATGCTCGGATTTATGTTCTTTTGTAAACCACTTAGAAATTTATTGAATGCAGTACGCTGGTCTTTCTTTTCAGTAATTAGAAACCTGATGCGTTCAATTTGTCGTTCAGCAATTTGTGCAACATCTTTTGCCCATTGCTCCCAATACCTTCGGTCACCAACTTTTTCAACCATTCGAGCAAAAACTACATCTTGTAATTGCCCGAATTGGACGGCTATTTGTCTTCCAATTTCGTTGTTTGAATCAGTGCCTTCATATCCGTCACGAGTTTTTTCAATCGGGTTTCCATCTCCATCAAAACCATATTCAGAACCACCAACAATAATTTGGTTTGGTCGTTTCTTATTGAGTTCAATTTTATTTACCGTAGCATTAAAACGGTCGTCATGTGCACGTAAAGCGTTCAAAACTGTCCAAACTACTTTGTAACGTTCGTTGTCATCTAAAGCATGTTCTGGCTCAACATCTGCAGGAATAACCACAGGAATAATGATGTATCCGTATTTCTTGCCTTCTGATTTACGCATTACACGACCAACGGATTGCACAACATCAACCTGAGAGTTTCGAGCAGAAAGAAAAAGTACAGAATCTAAAGAAGGAACATCAACACCTTCACTTAATACTCGAACGTTTGTAATAATTCTACATTCATTACCTGGCGTTTCTTCCTTTAACCAACTGAGCATTTGGTCACGTTGCGGAGCAGCCATTGTTCCATCCATATGCATGGCTTGTACAGTAACCATATCCTTTTTCTTTTCTTCTGGAAGTGATTCCAAATAGTTTTCAGAAGCCAAATTATAGCTTGCTGCAATATTGGTAGAGTTGGCAATGCTGCCACAAAAAGCAACCGCCCTTTTCATAGGCCTATCATCACCTTCAACTTTAATTGATTCGTTCCCTAAAAATTGCTTTGATAAGGCATTAACAGTTCCGATTAATTTAGTGAGGTCATCAGTTTTAATTTCGGCTTCACCATTGGTAATCATTTTTTGCACTGCCGTTGGTACATCCTTATCATTAAGCGTAAGAATAATAACCTTGTAATCGGTGAGCAATCCTCTTTCAACTGCTTCACCAAAACCAATGCGGTGAATTTCTTTTCCAAAATATTTTTCCTCGTCCATTGACCAAAGCGGAATATCATTTTTGGCTGCTTTCGATTGTGCTTCTACATCGTACAACCTTGGAGTGGCTGTCATGTATAAACGTTTCTTTGATTTGATAAAATCAGCATCATGTACTTTTACGAAAGCCGAATCGTCCATGCCTGGTTCTGTATAACCAGTTGTTCGATGTGCTTCATCGCAAATAATTAAATCAAATTCAGGAAAGCCATTTTTCAGTAAAACTATTTGTGCTTTTGCTATTACATCAATAGATTGGTAAGTAGAAAAAACCACCGTCATTCCATTGTTGGCGTTTTTATAATGTTGGAATTGTTTTAAGATATTATTAGAATCCGTTGAAGCAGGCCAAGCCAAATCAATAGTGCTTGTTAAATCTTGGTCGTCCTTAGTTCTCTTTCTTGTTATTTCAGGGTCGGAGCAAATACAAATTGGGTTAATCGGTTCATCGGCTTGAGATGTCCATTCTTTTAATGTCTGTCCAATTAGTGCAATGGATGGAACAAGAAAAAGTATTGTTCCTTTGTTGTCAGTTTGTTTCTCGGCAATTTTTAATGAGGTTATTGTTTTACCTGTACCACAAGCCATAATTAAACGACCTCTTTCATTCTCCTTGAAATATTCAAAAACCTTATCACGTACTTCTAATACATGCGGATAAAGTTTCTTTTTTTCTGCACGTCCTTTTTCTCCGTGAATACCTTGCTCCAATTTTTCCCAATCAACAGGAGCGTCAATTAAATCTGTAAGATTAATTCTAGTAACTGGTGGGTTTTGATTTTTGATTGCTTCATAAGCATTAGGTCCCCATTTGTTTGTGGTTGAAATCCAAAGTCTTTGAGCGAAGCTAGTTGTTCTTAAACTTTCATCTTTGAATTCCCTACTTGACGTAGAAAGAAAACTGTCAACGGCTGGCTTGTCAATGGTTGAAGTGTCTTGATAGCATTTACATTGAATAGCCCAATAATCATTGTCATGTGTAACAGCAACTAAGTCAATACCTGTATCGCTTCCGCCTAAGTCTTTCTTTCCAGGAAACTCATTCCACAACCAAACATTTTTAAACTGATAAGCATATTTGGGGTCAGTTTTTAGATATGCTTGCATTAATCGTTCGAAGCGGTCTCCCTTATCTCTTTCGGAGAATGATATTTTACGGTATTTCTCTAGTATGTTTTTAAAGCTCATTCTTCTAAATCAATTACATTGTTATTCGTAAAGTTAGTTTTTTATAACTTGAAATCAATAAAGTTGCTATCTTATTATTGAATTGAGGTGGTGATATGGGGATGACTAAAAACAGATTTTATTCTTTTACAACAAATAGAATTGGCTTACCCCAAACCACATCTGCCATCTACCTCTTAAATTAATATCCTTATTCAGGAATTACTACAACCTCAATATTATGTGCTATTGCAAGTTCTTCCATAATAGAATCAGATTTACCACAAATGGCAACTAACTTTATACTTCGTGGTTGGTGTTTCTGAATTAAAAACTGACTAAAATATATTTGACCCAACAAGTACATGCCGAGTCTTGTTGCTTTGCATTGAATGATAACTACATCCTTATCTTTAATATCATAGAAACTATTGGTGTGGATTGCCGTTGGTTCATTAAGAACAATTAAACCATCTATCGGTCTTTTTGCGTTTAATTCAGAAGCATTCACAGAAACGAATTCTTCAATCAATAAACATCCTACGGTTTGCCAATATTGTCTTGTTCTCCAAGTTTCGTGTTTACTCATTTAGTTTGATTTCAATCTAAAGATAAAAATTAACCCATTAACCTCACTCCAAATACTCCCAAGTTGTCGCAAAAAAAACATAGACCATTGGAATGTACTGCAAGGTTTACTGCAATACCTCAATATTAAACCCAAGTCAATAAAAGATAAGTGATTGATTTTTTAGAGAATTGGCTCCGACAATAGGGAACAGTACATGCTCATGTACTCTATGGTACATGCTTATGTACTTCACCCAATAAAACAACTTTACAACAATAGGGAACAGTTCACGGATTGATGTACTTATGGTACATGTTTATGTACTCTATAGTACATACTTATGTACTCCACCCAATAAAACAACTTTACAACAATAGGGAACAGTTCACGGATTGATGTACTTATGGTACATGTTTATGTACTCTATAGTACATACTTATGTACTCCACCCAATTAAACTACTTTACAACAATAGGGAACAGTACATACTTATGTACTCCACCCAATAAAACTACCTTATGAAATTTGGAATAGACACATTAAGACTACATCAGCCACCTACCTCCAAATACACCCAAGTTACAGACCAAAACCACCATTAACTGCAATGTACTGCAATGTCCACTGCAAACCTGTAGTAAAAACTCCAAGAAAATAAAAGGTAAGTGATTGATTGTTAAAGAAGTGGCTCCGACCAGAATCGAACTGGTATCAAATGTTTAGGAAACATCTAGGTATTAATTGATTTAAAGATTGGCCTTATATTAATATGTGTTTCATTGTGCTGTGAGATATATTTAATAGCAGAAATGAAATGGCTATTGACATAGCCGAATAATTTTTTTGTCGTTTTCTCTTGAATAATTTAAATTGCTTATAATTTATTTAAAATTAAATATATGAATATTAGGAAATTCATATCCCTTCGCTTGTTTACTATGCTGCTAATGCTTTGTATTGCATCTTGTTCGCTCAATAAAGATTCTCTATTAAACGACAATAAAGCTGAAAATAACAAAGGTAAGCATTTAGCGCACAGCGGTAAATTTGGAAGGTGCTCTTTGTGTAATAATCTAGCACTGGCAAGCCAATCAACTGATTCAGCGGTAATGCCTTTAGCTGAACAGCCAGAAGAACAGGAGCAAATTTTTGCTTCCAATGCAACGCAAGATAAAATTATTTTAAAACCGTCTAAATATAATTTTGAGGAGTCTTTTGAAAATTCTTCTTCAATAGGAGAAAAAGAAATTTTTTCAACTAAAAAAACGAGTAGTTATAAATTTCAACAACAATTAAAACAGGTAAGTAAAAAAAGCACTGATAAAGATTTACAAACTTCACGCATAATCTTTGCGCTTCTTATTCTAAGTCTTTTTTTCATTAATACTGAGTTAGCTACTTTTATCATTTTTCCAATTCTAATGTACTCTTTGCTATTATATGGCCTGTATAAGCTATTAGAACTATTTTCTCGAGCCATTAAAGAAACTCCAAAAGAGAAAAAAATATATTGGCTACTAGTTCCTATACTAATTTTACCTGCACTATTCGTCCTTATAGCGCTATTGCCAATCCTTGTGTTTTTGTCACCTCTTGCAATTATTTATGTAACATACAGGCTTATAAGAACTAGAAAAAAGGAGAAAAGCGCTGCTCAAAAACTTGGAATATTAACATTAGTTGCGGTTCTATTAGGGCTTTTAGCATTGCTAATTTCTATGCAAATATTATTTATTCATTAGGTTATCTTTTAATGAATCTCCATTCCCACATATAACCCCACATATGCCACCTCACTCCAAATAAACCCAAGTCCCCAACAAAAACCCCAATCCACTGCAAACAACTGCAAGGTTTACTGCATTACCCCAACAAAAACTCCAAGAAAATAAAAGGTAAGTGATTGATTTATAAAGAAGTGGCTCCGACCAGAATCGAACTGGTATCAAATGTTTAGGAAACATCTATTCTATCCGTTGAACTACGGCGCCAAGGCTACAAAAATACAAAAATATGTTTGTTTCTACTCAAAAGGCGCGCTTGCATTTTCATTGTTAATTTTTTAAGCACTTATTGTTAGCACAATGTTATGTTTATTTCTATTTTGCCCTTAGACATTTAAATGGCGTATTTTTGTTAAAATTTTAAAAATCATGAAACCTAAATTTATTGCAAGAGACATTAGCTGGTTGAGTTTTAATGCCAGGGTTTTGCAAGAGGCAGACGATCCCAAAACAGCACTTGCAGATCGCATTCGTTTTCTAGGGATTTTTTCCAACAATTTAGATGAGTTTTTTAGGGTACGCGTAGCCACCCTTAAAAGAATGGTCGAGTATACTGATAAGAAAAACTTATTAAACCTCGACTACATAGATGATCCACAAATTGTATTGGACGAGATTCAAAGAATTGTACTTAAACAACAAGGTGAGTTTAGTAGAATTTGGACTAAAATAAACAAAGAGCTTGTTCAAAATAAAATCATTTTAATTAATGATAAAAAATTAAATGCCGAACAAAAAATATTTGTCAAACAATATTTCGAAGATGTAGTAAGGCCTTATATCATTCCTTTAATGATTGAGAATTTACCAGAGCTACCTTATCTTAGAGATAAAAGTTTATACTTAGCCATTGCGATGAAAAATCGTAATAGTGCTTATCAACAAAAATTTTCTTTAATAGAAATTCCAAGCAAATCGGTAGGACGCTTTGTTATATTGCCTTCTAAGCCGGGCTTCACTAATATTATTTTATTAGAAGATTTAATTGAATTTAATTTACCTATTATATTTTCGCATTTTAAATTCAATCAGTTTGAAGCGCATGTATTTAAAATTACCAAAGATGCCGAATTAGATTTGGACCAAGAGGTGGGAATTAATTTTATTGAAAAAATTTCGAAAGGAATTAAAAATAGAAGAAAAGGGAAACCGGTAAGGTTTGTTTACGAAAAAGGGATGAATGCCGAGCTGCTCGATTTTTTAATTAGAAAATTAAAACTTACACGCCGTAGTAGCATTATACCTGGTGGGCACATTCATAATTTTAGGCACTTTATGGATTTCCCAAATGTAATTCCACAAACAGTTGCTAGGCCAAAACCTTTTCAACATCCGCTCATTAAAAAAAGGGTGCAGGTAGCCGATATGATTTTAAAGCAAGATGTGCTTTTGCATTTTCCTTATCACTCATACGATCCTGTAATTGATATGCTGCGCGAAGCCGCCATGGACGATGAGGTGTATAGTATTAAAATAACCGCTTACAGATTAGCCGAAAATTCAAAAGTCATTAACGCCTTAATTAATGCAGCCCGTAATGGTAAACAAGTAATTGTATTCTTGGAATTAAAAGCCAGGTTCGACGAAGAAGCAAACCTAAAGTGGAAGGCGATTATGGAAGAAGAAGGCGTGGTGGTTTTAGTGGGTGTGCCGAATAAAAAAGTACACGCAAAAGTTTGTATCATTCAGAAAAAAGTAAATAACAAAACCATTAAATACGGTTTTATCAGTACCGGAAACCTGAACGAAAAAACAGCTAAGATTTATGCCGATCATTGTTTGTTAACTTCGAACCGATTATTGATGAACGAAGTGAGCAAAATTTTTGACTACTTGCTCCATTGGCAAATGGGCGATAAGCCAATTGCAAAAATGAAACACTTACTGGTTTCTCCAATAAACATGCGCGCTTCGCTTATAGAATTAATTGAAAACGAAATTAAGTTTGCGAAAAAAGGAAAGCCTGCAAAAATTATTATTAAGTTAAATTCTTTGAGTGATTTAACACTACTAGAAAACCTCTACAAAGCAAGCAAACAAGGCGTAGAAGTGCATTTAATTATCAGAGGTATATTTACCCTTAAAAAAGCAAATGCACAGCTGAATGCCATTAGTATTGTAGACCAATACCTAGAGCATGCAAGGGTGATGATTTTTCAAAATAACGGAAACGAAAAGGTATATCTTTCGAGTGCCGATTGGATGGTTAGAAATTTAGATCATAGAATTGAAGTGGCTACGCCAATTTATGATAAAAAATTAAAGCAAGAACTCATCGACATTATCAATATTCAATTAAAAGACAATCAAAAGGCCCGCATTTTAGATGCAGAATTATTAAATAAACATGTACCTTTAGTAGGTAGAAAAACAGTAAGATCTCAAGAAGAAACTTATCAGTTTTTAATAAATAAAAAATACTAGCATTGATACTTGCAGCAATAGATATAGGGAGTAACGCGGCACGAATTTTAGTTTGTGAGGTAATAAAAAATGGCGCAGAGGTGCAATTTGAAAAGCTAAACTTATTAAGAATTCCTTTGAGATTAGGTTTCGATGTTTTTACAAAAGGCATTGTTGGTCCTAAGAAAAAGAAGATGCTTAACAATACCATTAAAACATTTGACCAATTAATGAAGGTCTATGATGTAGACCATTATATGGCTTGCGCTACCAGTGCTATGCGCGATGCAAGCAATGGTCAAGAAATCATCAACGAAATTAAACTAGAAACCGATATTGAAATCGAAATAATTTCGGGTCAATTAGAAGCTGAGATAATTTACGAAAATCATATTGCCGAAATGTTAAATGACAGCACAAGTTATTTATACATTGATGTGGGTGGTGGTAGTACGGAAATTACGCTGTACCATAATTCAAAAGTTAAATTTCAAAAATCATACAACATTGGAACGGTTAGAATTTTAACGGACATGGTTAACGACGATGTGTGGCAAAGATTAAAAATAGATTTAAAAGAGATTGCTAAAAACTATCCGGGCATAGAAGCCATTGGGTCTGGTGGTAACATCAATAAAATTTTATCTATTCAGCGAAACGATTCGAAATTAAACTATAAAGAAATTAAACAAATTTATAACGAGCTATCGCCTTTATCTATAGAAGAGCGCATGGACTTATACATTTTAAAGAAAGACCGCGCAGATGTAATTGTGCCTGCATTGTTGATCTATTATAATATTATGAAGTGGGCAAATATTGAGGACATCAATGTGCCCAAGATCGGTTTAGTAGATGGTCTTATCCATCATTTATACGAATTGGTATTAGCCGATTAATTTAACGTGATAATTTCTTCCGAAAATTTTTGTGATTGATAGGGTTTGCCATTTACTGAAATTTCAATAGTAAATGGAATATCGTTTTCCGAAACAGCTAAGGCAAATAAACAGGTTTGATTATTATAAGTTATAAAACTTACGGTTAATAAGGAAGGAATATTTTCGCGACAAATCAACATGCCTGTTTCGTCTACAAAATAAAATTTTATTTTATTGATTTTATTTCCGATTGCATCGGGTAAATTAATTTGATAAGAAACATGGTCGCCTGGTTTAAAAAACTGCATGCTTTCTTTTGTAGTGTTTTTACTACTAAATAATTTTGCTATTCGTTTTTTAAAATCCATCTATATTGCTTATTCACATTCGTGTTGCAATTAAATCTATTACTTTGTAGCGTAAATAAAAATTCCATTTCCCACCATTGTACCGAAAAGCTGAATTACAGCTCTATGCATATTTGCTTTGCTAGCAATTCTGCAATAGTATTATGGCTTATTCGAAATAATAATCGCTTAAAAAATGCGCGCTAAATTTTAGCGCGCTTTTAAATATTAAAAAAATATTTTATTACCAAACCTTTACGCGCTGTGCTGCAGGTCTAAACATTTTATCGCCTTGCTTAATACCAAATGCCTCGTAAAATTCTGGCATGTTAGTTAAAGGACCATTGGTTCTAAACTTACCTGGCGAATGTGGATCTGTTACAATTCGTTGGTTTAAATTTTCGTCGGTAATGTTTTGTCTCCAAACTTGTGCCCAACTTAAAAAGAATCTTTGATCTGCAGTAAAGCCATCAATTTTTTCTGATGATTTGCCTTGTGCTGTTCTTTTAAACGCATCGTAAGCAATGTTAATACCACCAACATCGGCAATGTTTTCGCCTAATGTTAATTCGCCATTTACATGTACATTATCTAATACCGTATAAGCCGAATATTGATCTACTAACATTTTCGTTTTTGCTTTAAACTTATTGTTGTCTTGTTTGGTCCACCAGTTTTTTAAATTTCCTTCTTTATCAAATTGACAACCTTGATCGTCGAAACCGTGGGTCATTTCGTGTCCAATAACTGCACCTATGCCGCCGTAATTAATAGCATCGTCTACGCTTGGATCAAAGAATGGAAATTGTAAAATTCCTGCCGGAAATACAATCTCGTTAATGCTTGGATTGTAATATGCATTAATGGTATGCGGCGTCATTCCCCACTCGGTCTTGTCTACTGGCTTGCCATATTTATTGATCATTTCTGCGAATGCAAATTCGTTAGCTGCCATAATGTTTTGCACATAAGATGCCCTGCTAATACTTAATTTACTGTAATCTTTGAACTTATCTGGGTACCCAATTTTCTTAATAAACACCGCTAATTTTTCGATGGCTTGTTGCTTAGTCGAATCGCCCATCCAATCTAATTTTTCGATGCGCTCGCGGTAAACAATTTGCATATTATTCACCATTTCTAAACATCTTTTTTTCGCATCTTCTGGAAAATATCTTTTCACATAAACCTCGCCTAATGCTTCGCCTATGCCGCTATTAATATCACCTAATACTCGCTTCCATCTTGGGCGCATTTCTTTTGCACCATTCATTACCGTTCCGTTAAATGCAAAACTTTCTGCAACAAAAGCTTGATTTAAATTTCCAGCAAATCCGCTTACCAAATGCCATCTCAAATAAGTTTTCCAAGCAGCTATTTTTTCTGCACTCAACATATTGTCAAGTACTGTAAAAAACTTAGGTTGGCTCACAATCATTTCGTTTATATTTGTTAAACCTGCTTTGGTAATAACGGTATTCCAATTAATATTTTTAGTAATTTTATTGGCATCTGCAACACTCATTTTGTTGTAGGTTGCATATGGGTCACGCATTTCTACTCGCGTCATAGAAGCCTCAGCCAACTGGGTTTCTAGGCGAATGACAGTTGCTGCATTTGCTGTTGCGCTTGCTTGATCATCGCCCATCATAGTAAACATTTTTACTAAATGAATGCGGAATTGTTTTCTAATTTCTTCCGAACGCGCATCTGTTTGAGTGTAGTAATCTCTATCGGGTAAACTCAATCCGCCTTGGTCTGCGTATGGAATATAAGCCGAACTAATTTTCATGTCTTGGTAAACATAAAAACTATATAATGCGCTTACTCCTTTTTTCTGTAAGATGGAAATTTCGTTTAATAAATCATTGGTGTTTTGTATAGCTTGAATAGCTGTCAAGTCATTTTTCAATGGACTTAATCCTGCTTTTTCTATGGCTAACGAATCCATGCCACTTGCATAAAAATCACCCACTTTTTGTTCGTTACTTCCTTTTGCTGCTGCAGTATTTGCAGCCGACTCATCTAATAAAACTTTTAATTTTTTATTGGTTTGGTCTTGTAATATACTAAAGGCTCCCCAACGTGTTTCGGTACTCGGAATTGGGTTGTTTTTTAACCACAATCCATTTGCGTAGGTATAAAAATCGTCTTGCGGACGAACCGATGTGTCGATATTGGCTACATCAATTGCTATAATTTTTTCTCCTCCCTGATTAGATTTACAAGCCGAGAAGGCCATAACTAAGCCTAAGGAAACTAATAAATAATTGGCTGTTTTTTTCATAATGATAATTTAGACTGCCAATATAGGGATTTTTATAGCCTAGCAACAAGCCCGTTTTTTAGATTTGTTAATATCCTAATTAGGCTAAAAATGTTGATTGGGAGCTTTAAATCGCGTTTTAATGCCAGATGGTGTTATTTTTCCACACAAAAATGTTGAAAACAATAGTTTTTTGTTATTTTAGCGCATTAATAGCCTGAATTATAAAGAATAGGATTATAAATTTTGACCTTACGCCAAGATT
>CAJBBN010000012.1 GCA_903951325.1 uncultured bacterium
AAGGTAAATGGCCAGACAATTGCCATTTACATCAATTAACCTTATTTGAAACAAAAGATTCCTATGCCATTTGGCAGGCATAAAGAATTTTAAATAAATCCATTTATATCCATTAAATGCGAATTTGGAATTTTTATGAAAAAAACATAACTTAACGTGACAAAAAAAGCTAACATTCTAATGTTAATATGAAATTAGCTCTGAAATTGTTAATTAAAGTCTATTTAATTGAAAATATGCACATGTGGTATTTTTTATAGGTTTTTGAATTGGTATTTTAGCAAGATTGAAATTTATTTTATGTTAAGAAGAATTTGGTTAGTTATTTTTTTTACAAGTGTGTGCATTACTTTAAATGCATCGATTCTAACGCTTAACCAAAAAAATACGATTGCCGCTCAAATCAACAAATTTTTAGATTCAGACAAAGGCAATTCTTATTACTTTGAATCTTCTGGAGATGTACTTAGCTGTATCATCAATAATGACACTTTTTACAACCCAGAAGGCTTTCATTATATATATCATTTAAAAAACGGCCAAGCCATTCGTAAAGATCACTCTCCTTACCATGGTCATAATTTTAGGCGAAATTTACTTGTCTATAATAACGACATCTATTTATTAGGCGGCTATGGCTTTTTTGAGACCAATAATAATTTAGAAAAATTCAGTTTTAAAACTAAAGAATGGGATTTTGTGCCAACCACGGGCGAAAAACCACCATTTATTAGAGGAACCTACCTTCAAAAAGAAGAACTCATTTATTGTTTTGGGAATAAAAAATCTGGGAATAATATGGAACCCGATATATATGACGAACATATCTATCAATTAAATATGGCCCGTCGTGAATGGACAAGGTTCGAAAACATCAACGCTGATTTTAAAAATATCAAAGACCCTACTGAAGTATATTTAAATGACTATGTATTAGTGATCTATTCGGGCTATACTAATATTATTAACAAAACAACTTTCGAATACATTAAAATTAGCAACGATGCGCTCAATTTTACCTATGTTAATATTAGAGATAAAGAGATAGTTGCAGATGAGAATACATTTACCTGCACCTATAGTGGCGCTATTGCCAATCAGTACTTAAAAATAACAAATAATGCCGACCAGATATGGAAAACCCATTATAAAGCGGCTAAGCCAATGATACTAGAACCAAATTTCGTTCAAAGTAATAGTTTGTATTTGATGGTTTTTGCCATTTGCGTTATTGTAATTGCCTTGATATGGTACTTTAGATTACATAAAATCATCATTCCGAGTAAAAAATCCGATGCTTTATACCCTTTTATCAATCGATTTACCGAAATAGGTAAAAACAAAATAAGCTTAGAGGAATTAGACGAAATCTTTGAAATTAACCATATGGAGTCTGAAAGTAAAAAATCGAAAAGACACCGTATGCATAAAAACATTGAACAAAAATACCCTGGCTTTATTCTCAGGGAAAAAGATGAGTTAGATCGTCGGAAATTTAGCTACAACCTCGATTTTCAAGCATTGAAACAAAAGAAATAATTGGTTGCAAATTGGTTTCAGGCCAAAAGGCCTTCATTTGTTTATAGTAAACACAATAAATAAATAAATAAAAGCAGATATGCTTTAAAAAGATAGAAAATAAACCTAGTAATTAATTTAAAATAGGTTTGTAACCAATATGCAACCGAAACCAATCATCCTAAATACTAAATAGATCGAGATTTGTAATCATACCTAAAACTATAAATAATTTTATTTTAAAGAATCTTTCTAGAAAAACAATAAACATGGCCGAAAGCAAAGAAAAAGTAATTGGAATAATTGGATCCAAAATTAGGGAAACTAGAATTAACAAAGGTTTAAGCATGGAAAAAGTGGCGCATTTATCTGGCTTATCTTATTCCCAGGTTATTCGAATAGAAAATGCTAAAATCAATACCAGCATATACCTATTGTATTTAATTTCTAAGGCCTTAGAAGTAACAATGGGCGAAATCTGTGATATCTAATCCTTCATGCCGATTTGCCAGCATAACTTATTAAAGTGTTAAAAACGATTAATACCTTAATATTCGTTATATTTGAATAAGCACAGATTTAATCAAATATGTTATGAAAATAAAACAAATTCTATTAACTACATTTCTTGTTTTGATCAGCTTAATAACAGCAGACAAAGCTCAAGCACAGGTATCAAATTCAATCGATTCCAATAAAGTGTATGTGATCATTAAAAATGACGGTTCTGAATTTATTGGTAAAATTATTTCTTCGGATATGCGTGAAGTGATAATGGAAACTCAAAATTTAGGCGCTATTGCTATTCCAAAGCATGAAATCAAAATAATGAAACTGCTCCAAACTGGCGACCTTGGCGTAACTGGTAGTTTTATTTCCAACGAACCTTTTGCTACCCGTTATTTTATTACCACCAATGGCTTACCTATTGAAAAAGGCGAAAGTTATATCACCTATAATATATTTGGCCCGGATATTCAATATGGCTTAGCCGATAATTTAGGCGTGGGTGTTATTACCTCTTGGCTTGGATCACCCATTATTTTCACTACCAAATATTCTTTCGAAGTAAGTAAAAATGTAAATGCTGCGGTTGGCTTATTGCTAGGGACTTCAGGTTGGGTTGGCGATTTAGGCTTCGCGGTTCCATATGGCTCCTTTACTTTAGGTGATCGAAAATCTAATTTAACAGCCTCTTTAGGATATGGTTCAATTTGGGGAATAGATGCTAATGGTGGTAGAGCCATTGTTTCTATAGCAGGTATGAGAAAAGTGAGCAAAAGTATCAGTTTGGTTTTTGACTCCTTTATTTTACCAGCAACCACACCTGTTGTGAATGTTTCTGGTACTTACAATCGTGATCAAGGTGGATTAATTATACCTGGTGTTAGGTTTCAAACTTCCGAAACTGGTGCCTTTCAATTCGGTTTTACAGGTACGCTATCTGAAGGTAAAATTGAACCTTTCGGATTACCCTATCTACAATGGTTTAGAAAATTTTAAATATTGAGGAATTATATGCTAGCAATTTTGGCATTAATTAAATAAAAAAGGCGATTGAAATTCAATCGCCTTTTTTATTGACAAATCAATTATAGAAAAATTACAAAGCTTTATAACGGAAATTATAATAACGTTGGGTACTTAACTTAATTGCACTTGTTGCAGTGGTTAATGGTGTTACCCCTCCTTTATAATAATTATTGATTTCCAATTTATACAGCGTTCCGTCTGCACCTCTAATCATTAACACGCGGCCTGGTATTGGAGTAATTAAATTGTTTGGTCCATCATAAACATACCAACCTTTGTTGCTACCTGTTTTAATAGCATATACCGGAGCCGCATCTGTACGAATAGTAGAATCTGCATTAAACGAACTTACATCTGCAAATATACCCACATGGGTGTATGCACCACCCATTCCTGGACCCGAAGTACCTGCATTGGTTAAAATAGTAGTACCTCTGAAAGCCACATCCCAATTACTGGTTGCGCTATCGGTTAAAGGAACCACGGCACGATTTTTTAAACTAAAAAAAGTAAAATGTCCGGTTCCAACTGGTTGTCCTTGTGCAGAAGTTCCAATAATAGTATCGGCAATTAAATTTTGAACCTCTGTTACATCGTTCAGTGTGTACACTTTAAATGTACCGTTGTTAGTAGTGTCGATTGGTGTAGTCGTATTGTCTTCTGTGCAAGCGTAAAAGCTAGAAGCAACCATGGCCATCGCCATTAAAATTTGATTTTTTTTCATGCTGATTGTTAAATTTATTTTTTATTTTTTTGATTAAATTGATAAGATAAAGTAGTGTAAAAGGTTCGACCTGCTAGGTTTGGAAGATTAGCCATATCTATATAATTTCCAATATTATCACAACCAATTTGTGCCCTAAATTGTTTGTAGAATTGTTTACCTGCTGCAATATTTATTTGTGCAAAAGCATTGGCAAATCCATCGTTGCTATTATATAAACCATTGCCATCTTTATCGTTCACGGCCCATTTACTTCTATAAATAACACGCAGATTGGTAAAATAATTTTCGTTTTCGTAGCTTAATTTAAAATTAGCCATGTGCTTGCTTCTATTAGGCAAACCTACATACTCACTGAGTTCCATGCGTCTTGCAAAGCCACCTGCATCAATGGTGTACACCCTACCCGCTTCAATTTCTTTAACTTGATCTTTATCTGCTGTTAAAAGATATTGATAGCCTGCCGACACAGCAAATTGTGGCGTAATTTTAACACTCATTTGTGATTCGACACCTTGGGTATAGGCATTTTTTAAATTTAAATAACTAAAAATTTGTGCCCCACTTTTATGGTACGCCACTAATCTGGTATCAATTAAATTCTCGACATCGTTTCTAAAAAAAGATAAATCAAATTGAATTTGTTGATTAGGATTGTATTGCAAACCAAAGTTTATGCCTGTTGCATATTCGGGATGTAATTCTTTGAGTTTATAAAAATCGGATTCGATGCTTAAAATTTGTCCAATACTTTGTAAAAAATCGATTTGTTTTTGCGCCTCTAATGCACCAAATACCGAGTAACCGCCGGCTGCAGTGTTCGTAAAGTTTAAATATAACTGTCTAAAATCGGGCGCTTTAAAACCACGACCAATACTGGCATTGAATTTTAAATGCTCGGTCGCTTTATACATTGCCGCTATTTTTGGCGAAAATGCAGCCGCAAATAATTGATTATTATCGTATCGAAAACCCGCTATGATAGTGATTTTTTCGATTGGTTTGATTTCTGTTTGCGCAAATACATAGTTAATATTATTTGTTCTTCTAGCGCTGTTTAGCTCGTATCTATTGCTCTTTACGCCTTCTTGCACATAACCAATACCCGCATTAAAACTGATTTTATCATTTAAATAATAATCGGTTTGATTTTCTACTCTTACAAATTGATGATTTAATTGGTCGTCGTAAATACTATTACCCGAGGTGTTTAAATTTTGATCGGCATTGTAATTGGTAGCATATAAACGAAGTGTAGATTTTAATTTACTAGAAAACAAATGGGTAATAACCGGATTCAAGTTAAAATCTTTATGGTATTCGTTGCCTTTAGAATAAGTAATAATGCCATTGTTGGTAACTGCAATTTCGTTTTGAATATGCTCATAGGCATACCTTAAGTCGATGTCAATTTTTGTTTTTGCACTTGCTTGATAGCTGGTGTGAAATTGATTGGTCAGTCTCCAAATAGGTGCAACTGTTCGTTCTACAGCATATGGCCTAATACTAAAACCATCAGATTGATAAGAGTTTAAGAAATGTGAAAAGGTAAATTTGCCTTTTGAAAAAGTAGTATTGCAATTAAAATCTTTGGTATTATAGGTGCCATAACGCAAGCTGGTCGCTAATTTATTATTGGGTGTTTGATCGGTAATGATATTGATTACCCCAGCCATGGCTTCCGAACCATATAAAGAAGATGATGGACCCTTTACAATTTCAATTTTTTTGATATTTCCAACGGCCAATCGGTTTAAGTCGAGCACGCCAGAAGTACGGCCCACTAAGGGTTCGCCATTAATCATGATTAAAGTATAATCGGGGTTTAAGCCTTGCATTTGGACTCCGGTGCCAAAACCAGAAGTTAAAAACAAACCAGATTGTTCTTGTAAAATGTCTGAAAGGCGCATAGAACCGGCTTGTTTGATGCTTTTTTGGGTAATGATTTTGGTTGGAATGGCTACATTACTCAATTTGCGTTCGGTACGCGTTGCAGTTACAACTGTTTCTTCTTTGATGTTGTATTGCTTTAAATGCGAATGATGAGAAGAATCTGCAGGATTTACTGTTGTGAATAATGCTGGGCTTTTTTGCGCATAAGTAGCTGTGCTACTTGCGAATAAAAATATTACAAAAAAAAAGTATTTCAGCCCCTTCATCTGATGCAAATATGCTTGCTTTTAGATGGAGAAATGTCATTGAATTGTCAGAGTAAATTACATGACTTTACTCTGACAAATGAAATCGCTGATTGGCAATTTAGTTGCCTTTGAAATCTGATTAAATCCACCCGAAATTTCAGAGAAATTTCGGTAACCGCGTGCTTGTAACATACTGGCTGCAATCATGCTACGGTAACCACCGGCACAATGCATAAAGAAATGTTCGTTTGGATTAATGTCTTTGATCCAGTCGTTAAGGTATGCCAAAGGCTTGCTGTAAGCTTCGTTTATGTGAGAGGCAGCATATTCACTTTCTTTACGGATATCAATAACTTTACTCTCTCCTATTTTTACTTGCGATTCAAATTGTTCGGGAGAAATACGCGCCACTTGGTCGGTTTCTTTTCCGGCTGCTTTCCAAGCGGTTATTCCACCTGCTAAAAATCCAATTTGATTATCGAAACCTACACGCGCTAAACGGGTAACCGCATCTTGTTCTTTTCCAGCTTCCGTAACCAATAAAATAGGCTGCATTACATCAACAATTAAGGCGCCCACCCATGGTGCAAAATCACCATTTAAGCCAATGTTAATGGCTTGCGGAACAAAATCTTTTGCAAATAAATCGGCATCGCGGGTATCTAAAATAATGGCGCCTGTTTGTTCGGCTGCCACTTCAAATTCGGCAGGGCTCAAGGCACGCATGCCGTTGCTCATTACGGTATCAAAACTTTCATAACCTTTTTTGTTCATGGCAACATTCATCCCAAAATAAGCCGGTGGCGATAATAAGCCGTCGGTTACTTCTTTAATAAACGCTTCTTTATTGGGTTGATTAAGGGCATAGTTTACTTTTTTCTGATTACCTAAAGTATCGACTGTTTCTTTCATCATGTTTTTGCCACAAGCACTGCCCGC
>CAJBBN010000013.1 GCA_903951325.1 uncultured bacterium
AGCATCGCATCAAATAGCGATGAACCAAATGCGCGGTGGCTTTAGTTCTGAGCTGCAAGCCTTGCGCAGCGAACTTATTAATTTTGCTTCGCTGGTAGAATTAGAATTGGATTTTTCGGAAGAAGATGTGGAGTTTGCCAATCGTGCGCAAATGAAAAATTTGATTCTTCAAATACTAAAAGTAATTACGCGATTAATCAATAGTTTTGAATTGGGCAATGTGATCAAGAATGGTATTCCGGTTGTGATTGCGGGCAAGCCCAATGTTGGCAAATCTACTTTATTGAATGCTTTATTGAATGAAGAACGCGCCATTGTTTCTGAAATTGCAGGTACCACTCGCGATACCATTGAAGATGAAATGAGTATACAAGGTCTGCGTTTTCGTTTCATCGACACCGCTGGTATTCGCGAAACAGACGATGTGATTGAAGCCAAAGGCGTAGCACGCAGCATGGAGAAAATAAATTCTTCTGCAGTAATTTTATATGTCTACGATGCTTCGCAAACAAGTCTTTCAGAACTACAAACAATTATTTCGGAGTTTAAACCCATCCTCGAAAAAAATAATTCTACTTTATTTTTAGTCGAAAATAAAAGTGATAAAAATACTGCAGCGCCTTACGAAATTGAAGGTCTGCGACATATTCAAATTTCTGCATTGCTAAAAACTGGCATGCAAAAACTAGAAAACGAATTAGTAAAATTAGTTGATATTGCGGCGCTAGAAAGCGGCCAAAGCATTGTCTCTAACCTACGCCACGCAGAAGCCTTACAAAATGCTGCTACTGCATTAGAGAAAGTCTTGAACGGCATCGATAACCCTATTACCTCCGACTTTTTAGCCATGGATATTAAACAAGCCCTTCAGCATTTAGGCGAAATAACCGGTAGCATTTCTACCGACGATTTATTGGATAATATTTTCAGTAAGTTTTGTATCGGAAAGTAACATCCCAAATCTTTAATCCACCAAAAAAAGCAATGCATGTACGCAATCATAGATATTGAAACCACTGGTGGTAGCCCGAGTTACAGTAAGATTACTGAGATTGCAATAATATTACATGATGGGGAAAAGGTAATTGAGGAGTACAGCACGCTGATTAATCCGGAATGCAGTATCCCCTATCAAATTACACAACTTACTGGCATAAGCAACGACATGGTGCGCGATGCACCTCCATTTTATGATGTGGCTAAAAAAATAATTGAGCTGACTAAAGATGCCGTATTTGTGGCGCACAATGTAAACTTCGATTATAACTTTGTAAAAGCTGCCTTCAAAAATTTAGGTTACGATTACCACCGTAATACCTTATGTACAGTAAGGTTGAGTAGGCATGCCTTTCCGGGCTTTCCCTCTTATAGCCTCGGAAAATTATGCGATTCATTAAATATTCAACTAGCAAACAGGCACCGTGCATTAGGCGATGCAAAAGCTACTGCCATTTTATTCGACAGAATTATTCAAAGTAATTCGAGCATTTTAGACGATATTAAAAATGCAGCCATTACCATTCCTAAAAATTTACCTCCGCAATTAAAAGACGATGCATTGCAAAAAATTCCGGTTGGCATCACTGGCGTTTATTATTTTCATAATACAACTGGCGATGTAATTTATGTAGGCAAAAGCAATGATATTAAAAAAAGAATTATACAACATTTTGCATCTGGGAAAACAAAAAAATCGGCTCGCATGCTGGAAGATGTAGCCCACATCAGCATTGAAAACACTGGATCTGAGCTTATCGCTTTATTGTTAGAATCGGATGAAATAAAAAAAATTAAACCCATTTACAATACTTCGCAAAAGCGCAGCAGTGCCGTTCCATTATACAGTATTTATGATAAAATAGATGATGCTGGTTATGTAAATTTATATATGGCCAGGCATGAAGAAGGATTGCAACCGCTAACCACCATAGATAATGGTAAAGAAGCTACGCAGTTTTTTGAACGCCTAGTAGAAAAGTATAATTTGTGTTTAGCGAAATGTGATTTGCATAATTTTAAAGGCCCTTGCTTTAATCATCAAATTAAAAAATGCAATGGCGCTTGTTTGGAATTAGAATTACCCGAAACCTATAATAAACGAGTAACGCAAGCCATCGAAACTTTTAGTTTTCAAAATCAAAGTTTCTTTTTAATTAGTAACGGTCGGGTAGCAGGAGAAAAATCGATGGTATGCATAGAGCAAGGTTTATACAAAGGTTTTGGCTATTTTGAATCGGAAAGAGGCTATCCTCAAGTGGAAGACTTGCGAAATAATATTCGAAAATACAGCCACAACCGCGATATTCAGCAGATCCTAAGCAAATTCATTAAAAAATCGATGGTGTTGAACTATCATGTTTAGGGGTTGGTTTTAAAAAAATATTCTATTTTAGTACCAAACAAAATTGGATTTTTTCCCTTATTAAGATATATTTACATAACCAACAAAATAATTTTAAAATCAATTCAACATGTTTAAAAAATTTAAAATATCCGAAATAGTAATTCTCATTCTTTCAGTAGTACTCATTTTTGTATCGGAATATTATTTCGTCGTTTTGAAAGACCACGATAGAGGAATATTTATTGGTTTGTGGCCGCCTACTATGCTCATTCTACTTACTTATTTTAACAGCAAAACTCAAAAATAGATGGAAAATTTAGATTTCATTATAGCAACCCTTGTTGTTTCAGTATCGTTCATCACGCTTATTATTGGTACCTACCAAGAATTTACCAAAGCAAACAAGTCCGAAAAAAAATAATAAGCTTTATTATATTGATAAGCTCATTCCAATGAAACCATCAAAAAAGAAAACTTTCCTTCTAAGATATGCTTAAGCTGCAACCGCCCATTTAGCTGGCGTAAGAAATGGAAATTAAATTGGGAGCAGGTTTTGTACTGCAGCGATAAATGCAGAAAGAATAAATAAAATGAAGTTTGATTTACCTGATGCCGCAATTGAATTGCATGAGCATTTTTTTGATGCACAAGAAAGCGGAAGTATCATGCAGGCTTTAATTTCAGAGATTGATTGGAAACAATATCAAATTAAAATATTTGGTAAAACATTAGATCAACCAAGGCTTACCGCATACTATGGCGAGGATCATCCTTACTATGCATATTCTAATATCAAACTTCAGCCAATTCCATTTACGCCTATTTTATTATCGATAAAAAATAAAATTGAAACCTTAACTCTAGAAAAATTTAATGGTGTGTTGTTAAATTATTATAGAAATGGTGATGACAGCATGGGCTGGCATGCCGACGACGAAAAAGAGCTCGGAACAAACCCTGTAATTGCATCACTTAGTTTTGGCGCTAGCCGTAACTTTCAGCTTCAACACAGTTTAGATAAATCAATTTCAAAAGCAACTATAGTGCTTAATGATGCCTCTTTATTAATTATGAAAGGTGAAACGCAACATTTTTGGAAACACCAAATACCCAAACAAAAAAACAAAGGCCCACGCATTAATTTAACTTTCAGAAAAATCATTTATTAATTCAATCAAATTCTTTTATATTGTATTTAATTTAAAAAACAATTCTTGATAGCAAATATTAACATAAGTACAAATAAATATAGCTCCATTTTCGGATTAACTATTGCTATTTTATTATTAGCTTGTTTGCTAATTTTTCCAAATTATTTTAATATCATTCAATACCTACTATTCGCTGTAGGGCTATTAACCATTGGCTTACCGCATGGTGCAATTGATCATTTATTATTGACTGGTTTATATCATGGCAAAATTAATTACCAATTTATTTTACGATACATAGCTTTGTTTTTTGCATATTTCATCCTCTGGATATTACTACCTAATCTTGCTATGCTCATTTTTATTGCCTACTCTATTTGGCATTTTGGACAATGCGATATGCAAGAATGGAAACTAAGTCAAAGCAATAATTTTAAAATTGTGTTATGGGGAACCTTATTATTTGGAATTATATTATTAGGACATTTAAACGAAACCAATAGTATCATCACAAATTTAGGTGTTAGCCCATTGCATATATCATTATCAATAGCTAATAAAATTGGACCAATATTAGC
>CAJBBN010000014.1 GCA_903951325.1 uncultured bacterium
AGCACTGATTAAATTTTCCATAGCGCTTATGGTCATCCTTGCACTCACGCCACTTTTAGCATCTATATATTCACTTTCTCTTGCTTCAAAGCTGATTTGTTCAATGATGTCCTTGGCTAAATTCGGAACATATATTAGTTCCTTTTGCGTCGGATTTAATTTAGCTTCCTGCTCCGTAATTTTTTTAGCAACAGCAATATTTTTAGGGTAGTGCGTTAAAATTTGTGATCCAATTCTGTCCTTTAATGGGGTCACAATACTACCACGATTGGTGTAATCCTCAGGATTGGCGGTGAAAATAAATTGAATGTCCAAATTCATCCTTAGTTTAAAGCCCCTAATTTGAATATCGCCTTCTTGTAATATATTAAATAAAGCCACTTGAATTCTGGCTTGTAAATCGGGAAGTTCATTTATAACAAATATGCTTCTGTTCGCTCTAGGGATCATGCCAAAATGTATCACGCGTTCGTCTGCGTAAGACAATTTTAAGTTTGCTGCTTTTATAGGATCCACATCGCCAATAATATCTGCAATGGTAACATCTGGGGTTGCTAATTTTTCAAAGAAACGTTCATCTCGATGCAACCATGCAATAGGAGTGGCATCGCCTTTTTCATTAATGGTATCTTTTGCAAATCTTGATATTGGATGTAATGGGTCGTCGTTAATTTCAGAACCTGCCACAAATGGAATGTATTCATCCAATAGTTGAATCATCAATCGGGCTAGTTTCGTTTTTGCTTGACCTCTTAATCCCAATAAATTAATATTGTGTTTTGATAAAATGGCTCTTTCTAATTCAGGAATCACTGTTTCCTCAAATCCATGAATCCCTTCAAATGCAGGTACGCCTTCTTTTATTCTTAAAATTAGATTATCTCTTAATTCATCTTTGATGCTTTTGCTTTGGTAACCTTGTTTTTTTAAATCCCCTAAAGTTTTAATTTTTTCAATTTTCATAAGAATGCGGTTAAGCTATTTATTTAAGTTTCTTTTTTCTATTGGTTTCGTAATCTTCAAATATCATTTCTCCTAATCCTTTCAGCCCGGTATAAAATGCTTTGCCTTGATTTGCTTCTGTAAATGCATTCACAAATTTTTGCAAATATGGATCCTGTGCAATCATAAAAGTGGTGATAGGAATATGTAGTTTTCGTGCCATTTTTGCTTGATTATAACACTTTTCTACAATGTATTGGTCTAAGCCATTACTATTCATATAATATGTGCCATCTGCTTCCTTGATGCAACTAGGCTTACCATCCGTAATCATGAATATTTGCTTATTGGTATTACGCTTTCTTCTGAGTATATCCATCGCAAGTTGTAAACCCGCCACTGTGTTGGTATGATAGGGGCCCACTTTTAAGTAGGGTAGTTCTTGAATGCTAATTGTCCATGCATCATCGCCAAAAACCAAAATATCAATAGTGTCCTTTGGGTAGCGAGTGGTAATTAATTCAGCAAATGCCATTGCCACTTTTTTTGCAGGTGTGATTCGGTCTTCTCCGTATAAAATCATACTATG
>CAJBBN010000015.1 GCA_903951325.1 uncultured bacterium
AATTTTCAAGTAATTATTAAATATTAACAAAATAGAAAATGCTAAATAGAATTAAAGGTTTCGCATATGACATTGTCTTATATTTTGTTTTATTTACAATCAAAAATAAAAATAAATCAAAAAAAGTTTTAATTATTAGGGTTGACGAAATAGGAGATTATATTTTATGGAGAAAATTTATACACCCTATTTTAAATTCCTATGATTTAACAAATCATGAGATTCATTTCTTAGGGAATGAATCATGGCAGTCTTTATTTGAGTTAGAATTTAAAGGAACGTTTACTAAACTATACTGGCTTAAAAAAAACAATTTTAAAAAGAATTTAAGCTACCGATATTCTTTTTTAAAAAAAATCGCAAAGGAGAATTACGCAATCATTATCAATCCAACCTACTCGCGAGCTAAAAGGATTGATGACACTATTGTTAAAGCCGCAAATGCAACAACTAATATTGGAATCTTAAGGAATAATGAAAACTACCTGCCTTATGAGCAAAATTTTGATCGTCAATTATATCATAAACTATACAAAGTTCAAGAAAAATATGGTTTTGAATTTAATAGAAATAAAGAATTTGCTGAATGGGTATGCAAAAGTTCGATTCCCAATTTGAATTTAAACTTCGAATCTAACACATTACCTCAATCCCATATAGCTTTACCCGAGAATGGCTATTTCATTGTTTTCCCAGGTTCAAGAAGTAGTGCTAGAATTTGGGATACTGAAAATTTCATTGTGGTAAGTAATTACTTATATCAAAAATATAAATTAACTGCGATAGTATGCGGGGGACAAGGAGATATCCTTTATGCAGAAAGATTTATACAAGCTTACTCTAATCCTGTTATAAATATAACAGCTAAAACAAGTCTACCTGAACTTTTATCGATAATAAAGAATGCAGCTTGTTTATTGTCAGTAGACACTGGATCAATACATCTTGCAGCATCAGTGAATTGTCTAGCTTTAGGAATTTTTAATGGTTCTCAATATGGTAGATTTTCTCCATACCCTAAAGAGATAAGTTCAAAAATAATTTCTTTTTATCCAAAACAAGTGTTGGAAGATATTAACCAAAATGTACTTTCAAAATATGAACTAATTTCTACTATTTCATACAACGATGTCTCTCCAAATGAGGTTATTGATTATTTAAATTCTTATCCACTGCAAGAAGGAACTTCCTAGTTCTAACGCATCATTAAACTATATACTTTCTTGCCAAACCATGTTTGTAAAAATTGATAGTACAGTTTTAACCTAAATTGCCAAAGTCTACATTTTAATGAATAGCCAAAATTAGACTCGTACACTTCAATATTTTGATTCAGGGAATCTAAATAATTAGCGCTACTTAGGCCAGTATTGTCAAACTTTACAAGTGTGTAATTTATATAAGCATATAGTTCTTCTTTAATTCTACACATCATATCGTAATCCATGGCAATACTATAATTTTTATAAAGCCCTAATCTGTCATATAGTTCTTTCTTTACAAACCAAGTAGGATGTGAGATAGCTCTCATTCCTTTATAAATTTGTTTTTTATCAAAAGGTTTTCCATTATTAATCCATATACCCCCTCTATGCAAATAAACATTGCCACTTACCCATTTCACACTTGGAATATCATTGAATTTTTTAGCAACTATTTGGGTTACATTTTCATCATAATAAATATCCCCGGAATTTAATAAATGTACCACCTCGCCCTTAGCCATAATAATGCCCTTATTAAAGGCATCTGAAATACCAGCATCAAGCTCA
>CAJBBN010000016.1 GCA_903951325.1 uncultured bacterium
CATATTAAGGCAAAGAAATCAGCACCCAGAATTAGTAAAACAAAAGGTACAATTGAAAATCCTATCGAGATTATAATGGATAGGTTCGAAGCTCATCAAGAAAGTGAAGAGGAGAATAAAGATTAATCAACAAGTTTAGTAGCATTTAACAAAATATTTGGCAATCCTTTGGCAGAGAACTACCAAAAGAGAGCTAAATACTTCTAAATCAATACTTTGTGATTTATCTAAGTGGAGCTGGAGGGAGTCGAACCCTCGTCCAAACATGGGACCTGAATCGCTTTCTACATGCTTATTTTAGGTTTGATTGTCGGAAAATTGCTGCTCCTAAACTGGCTACAAATTTCTTAGTTTCTTGATTTTGGAGAAGCATCGAAACTTTACTTTTCCTATCCCGACTTTTTCAGTGCCTCGAAATCAGACGCGGCCGTTCAGCGCTTCTGGGAGACATCTCGCTTCATAATCTAATTATGAAAGAGGTAACTATAACATCTGTTATAATTACGCAGCAAGAGCGTAGTTATTTTCGCCAATTAAAATGTGAGCAATTTCTTTTAAGGGCAATTACACAAAAGCCCTGCATGCTTACCACCAAATCTTCCACCCTGTCAATTCCAAGCAGCCCCCGGAATGTTAATATTTACAAAGATACGCAATTTATAAAAAGAGCGTATGCAATTAATTTGTTTTGCCTGGATATACTTTCAAGGCTTGTGCAATACATGTTAAAGCCGCTGCCAAATCTGTTTTATTTAATACATAAGCCAAACGCACTTCGTTTTTTCCTGCTCCTGCGGTCGAATAAAATCCGGTAGCGGGCGCCATCATAACGGTTTGGTTTTCGTGTGCAAAAGATTCTAACATCCATTGGCAAAATTTATCCGAATCGTCTATAGGTAAACGCACCACTGCATAAAATGCACCACCTGGGTTAGGGCAAAACACGCCTTCCATTTTATTTAATTCGCTTACTAATAAATCTCTGCGCTCGGTATATTCTTTATTTACTTTTTCGAAATAACTTGATGGCGTATCGATTGCTGCTTCGCCAGCAATTTGGCCTATAGCCGGCGGGCTCAACCTTGCCTGCGCAAATTTTAGCGCCGCTGCAATCACTTCTTTATTCTTGGTAACCAATGCGCCAATTCTTGCGCCGCATGCGCTGTATCTTTTAGAAACCGTATCTAACACAATTACATGTTGATCTAATCCTTCTAAATGCATCGGCGAAATAAATGCTTTGCCATCGTAGCAAAATTCTCTATACGCTTCGTCAGAAAAAATATATAAATCGTATTTCAAAGCCAATGCTTTTAAAGCTTCTAATTCTTCGCGAGAATATAAATAACCAGTTGGGTTATTTGGATTGCAAATCATGATCGCTTTTGTTTTTGCCGTAATAATTTTTTCGAATTCGGCAATGGCTGGTAAAGCAAATCCGTTCTCGATGCTGGAAACGATTGGTTTTACGACTACATCAGACATACAAGTAAAGCCATTGTAATTGGCATAAAATGGTTCTGGAATAATAATTTCATCGCCAGGATTTAAACAAGTATTAATGGCAATGGTAATAGCTTCCGAGCCGCCATTGGTTACAATAATATTACTCGCATCAATATTGAATCCAACTTTCTGATAATAGCCCGCTAACTTTTCGCGGTAAGATGGTATACCTTCCGAATGCGTATAAGCCCAAACTTTAAAGTCGATGTTTTTAATCGCATCGAGCATGGTTGATGGCGTTTCAATATCGGGTTGTCCAATATTTAAATGATATATTTTCTTTCCTTCTTTTTTCGCTTGATCGGCAAAGGGTACCAATTTACGAATCGGCGAAGAAGGCATTTGAATTCCTTTATTGGCTATTTTTGGCATGGTTAAAGTTGATATAAAAAAAATGTCCCGATGTAATATACACCGGGACAAAAGTCTTAAAATTTATCAGAAAAAGGAATTAATTCTTTGGCTTATTTTCTGAAGGCGTTGCTACGTCTTGTTTAACAGGCATTGCAGATTCTGCTGCTGCAGCTGCTTCTACATTTCCTTTAATAAACAATACTATTTGTGCAGTTTTTGCATTCGAAGTAACGGTTACCGCTTTGTTGAAATTAACTGGACGACCTTTAGAATTATAGATAGCTGTTACAGATCCTTGTGCTCCTGGTTTGATGGGCTCTTTAGACCAAGTTGGAGTTGTACATCCGCAAGATGCTTGCACATTTGTAATAACTAATGGCTCTTTACCTGTGTTAGTGAATTTAAAAGTATGTTCTGCTTGCACACCTTCTTTAATGCTTCCAAAATCGTGTACTTCTGTATCGAATTTAAAATCTGCTGCATTTGGGTTTTCAACTGGTGCTGTTTGAGCCATACTTGCTGTAGCCATTGCTGCTACTGCGAAAATTGATAATACTAGTTTTTTCATTTGTGTATTTATTTAAATTTTGTGTTTTTTATAATTTGCGTGTTACAAACCTATTTATTATTTGTCTAACTATCAAAATTTGTTCCAAAATTGTTACTGAACCCTATTTTATTGGTTTTTGCTTGTTTAAATCCTTTATCTCTTTCAATTTCAAGCTGCTATAGATTCGAAATTAAATACGAAAAGGCATAAATGATAGCTTTTGAAATGCTTTTTGGCCAATAATTCCGATTATTCGCACAATTGATGCGATTAAGGGAATTAGAATTTTTGCGCAATTGGCTATTTAGATTGGTAAATCAGGCTTTGAATGTTTATTTTTGCAGCCGTAAGTTTACACTATGTCAAATCAACACTCGGCTCAGGCCAGCGATCAAATGCAAAAGATTTCTTTCGACGAATTTAAAGCCAATGTGATTTCCGATTACCGCATGGGTATGGAAAGTAGACAGGCTAGTTTACTCGGCAGAAAAGAGGTCTTAACGGGCAAAGCAAAATTCGGCATTTTTGGAGATGGAAAAGAAGTGGCGCAACTGGCCATGGCTCGAAGTTTTAAAAACGGCGATTTTCGTTCGGGTTATTACCGCGATCAAACTTTTATGTTTGCTACGGGCATGTCGAATATCAAAGAATTTTTTGCACAGTTGTATGCTTTTCCTGATGTTGATGCAGAGCCATGTTCGGCGGGTAGAAGTATGAATGGGCATTTTGGTACGCGCAGTATTGAGGAAGATGGCGCATGGAAAAATTTAATGGAGATGAAAAATTCTTCGGCAGATATTTCTCCTACAGCTGGTCAAATGCCACGCTTACTTGGCTTAGCGCTTGCCTCTAAAATTTATAGAAACAACGAAAATTTAAATTACTTAACCCAATTTTCTGATAAAGGAAACGAAGTTGCTTTTGGAACCATTGGTAATGCCAGTACTTCCGAAGGTCATTTTTTCGAAACCATTAATGCTGCGGGTGTTTTACAAGTGCCCATGGTTATTTCTGTTTGGGATGATGCGTATGGCATTTCGGTGCATGCAAAATACCAAACTACTAAAGAAAGTATTTCCGAAATTTTAAAAGGATTTCAACGTGATGCCAATGCGCCAGGTTATGAAATAATTGTAGTGAATGGTTGGGATTATGCGGCTTTATGCGAAGCATACGAGCGCGGTACCGCCATTGCTAGAAAAGAACATGTGCCGGTATTAATTCATGTGAAAGAATTAACGCAACCGCAAGGCCATTCTACTTCGGGTTCGCATGAGCGTTATAAATCTGCCGAGCGTTTAGCTTGGGAAGCAGATTTTGATTGTTTAAAGCAAATGCGCGAATGGATGATTAGCGCCGAAATAGCTGATGCTGCTACACTTGATGAAATAGAAGCAGTTGCAAAAAAGCAAGTGCGCACTTGGCAAAAAGAAGTTTGGGAAGCATTCAATGCGCCTATTAAAACAGAAATTATTGTAGTGAGCGAAATCATTCAATCTATTGCCAGCACTGCTGCTGCGCCAGATTTAATTTTAGCGCAAGCACAAAAATTAGCGAGCACCATAGATCCTTCGCGAAGAGATATTATGGTGGCTATTAAAACAGTTTTGCGTTTAAGCATTGGCGAAGATTCGCCTGCTAAATTGCAATTGAAAGCATGGTTGAAGCGTTACCAAGACGCCAATTTTGATCGTTATAATTCTTATTTATTTACCAATAGTACCGAGTCGGCGATGTCGGTTCAAACGCAATTGCCTATTTATAATGAAGATGCTGAACAGCTAGATGGTCGTGAAATTTTACAAGCTTGTTTTGATGCGGCATTCGCTAGAGACCCACGCATTGTTGCCTTTGGCGAAGACTTAGGAAAAATTGGCGATGTTAACCAAGGCTTTGCTGGCTTACAAGATAAATACGGAGAAATTAGAATTACCGATACCGGCATTAGAGAAGCGACTATTATTGGTCAAGGAATTGGTTTGGCTTTAAGAGGTTTAAGACCAATTACCGAAATTCAATATTTAGATTATTTATTATACGGATTACAAACTTTAAGCGACGATTTAGCTTCGCTTGCCTATAGAACAAAAGCAGGGCAGAAAGCACCGATGATTATTAGAACGCGTGGCCATCGTTTAGAAGGCGTGTGGCATTCGGGTTCGCCAATGGGTATGATTATTAACGCGCTGCGCGGTATCTATGTTTTAGTGCCCCGCAACATGACCCAAGCGGCTGGTTTTTATAATGCTATGTTGCAATCAGACGAGCCCGCTTTAATTATAGAGTGTTTAAATGGTTACCGTTTGAAAGAAAAAATGCCGAATAACATTGGCACATTTACCATTCCGATTGGTATTCCAGAAACTTTAATTGCAGGGCACGATGTTACTTTAGTTACGTATGGTTCGTGTTGTAGAATTGCAGCCGAAGCCGTTGCGCTATTAAATGAAATGAATATTTCTGTTGAATTAATAGATGTGCAAACTTTATTGCCTTTTGATATTCACCATTATATTGCCGATTCTATTAAAAAAACCAATCGTGTTGTTTTCTTAGATGAAGATGTACCGGGTGGCGCTACTGCTTATATGATGCAGCAGGTGCTAGAGGTTCAGGGCGCTTACCAATATTTAGATGCTCAACCAAAAACTATTTCTTCGCATCCGCATCGCCCAGCTTATGGTACCGATGGCGATTATTTTTCGAAACCAAATGTCGAAGATGTAGTCGAAATTATTTACGGAATAATGCACGATGTAGCGCCGAATATTTATCCAGCTATTTAAAAAAATCGCATATAAAAAAAGCCCTTTGAATTTTTCGAAGGGCTTTTTTGTTTATTGAAAAAAACAACTGAATTGCTTTTTATTCGGCGTAAAAAAATATTATTGAATTGCTCTCTGTTGCAATAGAGATATAATATTATTGAATGGCTTTTTGTTGCAAGAGCATATCGATCATGACTAGTGCAGCCATGGCTTCTACAATGGGCACTGCGCGTGGCAATACACATGGATCATGGCGGCCTTCGTTTTGCAAAGTAATTTCGTTACCGGCTCTATCAATGCTTTGTTGCGGTTTTAAAATAGTGGCAACAGGTTTAAAAGCCACATTAAAATAAATTTGATCGCCGGTGCTAATGCCGCCTAAAATGCCGCCACTGTTATTGGTTTTAGTGCCGAAGTTTTTGGTAATGGCATCGTTGTTTTGCGAACCTAAAGTGCAAGCGCCTTCAAATCCCGAACCATATTCAAATCCATGCGCGGCATTAATGCTCATCATGGCTTTGGCTAATTTAGCATGAAGTTTATCGAATACCGGTTCGCCTAAGCCAGCAGGAGCGTGGTCTATATGGCACCTGATAATACCACCAACTGTATCTCCATCTTTTTTTACGGTTTCGATATAAGAAATCATTTCTTGAGCGGTTGCGCTATCGGGGCATTTAATGCTGTTGTTTTGCGCAATGCTTAAGTCGAGTGTATGAATATCTTTTGTTAATTGAATAGGGCCAACTCTAGTAACAAATGCAGTAATATGAATCTGTTCTTTTTTCAAAAGCATTTTAGCAATGGCACCAGCAGCAACCCTTGCAGCGGTTTCTCTTGCAGACGAACGGCCACCACCACGGTAATCGCGCGTGCCATATTTTTTCTCGTAAGTAAAATCGGCATGCGATGGGCGGAAGGTATCTTTTAAATATGCGTAATCTTTTTCTTTCGGATTTTCGTTGGCAATCATAATGCAAATAGGAGTGCCCATGGTTTGACCATTAAATACGCCAGAAATAATTTTGGCTTCGTCGGATTCTTTACGAGGGCTGGTAATGTGCGATTGGCCTGGCTTTCGGCGATCGAGTTCGGATTGTAAAAAATCCATATCAATGTTTAAACCAGCCGGGCAACCATCAATCACTACCCCAATGGCCTCGCCATGCGATTCGCCGAAAGTGTGAATTTTAAATAAAGTTCCAAAAGAATTTCCTGCCATATTATTGCAAGTTAAGGCTTAATCCGGTTTGTGCAAAATCATCCCAAAAACTACGGTACGATTTTTCGACAACCGCTGCATTATGAATAGTGATATTAGTCCATTGTAAGGCAAGTGGCGCAAGGCACATGGCTATTCGATGATCTTGATGGGTATCGAATACTAGGGCTTTGGTATAATCGTAAGAATGGGTATAATTTAAGTAGCAAATGCCTGCTTCTTCTTTTAATTCGGCGCCAATTTTAGCTAATTCGATGCGCAAAGCTTCGGTTCTGTTACTTTCTTTGTGAGCAAGTGTTTGTAAGCCCGTAAAGCGATACGGTAAACGCATAGCCGCAGCTGTGGCTATTAATGTGGGCGCTAAATCGGGGCAATCAATACAATCTATTAGCAAATCTTCTTTATAAATATTTCCAGCAATTAATTCGATGCCATCCGCATGGTAAATAGTTTGTACGCCATAGTTTTCCATCAGCTTTGCAATACAAGCATCGCCTTGGGTACTATTTTTTTTCAAACCGCTTAAAAAAATATTTCCGCTATAGCCCAAAGATTTTATGGCATACCAATACGAAGCCGAACTCCAATCGGGTTCGATGTAAAAAGTATGTGCTTGTATTTTTTGCTCTGCAATTATTAAACTTTCTTGCTGGTCCGAAACGATTATGCCTGCTTGGTTTAACAGGGATATCGTCATTTGAATATAGGCATTGGATACGCGGCTTTGGTTTAAGTTTAAACTTAAACCACCTTCCATTTGCGAACCAATTAATAATAATGCCGAAATATATTGCGAGCTTAAACTACTATCTATTTCAATAGCATTGCTAGCCTGTAATTTTTTTCCGCGGATGCGAATAGGTGCAAAACCTTCTTTAGCTAAACAAGTAATGTCGGCGCCTAAAGCTCGGAGTGCCTTGAGGAGCGGGGCCATTGGCCTGCTTTGCAATTGTTCGGAACCAGTTAATATAATTTCTTTTCCTGCTAGGCCAGCAAAGTAAGCGGTTAAAAAACGAAAAGTACTACCGGCATGTCCGCAATCAATCTGACTTTCGGAGTTCGAACTCGAAAGCGAACTTGAACTCGAAAGCGAACTCGAACTCGAACTCGAAAGCGAACTTGAACCCGAACCCCAACCCGAAAGCGAACTCGAACTTGAACCCGAACCCGAACTCGAATTCACACCCGAACTCCAATCCGAACTCGAACTCGAACTCGCATGAGCTAATTCAAGCGCTTGAATCAAAGCGCGCGTATCATCCGAATTTGAAATATTTTCGATTTGTATGCGATCGCTCGCAAAGGCTTGTATAATAAGGGCTCTATTCGATTCGCTTTTGCTACCCGGAATCGAAATTTGCAAATCGTTAGCGCCCCCCTTTATCATTTTATTTCTTCTGAATAAGATTGAATAGCTGCTGCTGCCATAGCTGTGCTACAAGTTTGTGCTACTTTGCCTTCGCCAATTTTAGTAATAATTGCCAATTGAATGCTTGCATCTACATTCTTTTTATCTAATAATAAATAATGTAAAATAGGCGCAATGGTATCGGCTTTAATTTTAGGTAAAGTATAAATGCTTTGAATGTCATCGGCAATTTTTGTCGCCACGTTTGCGTCTAATTCGCCCAATGCAACTGCAATTTTATTTTCAATAATCATGCCCGCAAGTACCGCTAAACCGTGGCTGATGGGCTTTTCGAGGGCTAAAAAAGAACTTTCTATGGCATGGCCAATGCTGTGTCCATAATTCAATAATTTGCGCTCAGTTTTATCGTATGGATCTTGCGCTACAATACCGATTTTAATTAAAATAGAATCGACAATCAATTCATTCAAATCTGAATTTTCTTTCTCTTGTAAATAAGCAATGGCCGCATCATAATGTTTTTCATTGGCAATTAAACCATGCTTAATGATTTCTGCAAAACCATATTTTTTTTCTTCTGCCGGAAGTGTATCTAATAAAGTTGGAAAAATAAACACCGCTGTTGGATTGTTAAATCCGCCAATCATATTTTTATAATCATTTACATCGATACCGTTTTTACCGCCATGGCTCGCATCTACCATAGCCAAAAGGCTTGTAGGAATATTGATAAAATCGATGCCGCGCATATAAGTGCTGGCTGCAAATGCCCCAATATCGGATACCATGCCGCCACCTACATTGAGCAACAAACTATTGCGATCCATTTCGTAATCCATCATCATATTCCAAATGCCAATGCAAATGTCTATGTTTTTGCTGCCTTCGCCTGCGTCAATTTCAATAATATCGGCATTGGCGGTATAGCTCGAAAATAAATTTAAATAGGTTAAACAATTTTCAATGGTATTGTTATCGCCCAGTACCACTACTTTGCTGTATTTATTTTTTTCGATAAAAGCATCGAGCTCCGATACCTCGTCGGTAAAATAAACTTGTTTGTTTTTTAAAGCCCCAATTTTATTTTCCATTGTTCAGAATATTTGTTTGAATGGCAATGGCTTCGCGGTGTATGGCCTTAATAATATCCATAATTAATTCGTCCGAAAGTTTAATTTCATCGCCATATTGTTTTCTTGTAGCCACAATTTCGGCCCAACGCTCGGGTTGAAAAATAGTAATGTTGTTTTCTTTTTTATATACGCCAATGGCTTCAATAATTTTATTTCTAGCTGCTACAAGCTCTAACATATCGAGGTCAATTTTATCAATGTCGTTGCGTAATTTTTTTAAATTATCAATAAAAACTTGATCGGTAGAAGTGCTCGAGCGAATAATTAATTGCGATAGCATTGCGCCTAAGGCAGTGGGGCTGAGCTGTTGGTCTTTATCGCTGAGCGCATGGTGCGGATCTACATGCGATTCAATCATCAAACCATCAAAATTTAAATCCAATGCTTTTTGACTGATGTGTTGAATTAAATCTAAGCTGCCACAAATATGACTCGGATCGCAAAACAAAGGAATATTCGGAATCAATCTTTTTAATTCTAAAGGAATATTCCAATTGGGCACATTGCGGTAAATGTTTTTTTCGTAAGTAGAAAAACCACGGTGAATGGCCGCAATTTTTTGAATCCCTGCATGGTTTATTCTTTCAATCGCGCCAATCCATAA
>CAJBBN010000017.1 GCA_903951325.1 uncultured bacterium
CGTAACCCCTTCGTTATAATAAGAAGTGAGCAAAAAATCAGTATTAAAACCTGTTACCGATGCATTATTTAACACATAGGTATTATGTGGTATCGCGCCATTTGAAAATGTTCGCTTATAACTATCTAAAAATTTAATATTCGAGTTATCTGAAATATCGTAAGCAGCAACAGTGGCGTCGGTTATTTCATCGGTAGTATATAAAACATTTCCATTACTAGAAAGCCAAGTATTGTGCGTAAATTGAAAAGGTGTTTGTTGTGTATTGATAACGACCGGCGTCATCTTATTAGTCACATCTATAATACTAAATTGACCTGAAAAAATTTCTCCTGCATATAATTTATTATTTTTTACAATGCCATCGTGAATATAGCGTGTGTTATAAGCCCCTGCATAAGTTGGATTCCAAGGGTCTGTTAAATCTAAAATTAAAGCACCGCCATTGGATAAATTATTGTTTGCACCATATAAATACAAAAAGCCTGCATCAATATGCAGTGCATGTACATTAGAGATGACACCCCCTAAAGTAAACTGTTTGGTGGGTACACTATCTGGCAAAAAACTCAGGTTTGCAATGGTTACGCCAAATGTATTATCCGAGGCTTCGGTAGTGATGTATGCATAGTTTCCCCAAGTTCTGATTTCTCTCCAAATACTATTCGGGCCGGGTATAGTAAATTTTAAAACCGAATTAGTTGCTGTAGTAATATCTACAATTGCACAAGCCGCGTTATTTCCGGTTCCTCCTGTTAAACCAACTAAAGCATATTCGTTAGTCCCTTTTACAAAACCCCAAATATTTGCCGTTCCACTATTGGTAAAGGGTAAAAAACTTTTTAATATGATGTTATTATTTTGCGCAAATCCAACTGGCAACTGAAAGGCCAATAATAAAAATGCAACAGCCAATATTTTCTTCATGGGTTGAAATAACTAAAATTTGAAGTAATGAAGATAGTAAAAAACGGCAAAAACAGGGTAAAAAATGCGATTTATTCGACAAACAGGCCAACTTCCAATTGATCTGGACATTTTTCCCATAATTGCGTGATGGTTTGCTTCAAAATTGGATGTTCGAAATGAGGAACGAGGTCTAATAAGGGTTTCAAAACGAAAGCTCTTTTTTGCATTTCGGGATGTGGAATTTGAATAAAATCGCTGCTATGAATCGCAGATTCATAAAAAATAATATCTAAATCGATGATGCGTGGCTCCCACTTTTGCAAGCGAACACGGCCCATTTGCGTTTCAATAGCTAATAAAGCATGCATTAAATTTTCAGCAGAATGATTGGTTTGAATTTCGATGGCTTGGTTTAAAAAATCTGCCTGATCGGTATTACCCCAAGCCGCTGTTTGATAAATATTGGATTGTTGCAAAATTGTTGAAAATGAAGCTATTGAGGCAATTGCTTGTTTTAAATTTGCTAAACGGTCGCCTAAATTCGAACCTAATAAAATGATTATATTCATGCTTTAATTTCTACTCTAAATAATTAGTATAATTGCAAATATTACAATAAAATGAAACAATTTTTTAAAATGGTCTTCGCTTCTATGTTAGGCGCCATACTTTCGGCTTTTGCTTTACTCTTTATTGGTATTTTAATTATTGTTGGATTAGTTGCTAATGCCAGCAAAGATACAACAAGCAATATTAAAGAACAGAGCATTTTACACCTCGTTTTAAATAATGATATAGTAGAACGCAGTTCTGATAATCCTTTCAAAAATTTCGATATCATGAATTTGGATCAGGAAAAACAACCTGGTTTAACAGAAATTGTTGCACTGATTCATGCTGCTGCAACAGATGAAAAAATAAAAGCAATTTATTTAGATATCGATGAAATCTCGGGTGGACTGGCCAGTATTGAAGAAATCAGAAATGCATTAATTGATTTTAAAAAATCTAAAAAAACGATTTATAGTTATAGCGAAGTCTATACGCAAAAGGCCTATTATTTAGCCAGTGTTGCAGATAAAATATACCTCAACCCTGCTGGATTGCTAGAGTTCAAAGGCTTTAGTAGTAAAGTAATGTTCTTTAAAGGAGCACTAGAAAAATTAGCCATCGAACCCGAAATTATTAGGGTTGGCAGTTTTAAAAGTGCCGTAGAGCCTTACATGCTAGACCATATGAGCGATTCGAGTAAATTACAAACCTCTGTTTTATTGAATTCAATTTACCAACATTTTTTAAATGCCATTGCGAAAGAAAGAAAAATTAGTGTTGCAGATTTAAATGCAATGGCTAATGAACTTAAAATACAATCGGCCCAAG
>CAJBBN010000018.1 GCA_903951325.1 uncultured bacterium
CCTTTGACCCCCATGAAACTAGCTCCACAAAACATAGACACCTTACTTTATCCACATACTTTATCCACAGCCCTTCAAAACATTGCTTTAAAGGTGAAAAATGGAGAAAGAATTAACAATAAAGAGGCACTTTTTTTGTTTGAACATGCAGACTTGAGCTATTTAGGTGTGCTTGCCAATTTCATTAGAGAACAAAAACATGGAGATTACACTTATTTCAATCGTAATTTCCATGTTGAACCTACTAATATTTGTGTATTTACCTGTAATTTTTGCTCTTATTCTCGCTTATTGAAACAAGCCGACGAAGGTTGGGTTTTATCGAAAGAACAAATGTTGGACATTATTAAAAGTTACGAAAATAAACCCGTAACCGAGGTGCACATTGTCGGCGGCGTACATCCAAAGTTAACACTTGAATTTTTCTGCGATTTATTCAAAGCTATCAAAGCATTAAGACCCGATTTGCATATCAAAGCATTTACGGCTGTCGAATACGAATACATGTTTAGAAAAGCAAAAGTAAGTGTGAAAGAAGGATTGAAAATTATGATGGAAGCTGGTTTAGATTCTATACCAGGTGGCGGTGCAGAAATTTTCGACGAAACCTTAAGAGCAGAAATTTGTTGCGATAAAGCAACCACTGCTCAATGGTTAGCAATTCACGAAACTGCACATCGCTTAGGCTTGAAATCTAACTGCACTATGCTTTACGGAGCTACAGAAACTTTTGCACATAGAGTAGATCATTTAGATAGATTAAGAACTTTACAAGATCAAACTGGTGGATTCAATACTTTTATTCCTTTAAAATTTAGGAATCAAGACAATGCCATGTCGCATGTACCAGAAGTAAGTACCATCGAAGATTTAAGAAATTATGCCATCAGCAGAATTTATTTAGTTAACATCGATCATATCAAAGCCTATTGGCCAATGATTGGTAGAAACACTGCGCAGTTATCTTTATCATTTGGTGTTGATGATGTTGATGGAACCATAGATGATACCACAAAAATATATTCTATGGCTGGGGCAGAAGAACAAAACCCGAAACTCAGCACACAAGAATTAGTGGAATTAATTAAAAATGTTGGAAGACATCCGGTAGAACGCGATACTTTATATAATATCATCACCGATTATAAAGATTTCGAATTTCCTAAAGAAGCGCCAAAAGCCAATAACTACATAGATTTGCCGCTTGCTTCATCCAATTAAAAATGAAAGAACTTTATATCATCAGACACGGTGAAACCGATTTTAATAAACAAGGAATTGTACAGGGTAGGGGTGTAAACTCCGATCTAAATGAAATTGGATTATTGCAAGCCGCAAAGTTTTATAAAGCCTATCATCATATTGAATTTGATAAAATCTATACTTCTACTTTAAAAAGAACACATCAAACCGTCGCTAAATTTATTGACCAAAACATTCCTTGGCAACAACTTGCAGGTTTAGACGAATTAGATTGGGGTATTTATGAAGGTAAATTATCGAGTGTAACCGATCGAAATGATTTTGCAAAACTGACTAAAAATTGGATGAATGGAAATTTAGAAATGAAATTTCCAAATGGTGAAAATCCAATTGAAGTAATGCAAAGACAGCAAGAAGCAATGCAAACGATACTTTCAGAGAAAAATCATGAATCAATTTTGATTTGTATGCATGGTAGGGCATTGCGAATTTTACTTTGTCATTTATTAGGTAAAGAATTGAATGAGATGGATACATTTCCGCATAGTAATGTTTCTTTATACAGAATTAAATATAAAAACGAACAATTTGAATTACTAGATTTTAATAATTTAGATCACCTACATGTTTAATCAAAAAATTTCGGTTGTTTCTTATTTAAATGCCAAACCATTTATTTATGGTTTAATGCATGCACCAAATGGCTCACATTTTAATTACTGTTTAGATATTCCTGCTGTATGTGCTGCTAAATTGGCTACCAACGAAGTGCAAATAGGTTTAATACCTGTTGCTGCTATGTTGGATATTCAAAACCCTCAAATCATTACTGATTACTGCATTTCGGCTCACGAAGCGGTTAATTCTGTGTTTATATTTGCTAATTCCAGTATCGACGAAATTCATACCATTTATTTAGATCCACATAGTAGAAGTTCTAATAATTTAGCCAAAATATTATTAAAATATTTTTGGAAAAAAGAAGTCGAATTCAAAGAAAGAACTATAGATATTGTTTCGTTACAAGATGGAGAAGCATTTGTGCTTATTGGAGATAGAACATTTGGTATTCAAGAGCAATACCAACATGTTTATGATTTAGCAACGGCTTGGTTTAACTTTACCCAATTACCATTTGTATTTGCTGCATGGGTAGCAAATACAGTACTTTCAGCCGATTTTATAAAAGAATTTAATGCCGTTTTGGCATATGGTTTGGCAAATAAAAACGAAGTTATTAAAGCCAATCAATTAGCAAATTTTGATGTAGCCGATTATTTAAATAATAAAATTAATTATCATTTAAGTGAAGAAAAATTAAAATCTATTGAACTTTATTTAGCTTATTGCAAATCACTATAAAGTTATTTTTGCTAAAACCTGCTCGATTAAAGCATTCATTTTTAAAGCAGGATTTTTAGAAAAAGTTTGATTTGCTCTATTGGCTAATATTAAATTAATAGAACAGGCATTAAATCCAAAATACCTAGCTAAACCAAGTATTCCAGCGGTTTCCATCTCAAAATTTGTGATTACTTTTTGATTTGTTTTCCAAGCTTTTAAATCGGTTAAAATGGAATTAAAATGAGCATCATTACTTATGCTTCTGCCTTGTGGATGATAAAATCCTTGACAGGTAGCGGTAATTCCTAAATACATATCTTCTTTAAATTGATTGATTAATTTATCGGAAGCTTTGCAAGCATAGGGTTTTATAAAAGAAAAATTAGCTTGTAAACAGGCGAGCATATTATTTTCCATTTCTAATTCGATTTCCGATTTATTATATGGATAAAAATTCATTAAGCCTTCTAAGCCAATTGCATATTCGGTAAGCAAAACGGTATCTAATGGAATTTCTGGAATTAAAGCACCAGAAGTGCCTAGTCTAATAATATCAAGGCTTTTAGGCTCTTTTAAATAAGTTAATTTATTGAAATCGATTGCAGTTAAAGCATGTAATTCATTAAATACAATGTCAATATTATCAGTGCCAATACCGGTTGATAATACTGTTATGGGCGTATTTCCTATACGACCAGTATGAGTAAAAAACTCTCTGTTTTCTACTTTATGTTCGATCACATCAAAATATTTTGAAATAGCAGCCACTCTTTCTTGATCTCCAACGGTAACAACAGTGGGTGCAATTTGTTCAGGATGTAAATGTAAGTGATAAATACTTCCGTCTTCATTTAATATTAATTCTGATGCTGGTATTTTGATATCGCTCATGGGCTATAATGTCTTTATATATTGAATTTGAAGGCAATGCTTATTTAATTTCAAAAGTATTTCGTCTTTTAATTGTTTCCTAATAATTAGCTCAAAAGCACACATTTGATCAATTATTTGTTTATCAATTTGAATTTTTGCTTCTTTGATTATTTTCATTACCGCGTTTAAATTTACATAATCAAATGTTATAGTATAAATATCTTCGGCTATACATTCTTTCTTTTCGGCATTTGCTAGCGCTGCAAAACTTGCTTCTTTATAGGCATTAATTAAACCTGGAACGCCTAATAAAGTGCCTCCAAAATAACGAACAACTACTACAAGCACATTGGTTATTTGAGCCGATAAAAGGGTGTTTAAGATAGGTTTTCCGGCACTTCCAGCTGGTTCGCCATCATCATTAGCTCTAAATATTTCTCCATTAATACCCAACCTATAAGCATAACAAAAATGCCTTGCGGTACTGTGCTCTTTTTTAATGGCATCTAAAATTGATTTTAAATTTTCTTCTTGCGAAAATTGCTTGGCTATGCCTATAAATTTACTGCCTTTATCTTTATAAAATCCCTCCGCATCTTTAGCTATACTGAAATAAATATCATCCATTTGTTTGTGTCGAATAATATAAACCTAAAATAGCTATAATGGCTAAGGAAATTCCAAGCCAATTTATTTTACTTATTTGTTCTTTAAATACAATGGCTGCTACAAATGCAGAAAATAATAATACGCCCATATTGTTAATTGCAAATACCAAAGAACTCTCCAAAGTATTGCTAGATAAGGCTTTCATTAAAAAAAAAGTAGAAAAATAATTAAAAGAACCTAAAACAATTCCACCAACAACGGCGGCCAATTGTATTTTATTTTTTTCTTTGAATAGTAGCGCAAAACCAATTACACCTGCTGCCCCAAATATGCAAGTGAGCAATACGGAAATGGGAACTATTTGGCTAAAGTAAGATTGGGTAAATTTAATAGCAATGTCTACGCAGCCACTTCCTATAAATATAAAAATTGGAATGAGGATGCTATTTGATTTTTTTGTAGATGGATCAACGCTGGGTTTTGCCGTAAAGTAAACAGAAACTAATGCAAGAAGTAAAAAGGCCATTTTTAATATTCCAAAACTTTCGGAATAGGCCCAAATGCTAAATAATACGGGTAATACAAGCGACATCTTTTGGGCTACTGAAACAGCCATTATGCCATTTTTTTCAACACCAATGGCCATTAATTTAAAAACAGCGATGAATAAAAAACCAAAAAACAAGGCAGAATAAAACCAGGTAGCATGAATATAATCGATTCCAAAATATTGATTAGGATTTAAAATAAAACCCCATGAGGCAGCTATTACATAATTAAATGAAATGGCTTGTGCATTATTAATATTGTTTTTGTTAAAATATTTAAAACAGA
>CAJBBN010000019.1 GCA_903951325.1 uncultured bacterium
AAGATTATTAGATAAATTTCAATTAGGACATGCCGAAGTTTCTGATGGTTCGATTATATTAGATCATCAAAAAAAATGTGAATACATTTCGGACCTTGCGAAAATAGTTACCGTAGTTTCTGAAGTTGGTTCTAAAGATGCAGAAAATATTATGGCGCCTTACCAATGGATCGAATTAATGCTAGCAGAATTAGCAGCAGGTTCTCATTATGTAATTGCAGAAGCAAGAGAAAGCGGTAACATTGGAATTTATAGAGACTCTGGCGAAGTGAGACAAGGATTAGTACAAGAATTGCTAACCAAAATTCCATCAGAAAAAATATTATGGGAAGCCCCACAAAAGGCCCAACAAACCTGGTTTATCAAGCTCTTAGGCGCCAATGTAAATTTGGGTAATATTCCTCCGAATGAATTAATCCCTTTAGAAACTTTAAGATTAGGATTGAGAAGTGATACTTTTCACCACTTCTTAGCTAAATAAATAATAAGCATGAGTAAAGTTGGAATTCCAAAAGGCATGCGCGATTTTTCTCCAGATGAAGTCGCTAAAAGAACCTATATTTTTGATACCATTCGAATGGCATTCAAGAAATATGGATTTCAAGCGATTGAAACGCCGAGTATGGAAAATTTACAAACGCTCACCGGAAAATATGGTGCAGAAGGTGATCAATTGATTTTTAAAGTTTTAAATTCTGGCGATTACTTAGCCAAAACAAGCGAGGAAAATTTAATAGCAAAAAATTCGAAAGCGCTTACCGCAGAAATTGCAGAAAAAGCATTGAGGTACGATTTAACTGTACCATTTGCTAGGTATGTAGTGATGCATCAAAACGACATTACTTTTCCATTTAAACGCTATCAAATTCAACCTGTTTGGAGAGCAGATAGGCCGCAAAGAGGCAGATACAGAGAGTTCTACCAATGCGATGCAGATATTGTAGGTAGCGACGCCTTGATCAATGAGGTAGAACTGATTTTATTATACGACGAAGTGTTTAGCAAATTAGGCTTAAGCGATTTCGATATCAAAATTAACAATAGAAAAATTTTAGCCGGCATTGCAGAAATAATTGGCAAACCCGATTTAATCATTGACCTAACCGTTGCCATCGATAAAATAGATAAAATCGGTTTAGATGGTGTTGAAAGAGAATTAATTGAAAAAGGATTTAGCCCTAGCGATTTAGAAAAATTAAACCCTGTTTTAAGGTTATCGGGAAATAACGAAGCAAAAATAAATTCGCTAAAAACTATTTTAAAAAATTCTGAAATTGGCTTGAAGGGAATTGCAGAACTAACTAACATATTCGAATTGCTTGCCAAATGTAAAATCAAAAACGCAAAGGTTGTTTTCGATTTAACATTGGCTAGGGGATTAAATTATTATACCGGCGCCATTTTTGAAGTGAGCACCAACCAAGTACAAATGGGCAGTATTGGTGGCGGTGGGCGTTACGACGACCTTACCGGACTGTTTGGTTTAAAAGACTTAACCGGCGTAGGTATTTCTTTTGGAGCAGATAGAATATATGATGTTTTACACGAACTGAATTTATTTCCTGTTGCCATTAAATCTGATTTGACGGTTTTAATTACACACTTCGATGAAGCAGCTTTTACATTTGGCTTTGAAATTTTACAAGCCTTAAGAGCGGCAAACATTGCTTCGGAAATATATCCAAATGTGGTAAAAATGCAAAAACAAATGAAATACGCTAATGATAGAGGCGCTGCAAATGTGATTGTAATTGGCGAAGAAGAAATTAAATCAGGCCTTGTGAGTTTAAAAAATATGGAATCTGGCCTACAAGATAAATATACCCTACCAGACTTAATTAAGAAATTAAGTTAATCTATTAAAACATGCATACACATTTTATCAGCAAAGAACATTTAAGTATTGATTTGATTGCAGAAATTTTGAAATCAAATGCAAAATTAGCACTTTCAGAATCTTCAATTACTGCTATTGTTAAATGTAGGACTTACTTAGATAATAAAATGGCCAATAGTACGAAGCCTGTATATGGCATTAATACTGGCTTTGGTTCCTTGTGTGATGTAAAAATAAATACAGAAGATTTATCGCAGCTACAAAAAAACTTAGTGATGTCTCATGCCTGCGGAACAGGCGATCAAGTGCCACAAGAAATTGTGCGCTTAATGCTTTTACTCAAAATACAATCTTTAGCCTATGGGCATTCGGGTGTGCAATTAAAAACAGTAGAAAGATTAATTGAATTTTATAACCTCGAAATTTACCCGATCATTTATACTAAAGGCTCATTGGGAGCCTCGGGAGATTTAGCTCCATTAGCACATTTATGCTTGCCCTTAATTGGTATGGGCGAAGCTATTTTAAATGATGAAATTATTTCGGGCGAAAAATTATTGAAAAAATTTAATTGGGAAGAGATCCAATTGCAATCTAAAGAAGGCTTAGCATTATTAAATGGTACACAGTTTATGAGTGCCTATGGAGTTTGGTCTTGTTTACAAGCTAAGCAATTAGCAGAAAACGCGGATAGTATTACTGCCATTGCCATTGACGCCTTTAATTGTAGACTAGATCCATTCCATCAATTAATTCACGAACTGAGACCTCATGCTGGACAATTAGCAACTGCTCAAAATATTTTAAATAAATTAGCAGGCAGCGAAATTGCAAGTCAAGAAAAAGTACAGGTACAAGATCCTTATTCTTTTAGATGTGTACCACAAGTTCATGGCGCATCTAAAGATGCTATCGATTATGTTTGCCAGGTTATTACTACTGAAATTAATTCGGTAACCGATAATCCAAATGTTTTTCCAGACGAAGATTTAATTATTTCTGGAGGAAATTTTCATGGGCAACCTTTGGCCATTGCTTTAGATTTTATGGCCATTGCTTTAGCCGAATTAGGAAATATTTCGGAACGCAGAACCTATCAATTAATTTCGGGTAGCCGAGGTTTACCTGCATTTTTAGTAGAAAATCCGGGCTTAAATTCTGGATTCATGATTCCTCAATACACCGCAGCTTCTATCGTTAGCGAGAATAAACAATTATGTACACCGGCCTCGGTAGATTCCATCGTTTCTTCTAATGGACAAGAAGACCACGTAAGTATGGGCGCCAATGCTGCTACCAAATTACATCGTGTAATTTTAAACCTACAAAGAATTTTAGCGATAGAATTGCTAAATGCAGTGCAAGCGATAGAGTTTAGGCGCCCATTAAAATCATCAACAGCAGTAGAAAAAATAATTTCCGATTATAGAAAAGTGGTCAGTAGAAATACCGTTGATCGGGTATTGGCTAATGATATTCAACAATCGGTTATTTTTCTACAACAGTTAAATAGTGTAAATTAATTTTATACTAAAATTACGCCCCATATTGAATACGCCTTGTCTACCAGATAGCGGATTGATTGGCGCATATTTTAACCTGCTTAAATGACTTTGATAAATCACATCTCCTAAATTTTCTACATTCAACAATAACTTAATTGGACTAGTTTGTTGTTTCGATAATATTAAATCGGCACCCATTCCAGCACCTATAAGGGTATAAGCTGGTGTAGCTTGTTCGGTTCCATAAGCAGTATACACTTTGTTTTGTGCAAAATAGTGATCAACAGAAAATTTAACAAAAGCATTTTTTATATTTTTTCCAATTGATTTTGTTTGTGCACGCACATCTAGTCTGTAATGAGCAGGCGGAACAAAAGGTAAATATCGCGTACTATCGGTACCATTCATTTTAATCGCGTTGACAAATGAAAAGCTATTTTCAATATGCAACCAATCTATTGGATGCGGATGAAAATCAACAAATATTTCGGAACCATACAAGAGCGCATTTGATTGCGCAAATTTGAATACAGGTGCTGGATCTTCTGAATTTATGATAGAATCTGTACCCGCAGCTGATGTTAACTTTTGAACAAAAATATAATTATTAATAAAATTAGCAAAAGGGGAAAGCTCTATATTCAAATGCTCCGAAGTATAATTATACACAAGATCTAATTGGTGATTAAATTCTGATTTTAAATTTTCGTTGCCCAATTCGTATCTAAAAGAACCTTCATGTATGCCATTAGATGCAAGCTCCGAAACGGCTGCAGTCCTAAAGCCTCTGCTTAAATTGATTTTAAAATTACTTTTATTAGAATATTGATAGCTTAAACCTGCCGCTGCAGAAAAATTAATTGTTTGTTTGTTGAGTGGATTAAATTTTACCAAATACATGCCTGTATCAATCGCTATTGGCATTCCGAATTGATCTAACACCAATCTGTCGGTAACTAAATTTCGATGATCAATTCTTGCCCCATAGGAAAACAATAAATTAGGCTTGATAAATTTTTCGGAGGTTAAAAACAATCCAATATCATTTTGTTGATACGCTGGAATTAAAAACTCTTCGCCTAAGTTGCGATTGTTTTGTAACATTCCATTTAATCCTGTCGAGTATTGCCATTTATTTAAAGTTTGGAAACTAACTTTTGCCGTATAATTAAAAGTTGTTAAATTAAAGAAAAGCGCTGCATTATCAGGTAAATCAGGGTTTGCAAACTCTCTTCTTTTATTATTTTGTAAAGCTAAATCTAGATTCAACTTTGCATTTCCAAGCACCCATAAAGTACTAGAGCTTATTTTTTGATGACCAATTTTTTGATAAGGGGTGTTAATTTGATTCAATGTGCTTGTAATAAAAGCGCCAGTCGAATCTCTATCTCCTTCTACTAATGCGAGCTGTTGGTTAAAACTTGAAAAACTAATTTGCGAATAACCCCAAGACTTATTGATACCCAACATAGCGGATACATCTTGTTCGTTAAATCCAGAATTATAAACCTTTCCATCTGCCGCATTTTTATAGTCCGCAGCAAATTTATCTGTTGCCCTGATATTCCAATTAATAGATTTCTTAGTCCCCGAACTCATAATCGAATTTGCCATCAATTGATTATTGCTTTGGTAATTAGAAGCGAAATTTAATTCTGATTTACCTTCTGGTAACACACTTGGAGAAATAAAATTAATAACGCCAGCTAATCCATCAGAACCATAAACCAAACTCCCAGGTCCCTTAACAATTTCTATTCGATCTACCCCATACTCATCTACTTCAATGCCATGTTCGTCGCCCCATTGCTGGCCTTCTTGGCGTATACCATCTACCAAAGTTAATACCCTATTATAACCCAAACCCCTAATGACTGGTTTTGCTATGGCAACGCCAGTAGTAATTTGAGATATGCCAGGTATCGCTTTTAAAGCATCTACTAAATTGGTAGCAGGATGCACATTCAAATAATTTTTATCAATTGATTTGATACTCACCGGGCTTAATTTTAATTCACTTGAACGACCAATTCCGGTGGTAACAATTTCGTGCATTTCGAAAATTGTTTCCTTTAAATTAAAATCGATTAGGGTATCTTTTGTTAAATTTATCGATTTAATAATTTGTTCGTATCCAATATATTTTACTTGAATGATAAATAAGCCTTTTGGCAAATTAGCGATTTCGTATGACCCATCTTCATCCGTTATTGCCCCTTTTTTTAATTCATGAAAATAAACATTGGCGCCAATTACTTGCTCCTGTTGATTATTAGTACTTATTCTTCCTTTTATTTTGATTTGTGCTGATGCAAATAATGGCAAGAGCAACAAAAATAGCATTCGCTTTTTCATTGTTAAATTGTTAATTGTGTGAAAAAAAATTAAATTATTTTGCGAATTAAACTAAAGGTGGAGCCTTGTTTTGAAAAGAGTAAATAGGTTTTGCAGCACAGGCAATAACCATTGAAAATATAGTATCATCAAGAATGATATTTCTTTTAGCCAAGATATCTGAAGGCAGAATGGCTGCAGTAGTAAAAATAGAATCACAAATAAAACATTTTGTTTCGTTTGTATGATAGTGATGTTTAGCTTGGTCGTTTTCTTTTTTTAACTGCGCAGGTAAATCAATCCCAACTTCGCAAACTGTTTCGTGTGCGTGATGATGAAAAATACCAAATGGAAAACTAGTTGCTAATATTACACTAGCAAGGAGTAGGCCAATTAAATAGTTAAAGCGGTTATTTTTCATTTATTCTTTCAAAATTAAAACAATTTTCTGATATATTTATTTATAATAAAAGCTTATTTTTGCTTGGATTGAGGAACAAATTGCTATGAAAAAAAATACCGATAAAATTGATCTTTCGCTTACCAAAACACCTACAGGTAGCACTTTAACTTGTAAAGGATGGGTGCAAGAAGCGGCTTTAAGAATGCTATTGAATAATTTAGA
>CAJBBN010000020.1 GCA_903951325.1 uncultured bacterium
GGCATGAGACCCATGTTAATTGAATCGCAAGCATTGGTGAGTACCGCTGCATATGGAACGCCGCAAAGATCTGCCAATGGTTTTGATGCCAAAAGAATGAACATGCTACTGGCAGTTTTAGAAAAAAGATGTGGCTTTAGGTTAGGCATTAAAGATGTTTTTTTAAATATCACAGGCGGAATTAAAGTAGAAGATCCTGCTATTGATTTAGGAATTATTGCAGCCATTATTTCTTCTCATGAAGACATTCCAATTTCATCTAAAATATGTTTTGCCGCAGAGGTTGGTTTATCGGGCGAAATCCGAAATGTAAATCGGGTAGAACAAAGAATTGCAGAAGCTGAAAGGTTGGGTTTTGAAAAAATAATTGTTTCCGTATTTTCTTTGAAAGGAATAGATAAAAAGAAATTCAATGTAGAAATTATTGCAGTTGGTAGGTTAGATGAGTTATTTAAAGAGCTTTTTGGTTAAAATCGGATAAAAATATTCCTTTTTTTAATAGAGATATGCTTAACTTTGCTTCAAATTAAAGAAATATACACATGAAAAAATTAATATTATTAGCTGCAATCGCTATATTCTTTGCAGCATGTTCATCAGAAACTAAAAAAAGCAATGATGCAACTAGGGTAGAAACTGCAATGGGTAATTTTGATTCATACGGTGGAATGATTACGCCAGACAGTACAATTGATGCCACAACTTTGCTTGCAGAAATGGGCAATGCACCAACTTACGATACAAAATTAAAAGCGAAAGTGGTGGAAGTTTGTCAAAAGAAAGGATGTTGGATGAATGTGGAATTAGGAAATGGCGAAGTAATGAAAGTTACTTTTAAAGATTATGCATTCTTTGTTCCAACTGATAATGCAATGATGGCGGGTAAAGAAGTAATTATGCAAGGAACAGCAAAGTTTGCTACCATATCTGTAGAAGATCAAAAGCATTATGCTGAAGATGGTGGTGCTACCAAAGCAGAAATGGATGCAATTAAAGAACCTAAAAACGAAATTACATTTGAAGCAAACGGCGTATTAGTGCCTGTTGCAGCAGAAGCTACAAAATAATTTAAGCTATTAAAAAAAAGCCCTTGTAATTTTACAAGGGCTTTTTTTGTTAAAATAAAATTGTAAAATTTTCTTTGGCTTGACCTTTTTTGAAAAAAACCAATCCAATGAAATATAAATCGATAGTAATACTTACCCTCGGATCTGCTTTTATTATTTCCCAAGCTTCCATCATTTCTTCCGACCAATAAATATCGTCGAAGATAAATAAGCTATTTTCATTTACTTTAGTAAGTGCAAGATTAAAGTAATGTAGCGTTGCTGATTTTGTATGGTTACCATCAAAATAAATAAAATCAACCTGATTCAGTTTTTCAAGTAATGCAGGAAGTGTATCATCAAAGTTTCCTGCAACAGTTTCTACATTGTTTATCTGTAATATTTCAAATGTTTCTTTCGCAATGTTTAAAGTATTTGGGCAACCTTCTAGTGTATATATTTTTTGAGAAGTTGCCATTGCCATATAAGAACTGGTAATGCCTAAAGAAGTGCCCAGTTCTATGATATGTGCGGGCTTAGTGGATTTGATGATGCTATAATAAAGTGCAGCAAAACGAGCTTGTTTAAGCGCTGACTTAGCAATTCCTTGTATTGATTTGATTCGATTATTGTTTTGATGAGACCCTGCACCTAAATCGTTAATTTCAATTTGCCTTAGATCTTTTAATAAATCAGTTCTTCTTGATTCAACTTTATTTAAACTTTCGCTAGCAACTTTAGGATATAATATTTGTTCTAAAAATTGATATACAAAAGGCGAATGTGTTCCATGTAAAGTATTTGCACGGAGTCTATATTTTAAATAATAATAAGTTTGCTTAAAAATATTCATTGAATAAAAATAAGCTATTATAATCCTTTTACAAACATTTTGAATATTAATTTAAATTTCTTTAGTTTAGTGTTAGATGAATAACACCAAAGAAATAGCGGCCTTAATTTCCTTATTAGATGATCCTGATCAAATGGTATTTGAACAAGTATCTGCAAAGGTGTTGAGTTTAGGGCCAGCTATTATTCCAAACCTTGAATCGCAATGGGAGCAATCATTAGACAGTTTTTTACAAGAAAGAATTGAAAATTTAATTCATCAAATACAATTTATAGCGGTCAAGGAAGCGCTCAAACTATGGGCTATTTCTGGTTCTTTTGATTTGCTGAACGGCTTTATTTCGGTTGCGCGCTTACAGTATCCCGATTTAGACGAACAAAAAATAATCAATCAAATTGATGCAATAAAAAGAGATGCATGGATTGAACTCCGCTACGATGCGAGTCCTTTAGAGAAAGTTAAAATTCTAAATCATGTATTTTATGCGGTACATGGCTTTACTGGAAACACCAGTAATTTCCATGATCCTCAAAATTCTTTTATAAATAATGTGCTCGAATCTCGACGTGGCAATCAAATTTCATTAGCTATCATATATGCGGTAGTCGCTCAACGACTCGACATTCCAATTTATGGAATCAACTTGCCACAACATTTTGTATTAGCCTATTTAGATGAGCGCCAGGAGTACCCTCATATTTCTAGTGGCGAAGCAAATGGCATTTTATTTTATATAAACGCATTTAACAAGGGCTCTGTGTTTAACCGAAAAGATGTAGATCATTTTTTAAAGCAGTTAAACATTCTACCAGATCTGAGTTTTTACAATCCTTGTAGCAATATTCAAATTATTAAAAGAGTATTAAGAAATTTAATTAGTGCTTACGAAAAACAAAGCAACATGGATAAAGCGGAAGAAATTACGACGCTATTAAACATGTTGCTTGAAATTGAGCCGGATAAAAATTAATTTATTCGTTCATTAAACTTTCAATTTCTTCTGCAGTGATTGGAATGTTCTGCATTAAATCGATATTGCCTTTGGTGGTAATTAAGATGTCGTTTTCTAAGCGAATGCCCAATCCTTCTTCTGGAATATAGATACCCGGTTCACAAGTGAATATCATTCCCGCTTTCATTTTTTCGTAACGATTGCCTATATCATGCACATCTAAACCAAGAAAATGAGAAGTGCCATGCATAAAATATTTTTTATATAAAGGCATATTCGGATCTTGTTTGGCAACGGCATGCTTGTCGAGTAATCCTAATTCGATTAATTCTGATTGCATAATTAAGCCCACTTCTTTATGGTATTCATCTAAAATAGTGCCTTCCACTAACATCTTCTTAGCTTCTGTCATTACCTTTAAAACTGCATTATATACTGCTTTTTGTCTGGCAGTAAATTTACCATTGACAGGAATTGATCTCGATAAATCCGCATTGTAATTAGCATACTCCGCACCAAAATCAAATAAGATTACTTCTCCATCTTTACAAACTTGATTGTTATCGTTATAATGTAATACACATGCATTTTTGCCCGATGCAATAATTGGATTGTATGCATGACCGCTTGCTCTATTCTTTATAAATTCATGAATAATTTCTGCTTCAATTTCATATTCTGTTACGCCTGGTTTTACAAATTTTAATACACGACGAAAAGCTTTCTCGGTAATATCGCAAGCCATTTGTAATAACTCTACTTCGTAGCCAGATTTTACAGCTCTTAAAGACCTGAAAATAGTGGCAGCTCTTTGATAATGGTGCAAAGGATATTGTTCTTTTAAATCTTTAGCAAAACGCAAGTCTCTATATTGATTAATATGTACATAGCGATCGTTCTCGTTGGTATTGAGGTATACGTTTTCGCAATGGTGCATTAACATAGGCAACATTGTTTTAAACTCTTCTAACCAGCATACTGTATGAATTCCTGAAGCGGCGGTTGCTTCTTCTTTGGTATATTTATGTCCTTCCCAAACGGCAATATGTTCGTTGGTTTTTTTTAAAAACAATACTTCTTTGTAAGCTGGTATTGGACAATCAGGAAATAAAATTAAAATGCTTTCTTCTTGATCTATTCCAGACAACCAAAACATATCTGGGTTTTGATGAAATGGAAAAGCCTGATCGCCACTTCTTGGAAACTCATCATTAGAATGAATAATAACCATTGAACTAGGCTTGAGTTTTTCGTTGAATCTTTTTCTGTTTTCAAAAAAAAGTGCTGAATCAATTGAAGTATATTTCATAATCTAAATTTTGAATAATTTATTTTAAACAATTTGCTAATGCGATTGCTAATGCATCTCCTCGTAAGTCTTTAGCTACGATGGTTCCAGCACTATCAATTAAAAAATTTTGTGGAATAGCAGATATTCCATATAATTTTGCTGCGGGCTCATCAAATCCTTTTAAAGAAGAAACATGAATCCAATTTAAATGATCTTTTGCTACTGCTGCTTTCCAATCTGATTCATTATCATCTAAGGAAACGCTTACAATGGCTAATCCTTTTGGATGATACATTTCATATGCTTTTACTACAAATGGATTTTCTGCTCTACAAGGTCCACACCACGAAGCCCAAAAGTCTAATAAAATATATTTGCTTTTTATTTTTGAAAGCTGAAAATCTTGTTTGTTAATATCCTTCGCATTAAAGTCGATGAAAGGTTGACCTACCGCTGTTTTTTTTGCTTTTAAAAGTTTATCACTCAGATTTTTTCCTAATGGACTCTCTAATAATTTAGGATTTACACTTTCCAATAAAAGGCCTATAACAGCTGGATCTATTACACCTCCAGCGAGTTCATCTATAGCCAATAAACTGGCAAAAGCTGCTGGATTATTTTTAATGAAAGCATTATTTAAACTGTCAAAAATTTTACCCTGTAATTCCCATTTGGCATCAATCGCCGTCATAGAAGCGGTATCTTTTTGATCGGCTGCTTGGTAATAGGCCTTTTGTAATTCTTTAAATTGTATTTCTATTGGCTTTAAGGCTGTTCTTAATGCAACATAATACGCCTGCTCTTTTCCACCAACAACAATTGCATTTGCAATGCTATCTTCGGATCCATTAATAGTATAATTTTCATTTTCTAAAACAAAGCTCAATCTTTGGTTTGTTTCTTCGTTCTTTTTGGTATACAAAAAAAACTGAGCGGCTGCGCTTAGTTTACCTTCGAAAGTAAATTTTCCATTTACAATAAAAGTGGAATCAAGCGTGGGTTCGGCTGTTTGGTAGCTTTTTAAGTAGATTACACTAGAATCCTTAGCACTCAAATTTCCGTCTATGGTGTAGGTGCTTTTTTGACCAAATTTGGAACAAGCGCTTAAAGAAATGATACAACAAATGATTACTATTCTATTCATAATTTATACAATTAGTTTTTGATAATTTTTCCACCACCTATTAGGAACCTCTCCATTTGTGGCTTGCACATAATCTTCGTAAGAACAAGGCACCATTAAATACCTTTCATTTTTAGAAATTAAATTTGGATAAGGTATTTGCATCCACCATCGATCTGTTTTTTTGCTTTTTAAAAAAATAACTTCGTGTTGAACATCTTGAAAAGTTGCACGATATTTAATATAATCATTTTTACTGCTACTTGGAAAATCGTCTTTTCTAGCGTAATAACCTTCTATAAAGCACCAAATCATTTGTGCAATTAATTCTGCTGTTTGATTACGATGGTCGTATTTAGGATTAAATTCATAAAAACCAATAGAAGAACATTTGTCGCTCATGCCTGCGTAGCGCATCATTTGGCACATTTCTTCTCCATAAAAACCATTCGGATGTGCATTTGCATTGCCTGGCGCATCTGCCATTTTAACAGCAGAAATATCTACACTTATCAAGTCTGCATTTCGAATGATTGGTTCTGATTCTTGAATTTTATTTCTGAATTCACCTAATCGATGAATGTCGAAATACATTTTATCCATTAGTTGAATGCTCTCTTGATTTGCATAATAAGTTTGATAACCAATATTGCTAAAATTAAACAAGAAATTTGGCTCATGTAAAATTATGCTATTCAAATAAGATTGCGAATTTGGAATTTGATGTTCATCTACGCTAGCATCTAAATCAAAATGTGCATCGAAAGAAAGCAGGTCTACTTTTTTATCTAAATTTTCGTAAGCCCAATATTGCGCATAACATAAGTCGTTACCGCCACCAATGATAATTGGAATAATAGATTTTTTCAATAAAGATTCCGTAACTACTTTTAATGCGTAATGCGTATCTCTTAAAC
>CAJBBN010000021.1 GCA_903951325.1 uncultured bacterium
CAGATTCGATGAATCTTGTGGTAGATAATATCAATTATTCAAAAAATAAATTGATGGCTAAATATGTAACTGTACCATTGCAATTGCATTTTGCAAGTAAGCCGAATAAAAAGGGCGACATGCTTGGTGTTGCTGGCGGTGTAGAGCTTGGCTATTTATTAAACGGCCGACAAAAACAAATCAGCGAAGAAAAAGGAAAGCAAAAAATTGATGATGATTATAATTTGGCTGATTTAAGATTAGGATATACCCTTTGCGCAAACTATGGCAATACGGGTATTTATGCGAAATATTATCCAAATAGCACATTTAAAGAAACGCAAGGACCAAATTTAAATACCTTTTGCATTGGATTTAAATTCGGATTAGATTAAATTTTGTTTTGTTTATTGCATACAAAGGCCCCTCTTGCATAGGAGGGGCTTTGTTTATTTAAAGGGTTTAGTATATTTGTTTTCAAATTAAAATGAACAGAAGAATGAAAAAATTAAGTCTGCTTTTATTGGTTACCTTAATATTCAATAGTAAAATTGCATCTGCACAAACTTTGGTGAATGCTGGTTTTGAGAATTGGACCAATGTGATTTTATTTAATGAGCCAACTGGTTATGTGAGCTCGAATTATTTCTCAATTATTTTGGGATCTGGCGGTTTACCAAGAGCCAATGTATCTAAATCATCAGGTGTAAAACACGGCGGTAATTTTGCTGCAAAATTAGAGTCCTATGCACAAAACACAGGCGATAGTTTAGGTGTACCGGGTTTATTAATAACCGGTAGTTTAAATATTGCTAGTGCGGCAATTACTCCGGGTTTCCCATATGTTGGAAGGCCTGCAGAGCTTCGCGGTTTTTATAAATATGCGCAGGGTTTGTCTACAGATTCTGGTACCGCATTGGTTTCTTTAATGAAAAGAAATGTACTTACTGGACAGCAAGAAGCTGTTGCTGTTGGCTTTGGTGTTTTTTCAAATAAAACAGCTTTCAGCGAGTTTACTGTTCCACTGTTTTATGCAAGTAACGAAATGCCTGATACCGCAATCATTGTTTTTAGTACGACAAGTTCTTTATCTACAGATTCTGCTGCCTTAACAAGTGCACCTGTAGGATCTATTTTGTTCTTAGATGATTTATCTTTTTTTGGAAGTGTAGCAGCCGGTTTAGAAAGCATTGATGCATTATTGCAAGTGAGTGCTTATCCAAACCCAAGTTCGGATTTAGTAAATATTACATTTGTACAGAAGGCAGCAGGAGCAGGCCATTTAACCATTAGAGACCTAACAGGTAAGTTAATTTATCAGCAGGCAATTAATTTATCAGCTGGTAAAAACGAAATTCCGGTAGCCACACAGGATTGGAATTCGGGCTTGTATTTATATCAAATAAATACGCCAGAAGGAATCGTCAACCGATCGTTATCGGTGATTAAGTAATTTGATTAGTTTGACATGTTATTGAATATAGTTTATATTTTCGAATCACAACAAACATACTACTCGCGAAAAACAAAATCCAAAAATTACAGCATAAAAAAAGCGTTGAATTTCTTCAACGCTTTTTTTTATAATCTTTTTGAAATTAAATAGATTCTGCTAATACAATTACTTTGTTGTTTAATACTTCTATTACACCACCCGTAATTTCGAATTCCATTTTACCATCTTTACCAGTTAATTTAACCATGCCTTTTTCAAGAGTTGAAATAATTGGTGCGTGGTTATTTAATACTTCAAAAGAACCCTTTGCCCCTGGAACAGATACAGCGCTTACTTCTCCTGAGAATACTTTTTTATCTGGTGTTAATATATCTAATTGCATGGGTTCGATTTATTTAAAATAAATTAAGCGTTTGCTTCAGCTAATAATTTCTTACCTTTTTCTATAGCTTCTTCAATAGTTCCAACTAAGTTGAAAGCCATTTCTGGAATCTCGTCAACTTCACCATTCATGATCATATTAAATCCTTTGATGGTTTCCTTGATGTCTACTAATACTCCTTTTAAGCCTGTAAATTGTTCTGCAACATGGAAAGGTTGAGATAAAAATCTTTGTACTCTTCTCGCTCTAGAAACAATTAATTTATCTTCTTCAGATAATTCATCCATACCTAAAATCGCAATGATATCTTGTAATTCTTTGTAACGTTGTAAGATCATTTTTACACGTTGTGCACAACCGTAATGTTCGTCGCCAATTACTTCTGGAGATAAAATTCTTGAAGTAGAATCTAATGGATCTACTGCAGGATAAATTCCTAATTCAGCAATTTTTCTACTTAATACTGTTGTAGCATCAAGATGGGCAAATGTAGTAGCTGGTGCAGGGTCAGTTAAGTCATCGGCAGGAACATAAACTGCTTGTACCGATGTAATAGAACCTCTCTTTGTAGAAGTGATACGCTCTTGCATCATACCCATTTCTGTAGCCAATGTTGGTTGGTAACCTACCGCAGATGGCATACGACCTAATAAAGCTGAAACCTCAGAACCTGCTTGGGTAAATCTGAAAATGTTATCGATAAAGAATAAGATATCTTTTCCACCTGATTGCTCATCGCCATCACGGAAGTATTCTGCAATTGTTAAACCAGACAAGGCAACACGCGCACGTGCTCCAGGAGGCTCATTCATTTGTCCGAAAACAAATGTTGCTTTTGATTCTTTCAATGCATTTTTATCTACTTTGGATAAATCCCAATCGCCATTTTCCATAGCATGTTTGAAATCATCACCGTAGCGAATAATATTAGCTTCAATCATCTCTCTTAATAAGTCGTTACCTTCACGGGTACGCTCACCAACTCCTGCGAATACAGAAAGACCATCGTATGCTTTTGCGATATTGTTAATTAATTCTTGAATTAATACCGTTTTACCTACACCGGCACCACCGAACAAACCAATTTTACCACCTTTTGCGTAAGGCTCTAATAAGTCAATTACTTTAATACCTGTAAATAAAATCTCGGTTTCGGTAGATAAATCTTCGAAACGAGGTGGTTTATTATGGATTGCACGACCACCTTCTGTAGATAGGTTTTCCATACCATCGATGGCTTCTCCTACCACATTGAATAATCTTCCTTTGATTCCTTCGCCGATTGGCATTTTAATAGGTGAAGCAGTATCAATTACATCCATTCCACGAACTAATCCGTCTGTAGAATCCATTGCAATGGTACGCACGCGGTCTTCTCCTAAATGTTGCTGACATTCTAAAACGATTTTTTGACCGTTTTCTTTCATTACGTACATCGCATCTAAGATGTTAGGTAATTTAGCGTTCTCAGCAGCAAAACTTACATCGACAACTGGACCGATAATCTGTGCAATTTTCCCAATATTTGGCATGTTTATTTGTATTTTTTGTTAAAAAATAATCCTTAAAAAGGCGTTTTTTTGATGTCGCAAAGTTAATTTTTCTATCCTAAAGTTCAAACCTTTTCTGTAAATAATTTCAAATTTTGTACCGATTTTTTATTAAGCCTCTAAATGCTTGTTTTAGGGCCATTGAATGCTATTTCCAAGGCTATTGCTAATTTGTCTTAAAGGAGTTTAAAATTTATTGAAAAATCATGAAAAAGCCCTTTTGAAAAATAAATTCCTATAAATCAAGCCTTAAAAAAAATGTGGAAAATTAGCCAAAAAGGAGCGAAGCATATCCTTAACTTTGAATCTACAATTTTGTCATTATGCCCGATTTTTCACATTTACATGTTCATACGCAGTTTTCATTATTAGATGGGGCGGCAGATGTAAAGAAGCTTTTCAAAAAAGCGGCTGCCGATGGCATGAAAGCAATGGCTATTACCGACCATGGTAATATGTTTGGTGTTTTTAAGTTTGTAGCCGAGGCGGCTAAACACAATGTGAAACCAATTGTGGGTTGTGAATTCTATGTAGTTGAAAATAGACATAAGCGACAATTTACGAAAGACGATCGCGACCAAAGATTTCATCAATTATTATTAGCTAAAAATCCGAAGGGTTATCAAAATTTATTGAAACTCTGTTCGCTTGGATACATCGATGGTTTATATGGAAAATATCCTCGCATCGATAAAGAATTAATTTTACAATACCACGAAGGCCTAATCGCTACAACCTGCTGTATTGGGGCTTCTGTGCCAAAGGCTATTTTAAGAAAAGGCGAACAAGAAGCCGAAAAAGAATTTAAATGGTGGCTTGATATTTTTGGGGAAGATTATTATGTCGAATTGCAAAGGCATGATATGCAAGAGCAAGAAAAAGTAAACCAAGTATTATTAGGCTTCGCAAAAAAATATAATGTAAAAGTAATTGCATCAAACGATGCCCATTATGTAGATCAAAAAGATTCGAATGCGCACGATATTTTATTGTGTATCAATACGGGTGAAAAGCAAAGTACGCCTACCATGAAAGAGTTTTCGGACGACGAAACTTTTACAAAAGGAAGAAGGTTTGCTTTTTATAACGATCAATTTTATTTCAAAACACAAGCAGAAATGAATAAATTGTTTCAGGATATTCCAGAAGCAATTGATAATACAAACGAGATTGTAGAAAAGGTAGAACACCTGAAACTAAAGCAAGACATCATGTTGCCGAATTTTCAAATTCCAACTAATTTTACTTCTCAAGATGAGTATTTACATCATTTAACTTATACCGGTGCTAAAGAAAGGTACCGTGATATTTCTCCTGAAATAGAAGAGCGATTAAATTTTGAATTGCATACCATTCGCACCATGGGTTTTGCAGGTTATTTTTTAATTGTAGCAGATTTTATCAAAGCAGGTAGAGACATCGGCGTTTTTGTAGGTCCTGGAAGGGGCTCTGCAGCTGGTTCTGCGGTGGCTTACTGTATTGGAATTACGAATATAGATCCCATAAAATACAATTTACTTTTTGAGCGTTTCTTAAATCCGGATAGAAAGTCGATGCCCGATATTGATACGGACTTTGATGACGAAGGCCGCCAAAAAGTAATCGATTATGTGGTAGAAAAATATGGTAAAAATCAAGTTGCACAAATTGTAACTTACGGTACCATGGCTGCAAAAATGAGTATCAAAGATGTTGCGCGTGTAATGGATTTACCTTTGCAAGAATCTAATGCGCTTGCAAAATTGGTGCCCGATAAACCTGGTACAGAATTGAACAGGGTAATGTTGGCTAACATCGATGGCCCGGGCGGATTAAAAGATGTCGAGGCTTATCAGCCAGAAGACATGGAGAATATAAAAATCTTGCGAGAAATTTATAAAACAAAAGATTTAAAAGCAGATGTGCTTCGTGAAGCACTAATTCTAGAGGGTTCTGTGCGTGGAACAGGAATTCATGCAGCAGGAATTATTATTGCGCCTAAAGATTTAACAGAAATTATTCCTGTTGCAACTTCAAAAGAAACAGAATTACTCATTACCCAATACGATGGTAAAGTAATCGAAGATGCGGGCGTAATTAAAATGGACTTTTTAGGATTAAAAACGCTCACCATTATTCGTGATGCTTTAGTCATGATCAAAAAAAATAAAGGAATCGTAATTGATATCGATAAAATTCCTTTAGATGATGCAAAAACATTGGCGCTTTATCAAAGAGGAGATACCAACGGAACTTTCCAGTTTGAATCTCCAGGTATGATGAAACATTTAATCGACCTAAAGCCCGATAAATTCGAAGATTTAATTGCCATGAACGCCCTGTACAGACCAGGTCCTATTCAATACATTCCAAAGTTTATTGCCAGAAAACATGGCAGAGAACAAGTAAGTTACGACTTACCAGAAATGGAAGAGTATTTGAGTGATACATATGGCATTACGGTTTACCAAGAACAGGTGATGTTGCTTTCTCAAAAAATTGGCGGCTTTACTAAAGGTCAAGCAGATACTTTACGAAAAGCGATGGGAAAAAAAGACCGTCAAATATTAGATGGTTTAAAGAGTTCTTTTATGAACGGTGCCAAAGAGAAAGGGTTAAATGAAAAAGCCTTAGATAAAATTTGGACCGATTGGGAAGCCTTTGCTTCTTATGCTTTCAATAAATCACATTCTACTTGTTATGCATTTGTTGCCTTTCAAACGGCGTATTTAAAAGCCCATTATCCTGCAGAATATATGTCGTCAGTCTTGACGCATAATTTAAATAACATTGATAAAATTACTTTCTTTATGGAAGAAGCGCGCCGAATGAATATTTCGGTTTTAGGGCCCGACATCAACGAAAGTATTTATCCTTTTTCGGTTAACGAAGTGGGACAAATTAGATTTGGATTAGGCGCCATTAAAGGAGTTGGAGAGGCTGCAGTGCAATCTATCATTGAAGAACGAGATCAAAACGGCCGGTTTTCTTCGGTGTTTGATTTAGTGAGAAGAATTAATTTAAGAACTGCGAATAAAAAAACTTTCGAATCTTTGGCACAAGCTGGCGCCTTTGATTCTTTTGGCATTCATAGGGCAGCATACTTTAATTTAGAAAGCAATGAATCGCAAACTACGCTCGAAAAACTTATTCGTTTTGGGGCAAATTACCAAGATAGTTTAAGCACTTCGCAGTCTTCGCTTTTTGGTGCAGGAACTGCGGCACATATTCCAGAACCTAAATTACCAAGCTGCGAAGAGTGGGGATTTTTACAAAAATTACGATTCGAAAAAGAGGTGGTTGGATTTTATATTTCGGGTCACCCATTAGATGAATACAAATTTGAATTAAGCAATTTTTGTTCGGCGACCATTGCGGACTTAAAAATGGTGCAAAAATTTGCAGGCAATTCTAATTCCTTTATCAACAACAAAGCATCCGATTCGGAAGGGGATCTTGGGCAAGCGGTGCAAGAACAAGATATTGAGCGTTTCGACCAAATGAAAAATAGAGAGTTGGCAGTTGCAGGTATGATTACAGTAGCATCTCACAGAACCACCAAAACCGGCAAACCTTATGGTACTTTTATGTTGGAAGACTACCAAGAAAGCCACGAAATAGCCTTGTTTGGAGAAGATTACATTAAATTCAAACAATTTATCACCGATGGCTATTTCTTATATATCAAAGGGAAGATTCAAGAGCGTTATGGTAGAAAAGGGGAATGGGAGTTTAAAGTAAATTTCATGCAATTGTTACCAGAAGTGAGGGATAAAATGGCTAAAAATATGACCATATATATTTATCTTAGCGACTTAAACGAAGCAGTGGTAGACGACATTACTAGTTTGATTGAACAAAATAACCAGTTGGATTTACCACGTAATTGTAATTTAAAAATTGGAATTATAGATACAGAAGATGGCATTTCGGTAGAGGTGCCGAGTAGGAAATTTAAAATCAATCCTACTAACGAATTTATGCAAGGCCTATCTAACTTAAATGGCGTAAATTACAGATTGAATTAGTAAATAAATAATAGAATTTAAACACATAAATAAACAAATCATGGCATTAGAAATAACAGATGCAAATTTTGACGAATTAGTCATTAAATCAGACAAACCCGTATTAGTAGATTTTTGGGCAGAATGGTGCGGACCCTGCAGAATGGTTGGCCCTGTTGTAGAAGAGCTTGCTAAAGATTACGAAGGTAGAGCAATTATTGGTAAAGTAAATGTAGATAATAACCCCGAAATTTCTATGAAATTTGGTATCAGAAACATTCCTGCTTTATTGTTTTTTAAAAACGGTGAAATTGTGGACAAGCAAATTGGTGCAGTTCCTAAAAATGTTTTAGCGCAAAAACTAGATGCGCAAATGTAATTAATCAATATTGATTTTTAGATGCGTTAGCCTTTTGGGCTAACGCATTTTTTGTAACAACAATACCAATAATTTTAATGGAAGATTTTTCGGCACTCAAAGAATTGCAGCAGTTTAAAAACCTCGAATACCTTGCAAAGCAAGTGGTAGAAGGTTTTGTGACGGGTTTGCATAAAAGTCCATTTCATGGATTTTCAGTAGAGTTTGCCGAACATAAATCATACAATCCGGGCGATAGCATTAAAAATATAGACTGGAAACTTTACGGTAAAACAGAAAAGTTATATAGTAAAAGGTATGAAGAAGAAACCAATTTAAGGTGTCACCTGGTGTTGGACATTTCTTCTTCTATGTATTATCCAGCTGCAAAAGAAAATAAAATTCGGTTCGCCACATTATCGGCCGCTGCACTTATTATTTTATTGAAAAAACAAAGGGATGCATTTGCACTTACGATGTTCGACAACGAAATACAATTTTCTTCCGATGCAAAGTCAACGAGCACGCATCAAAAAAACTTATTTTTTGAATTAGAAAAAGCCTTAGGGGAAGCGCCAATTCAAGCTACAACAGCACTTCCAGCGGTATTGAGTAGTTTGGCCGATCGTATTCCAAAAAGATCTTTGGTGATTATTTTATCCGACTTTTTTCAAAAAAACGAAAATCATGAGCAGATGTTTGCCGCATTGCAGCATTTAAAATACAATCAAAACGAAGTGGTTTTATTTCATATCATGGATGAAAAAACAGAACTCGATTTAAATTTTAATACCCAACAAATTGAATTTGTTGATATAGAAAATGGCGAGGTTTTAAAGTTAAATACCAATAGTATTCAACAGCAATACCAAGAAAGCATCAAGTTATATTTAACCGAATTGCAAGCTAAATGCTATCAATATAAAATTGATTTTGTTCCAAGCAATATTACAGAAGGGTTTAATAAGGTATTGACTAACTTTTTAATCAAGCGAAGTAAAATGCATTAATTTTGGCTAGCCATTTTTTCGATGGCTGCGAGTATAATGCCACAGGCCGATTGAATCTCTTCGGTGCTGATCGTCAATGGTGGTGCTATTCTCATCGAATCATCGCAATGTAAAAACCAATCTACAATAAGGCCATTTTCGATACATTCATCTATTACCCTTTTATTGAATTCGAAATCTTTTAATTGAATGGCAAGCATTAATCCTTGCCCTCTAAAAGCAATAATTTCGGGATGTATCAGTAATTTTTTAAATAAATTTCCTTTGTCAATTACACTTTCAATTAAGTTTTCTGATTCCAGTACTTCGAGCGTTGCCAGTGCAGCCGCGCAATTAATAGGATGTCCACCAAATGTAGTGATATGTCCAAGAATAGGATTTTCTTTTAAGGCATTCATAATTGCAGCCGAAGAAATAAAAGCGCCCATTGGCATGCCGCCACCTAATGCTTTTGCCAAAACTAAAATATCGGGAACAATATCATAATGCTCGAATGCCGAAAACTTTCCGCTACGCCCAATGCCACATTGTATTTCATCTAATACCAATAAAGTGCCAGTTTCGGTACATTTTGCACGAAGTGCTTTCCAATATGCTTTATTAGCTGTTTTAATGCCTGCTTCGCCTTGAATGGTTTCTATAAATACAGCCGCTGTTTTAGTACTGATTTTCTCTATCTCTGCTATTTCTCCAAAATCAACAAATCTAATATCCGGTAATAATGGTCGATAGGCTTGTTTAAAAGTTTCGTTACCCATAATACTCAAGGCACCGTGGGTGCTTCCATGATAGGAATTATTACATGCAATGATTTCGGATCTACCGGTAAATCTTTTGGCTAGTTTCATGGCACCCTCAATAGCTTCTGAGCCAGAGTTAACCAAATAGATACTAGACAAGTTGGAAGGCAGTAGCGAAGCTAGTTTAGCCGCTAAAAGGGTCTGAGGCGTTTGAATATATTCCCCATAAACCATTAAATGTAAATAGCGGTCGGCTTGATTTTTTATGGCTTCAATTACCTTAGGGTGTCTATGGCCAATCGAACTTACGCCAATTCCAGAAATAAGGTCGAGGTATTTTTTACCATCTTGATCAATAAGATATAATCCTTGTGCATGGGTAATTTCAAGCGACAAAGGAAAATCTGTTGTTTGCGCATTATGGTTTAAAAAAAGCTGCCTCAAGTTTAACATATTCAAAAATACAAATAATCTCTAAAGGATTGTTAAATTTGAAATATGGTCCAAGAATTTTCTACTACCGCAACTGCTCATTTTCGCTGGATAGATATTGTCAATCCAAGTTTAGCAGAGTTACAAAATGTGGCTACCGAATTTAGTTTACATGCTACCTCTGTTCAAGATTGTTTAGATCCGGATCACTTGCCCAAAGTGGAAGAGTTTGAACATTTCTTATTTATCATTACTCGAATTTATGATCAGGAACAAAAGTCTGATGCCGATACCATTCAAGAAGTAAGCAGAAAGATTGCTATTTTTTGCGGGAAAGATTTCATCATTACTATACATAGAAGTGAGCAACCATTTTTGGCAATTTTACATGAGAAAAATGTATTGCAAAATAAATGTAAAAATGTAATGCATTTACTTTATTTGATCATGAATAAAGTGATTCAATCTTACGAACAAACAGAAGATTTGTTGGCGGCAGAAATTGATTTTTACGAATCAAAAATATTTTTAAAATCTCGCGTACCCAATTTATTAAAGAATCTTTATCAGATTAAAAGAAAATCTTCCGTGATTTCAAGAATTCTATTTCTCAGCAAATCCATTGTACATAGGCTTCAGGAAGGAGAGCGCAGAGATCCATTATACCGCGATGTGCTCGATAATTTTATTCAAATAGAAACCGGTTACGATCAAATTAATGAGCAAATCAACAATTTACTTTCCTTATATCTTTCTATCTCTGCTCAGCGCACCAACGAGGTGATTCGCGTCTTAACCATATTCTCCGTTTTCTTTATGCCCTTAACTTTTATTGTAGGAATTTATGGCATGAACTTTAAAGTCATGCCAGAAATTGATTGGCAATATGGTTATGCATATGCAATAGTGCTAATGGTTGCTGTAACCATTGCCATTTATTCTTGGTTTAAAAGAAAAGGGTGGTTATAAATAAACTACCTGCGAGCCATTACTTTCTGAACAGCCTCTACAATATTGATTGCATCTAAGCCATATTTTGTCATCAATTGATCTGGCGTACCACTTTCTCCAAAGCTATCGTTAACGGCAACCATTTCGATTGGTGCTGGAAATTGTGTTGCTAATAATTGCGCAATACTGTCGCCCAATCCACCATTTTTTTGATGTTCTTCTGCAGTAACTACACACCTGGTTTTTTTAACAGATTGAATGATAGCTTGTGCATCTAGGGGTTTGATGGTATGTATATTGATGATTTCGGCATTGATACCCATTTCTGCTAATTGTTGACCTGCTTCAATGGCTTTCCATACTAAATGGCCAGTCGCAAAAATACTTACATCTTTTCCTTCGTTCAGCATTACCGCTTTCCCAATTTCAAACACTTGATCTGCTGGTGTAAAATTTGGAACAGCGGGTCTACCAAAACGTAAATAAACAGGACCCTCGTGTGCTGCAATAGCAATGGTCGCGGCTTTAGTTTGATTGAAATCGCAAGGATTAATAACGGTCATGTTTGGTAACATTTTCATTAATCCAATGTCTTCTAATATTTGATGTGTGGCACCGTCTTCGCCTAAAGTTAAGCCCGCATGCGAAGCACATATTTTTACATTTTTTTCTGAATAAGCAACCGATTGACGAATTTGGTCATATACCCTTCCTGTAGAAAAATTGGCAAATGTTCCAGTGAATGGAATTTTACCACCAATGGTCATGCCTGCTGCCATTCCAATCATGTTAGCTTCTGCAATGCCAACTTGAAAAAATCTTTCGGGATGGTCTTTTGCAAATGCATCCATTTTTAATGATCCGGTTAAGTCGGCACATAATGCAACTACATTTGGATTAGTTTTTCCAAGTGCCGATAAGCCAGCGCCAAATCCAGATCTAGTGTCTTTTTTTTCTGTGTAAGGATATTGTTTCATATTATATAATTTTAAAATCTAATGGTTGCAGAATTGCCAGAGCTAATTTTAAATCGTTCATCTCTGGTGGTCATGGCTCTTTTAGAGCCTTTGTTTTTATAAACTAATCGGTAATTTCCTGGTTGCAAAGTGATGGTTTCTGTAATAGTATTTCCATTGATATCGCATACCCAATCTAATGCTTGTCCTTTTTCTTTAAAAATACTGCCTAGTACCGGAACGGCATTGGTATTTAATATAGTGACAATGCCCGGTGCCGGAATTTTGATGGTGGTGAGTTCGCTCTGTGCAATGCGAGTAGCACGAATGCTAATGCGAGGCAATGTTAAAATTTCTACATCGTATAAACCCGTAAGGTATTTCCTTTTTTCGTTGATGGTTAATACATCGATGCTTTCTGTTTCATTCGCCTTACTAATTATGCAGGCAAGTTCTTTATAGGTGCTGAGTCCATCGGTGGTAATAAGCAATTCTCCTTGAGCAGCAGCAATGTTAATAGTATTGTGTTGGTTAGTGGCAATACTCACATTTTTCTTTTCAATAGCAGGAATAGTGTGTACTACAATATTGTAATTATTAATCGGATCTATTTGTAAGGTATCTGCATTTCCTCTTGCATTTAAAGTATGTATAAAGTGATAGCGTTGTACGCCCACGGTATTATCATAAAAAGTAACAGGGATATTTGTTTCGGTTGCTTTCCCTTTTTCATCCAATAAATTTAACTGAAGTGTTGTATTGTTCAATATAAAATTCATGGTAGATTTGAGCGCTCTTTTAAATCCAATTTCGTCTTGTGCATCGTCGTATCTTCCAATACAATCAAATGTTGCAGCCGATTCGGCACTTAATCCCAAACCTATAATAAATGGTTGTAAAATAATTCCTTTTTGTTGAAGTTTTTTGGAGATTTCGCAAGCATTACCTTCGCAAGATTCTATACCATCAGTAATAAGAATCACAATATTTCTACATTTTTCGTTGCTACCAATAAAATCATTTGCGCATTGCTCTAAAGCATAAGCAATGGGAGTAATGCCTTTGGCTTGTAAGCTGTTTAATTTAAGTTTAATATTGTTTGCGTTGTTTGGTCTGATGGGTGTTTCCAAGCGAGAATCCTTGCAATCATGTAGGCTTAATGCAGACATGCTGCCAAAAACACGCAAGCCCATTTCAATGTTTGGATTTTTTTGTAGACTGTCTGCCATAGCAGCAATAACCGTTTTGGAAATTTTAAATCTATTAGAAGTGCTCCAGTTATTTGTCATACTTCCAGATGCATCCATCATAAAAAGTATTCTTGTTTTAGTATTGCTATTTGGTTTAGTTTGAGCAAATCCAATACTAGCAATACTTTGAAGTATTACTAAAAGTAAAACGAAGCGGTTAAATAACTGTTTGTTCATTTAAAAATTAGTAGTTGTTGCAATGCCAGAAACAATAGTAAATTTTTTCTGTATAGTTGATTTATTGCTGATGGCATTTTTTGCTCGGTAAGTCAATTCGTAATTTCCAGGCTGTAATTGTATAGTTTGTTTATTAGTGCCAACTGGTAAAATAGCCACCTGTATTAAATTATTTTGTTCTCTTTTAAAAATAGAAAGATAGCCTGGTTGCGCTTTTACAATCTGTAAGGATCCGGCAGCAGGAATATTGATATTATTTTGTTGCGATTGTAAAATATTAACATCAGAGATTAAAATTCTAGGACAAGTTAAAATTTCAACACTATAAATACCAGTTAAATAATTTTGCGTGCTATTAATATTTTGAATATTTATTATTTGATTTTTTTGTTTGACAATGGCTTGTAAATTCTTGTATTTGCTGGTCCCCGCCATGTTTATTTTTAGAGAACCTTGCCCAGCAGTTGTTGCAGCAATAGTATGTTTGCCAGGAATTAATTCGATATTGTTGATTTCTTTGGCTGGTATGGTATGAATTTTTAAATCGTATTTTCTTTGAGGGTCCACAAATAAAGTATCTGGATTGCCTGCCCCATTTAAGGTGTGAATAATATTATATTTAATGCTGTTATTTTCGCGATCATAAAATGTCATGTTGACATTTGTCTCGATTGGCTTTTCTGCTTCGTTTAATAAATTTACTTGCATGCTAGTTGGATTCATAATGGTAGAGATTACCACCTCGCTAATTTGCTCTTTGAAATTTTTTGCACTTTCGTTGGCTTCAAATACTTGTCCAACGCAATCGAATTTTATTTTGGCTTCTGAATTTAAACCTAATCCAATTATATAGGGTCTAAAATATATACCTGCTGCTTGTAATTTTTCTGCAGCCATACAGGCATCTCCTTCGCAATTTTCAAAGCCATCTGTTATTAATACAATTACATTTTTGCATTCGTATTTTGTTAATGTAAAATCGTTTACCGCTTGTTCTAATGACAAAGCAATAGGCGAATAGCCTTTAGGATTAATATTTGCAAGCGTTGTGCTGAGATTAGCCGCAGTGCTTTTTGCAAAAGGCAATTCCAATTTAGTGTCTTTACAATCTATGGCCACTTTTTCTGATTGATGACCAAATATTCTGAGTGCAAAAGAAATGTTTTCTTTCGCTAAACTATCGGCCATATGAGTAATGATTGCTTTAGCGGCATCCATTCTATTTCCCTCTTGCCATTTGCCCGCCATACTTCCAGAGGCATCGAGAATAAATAATAATCGAGTAGGTATTTTTTTTGTTTGTGCAAAGCCCTGGTTTGCTATAAATAAAAAGCAAAAGCTCACGCAAAATAAATTGCGTAGTAATTTGCTTTTTAAATAATAGTTTGGCTGCTGCACTTAATTAATAATCTTTTAAAGTTTCTGTTAATTGCGCTAAAGCGGCTGCTAATTGTTCGTCGTTTGGTGCCACGCCATGCCATTTATGTGAGCCCATCATAAAATCTACGCCAGCGCCCATCTCTGTTTTCATAATAATAACAATGGGTTTACCAGCACCAGTTTTTGATTTTGCTAATGCCAAACAATCGGTCAATTCTTGCATATTATTGCCATTGGTATGTAATACATCCCAACCAAATGCTTCCCATTTGGCTGTTAAATTGCCAAGGCTTAATACTTGTTCTGTTGAACCATCAATTTGTTGGCCGTTATAATCAATGGTTGCAATTACACGATCCATTTTGTGGTGTGCTGCATACATCGCTGCTTCCCAAATTTGACCTTCTTGTAATTCGCCATCACCATGAAGTGTATATACGATAGAATGATCGTTGTTTAATTTTTTTGTTTCGGCTGCACCTAATGCAACAGATAAGCCTTGGCCTAATGAGCCCGATGCCATTCTTATGCCAGGTAAATGTTCTGCTGTTGTAGGATGACCTTGAAGTCTAGTATTTAGTTTTCTAAAGCTTGCCAATTCGGCAACTGGAAAATAACCAGCCCTAGCAAGTACCGAATACCATACAGGAGAAATATGTCCGTTTGATAAAAAGAATAGGTCTTCGTTTTTACCATCCATCGAAAAATTGACATTGTGTTTCATTTGATGAAAATACAATGCGGTTACAAAATCTGCACAACCTAAAGATCCACCTGGGTGTCCAGATTGGCATCCATGTACCATTCTTACAATGTCTCTTCTAACTTGAGAAGCAATTTTTTCTAATTCTGAAATACTTGACATAATGCTATGATTTATATTGTGTCAAAGGTAGAGAAATAAAGCAAGTCGACAAGATTGGAGCAGCTGGAATTTTCCCCAAAAGCAGAGAAATTCTACACATTCCTATGAATTACGAATTATTTAAGAAGAGGGGTATTTTATTATGCCAATGCAGCTAAAATTTGAGCACTGTGGTTTTTGGTATCCACTTTTTCAATAATATGGCTGATGATGCCTTTGGCGTCGATGATAAAGGTAGTTCTGGCAATGCCCATGTAATTTCTACCATACATGCTCTTTTCTACCCAAACCCCAAACTGAGTCACCATTTTTTGATCGGTATCTGCAATTAAAGGGAAAGGTAATTCAAATTTATCGATGAATTTATTGTGAGATTTTTCATCATCGCAGCTTACGCCTATTATGGCTATCTTTTTTTTATTTAAAGCTTTGTAGTTGTCTCTGATATCACATGCTTGTGCGGTACAGCCAGGTGTATTGTCTTTTGGATAAAAATAAATAACCAATGTTTGACCTTCAAAATCGGCTAATTGAATGGCATTCCCGTTTTGGTCTAGGCCTTTAAATTTTGGCGCTTTTTTTCCAATAGTTAATTTACTCATTTTTTTAATTGTAAAAAGTGGCTAAATATTGATTTTTATTGTCTTTCTGATCTATAACAACTATTCTAAAAACATGTTTTCCTTTTGGACATTTTTCATCAACATGATATTTCAAGGTAGCAGATTTTTGATCATAATTCATGAGCACCCATTGGTCGTCTATATAAGCATTGTAGCTTTTGATGCCCGATAAATTATCACTAATGCGACAAATAATGGAACTGCCTTTTAGATGTATGCCATTGGCTATATTAACAGGTTTGATGCTAGGAGCAATAGAGTCTGCAACAATATAAAAACCACCAATAATTTTACTTCTGCCTTTTACCACACCATTGTCGTAAAAACCACCAACAGCACCTCTGTAAGTTTGAAAAATAATGGCTTTTGATTTTTGAAAATCAGTCATTGCTTTTTCGGGTTTGATAGCAATATCAAAGAAATCGTTTAGGGCAATGTTTTTATTTCCGATGGTATGTATACTTGAAAATGCAGAAAAGGGCGCTTTGCTATTTTCGTAATTCACAAAAGTGGTATCGAAAAAAGTATTTGGCTTGAATGTAAATTTAACATTTGCTTTTTCTAAGGTATTTTGAATATCAAAAGGGAATAAATCGAGCGCTGGTTTATTGCTACTAAAATTAAAATTGTATGGATTGTTTGCAGCGCAATTAATGGTAAATTTTAAATTGGTCACATTACCCTCTGCATCGGTTACAATATATTCCATGTTGTATATATCCCCAGGCTCAAGCGCAATGCGGCCTCTATCCTGTAGGTCTCTATAAATGCTTAATGGATTTCCTGCATCTACAAAACTTTTTTGCACCCATCTGCCCGTATTGTTTCTTTCTTTATAATCGCAATGGGAATTAATGCCTTTAGTATCTTTAAAACTAAAGCGCTCCATTTTTGAAAAATAAATTCGTTCTCCGTTTCTTTTTAATTCTATAGAATATACACCATTTTGATTCGAAGAGTTAGACTGGTAGTCGATACATTCTATGCCAATACCAATGCTACCCCATGCATCTATGATTTGATTATTATTGATGGTATAATTATTTTTGTTACCGGTAGTTGCAAATCTTATTTTTTGTTTCTGTTGATTGACTGAGCTGTTTTCGTTTAAAGGATAAACTTGAATGGCTTGAATTGTTGGGGCTACTTTATCTGCCACTTCAAATCCAAAAAGCAAAGGGTTGATTGTCTCTTCGGTTTTTTCGTCTCTAATTTCAAAGTGTAGGTGTGGGCCGCCAGAACCACCAGAATTACCACTATAAGCAATTATATCTCCCATTTTTACCGGAATAATACTTGCACCTAATAGCGTATCTAATTCGAAAGATTGATTTTCGTATTGTAAGTTTTTTGCAAATTTAGCAATGGCAGGATTATATTTTTGTAAATGCGCATAAACACTAACAAAGCCATTCGGATGGGTAACATAAATAGAGTTTCCAAATCCAACTGCTTGTATTCTAACCCTAGAAACATATCCATCTGCAACGGCAAATACAGGTAAGCCTTCTACCGAATTTGTTTTGATGTCTATGCCAGAATGTAAATGATTCGGACGCATTTCTGCAAATGTGCCCGATAGGTATAATGGAATATTTAGTGGAGACCTAAAGTAATTTCTAGGGTAAATTTTTTCGACACTAGTTGATGCAACGGTCCTACTATTTTCCGCAGTAAAATTACTAAGCAAAAAAAATGCTACAATTAAGGAAACGAAAAATTTAAAATTAAAGGGAATTGTTTTTTTTACTTTCATCATTTATTTCACAGGTACGCTCAGCATTTTACGATCGCTAATATAGCCTTCTAATAAATCGCCAATGTTAATTTTCCCAACACCTGCAGGTGTTCCAGTAAAAATTAAATCTCCTTTTTTTAAAGTAAATCTTTGCGATACATAACTAATAATATCGTCAAAAGAAAAAATCATATCTGCAGAATTGCCGTTTTGTACAACAATTTGATTTTGTTTTAAACTAAATTGGATTGCGTTTAAATCCGGAATTTCATTTATAGGAATAAATTCTCCTATAGGTGCCGAATGATCAAATGCTTTTGCTATTTCCCAAGGGAGTCCTTTTTCTTTGCATTTTTGTTGCAGATCTCTTGCGGTAAAATCAATACCTAAGCCAATAGCTTCTATGTAGTTTCTTGCAAATTTGCTTGTAATGTGTTTGCCTTCTTTTCCGATTTTGATAATTAATTCAACTTCATAATGAATGTCGTTCGAAAAATCTGGATGATAAAAAGCCTTGCCTTCTTTGAGTAAAGCCGTGTCTGGTTTTAAAAAAACAACGGGCTCGGTTGGAATAGGGTTGTTTAACTCTTTTGCGTGTTCTTGGTAGTTTCTGCCTATTGCAATGATTTTCATTTTTTCAATTCGCTTTCTGCGAAGATATTAATTCCATTGCAGCAGATTCAAAAAAATAAGCAAAAATCGGGAAGGTATTTTTAAGATTTGTGGAAAACTGTTTTTTATTGAAATGCAATTCGTTTGATCACTACTTCGTTTCCTGCATTAATTTTTATAAAATATAAGCCTTTGGCAAGTTTGATGGGTAGGTTAAAATTCCTTTTAAACTCACCGGCAGCAACGCTTTCGTTAAACAACGAAAAAGGTTCATTCCCTAAAATGTCGGTCATTTTAATGTTCAGCAAAGTTTGTTTGGAAATAGTAAAGCTGATTTCCATTTTATCTTCTGCAAAATTAGGAATGATATGAATGGTATTTTGAATGCTACTATTCGTTGGCGTACTATTGTTATCTCGCAACGTTTGGGCGCATAAATTGTAGCCAGAAAGGCTGAGTACAAGAAAGCAGTATAATATGCGAATATTCATTTAAGCAAATATACTAGTTATCTAGAAAGGCATCCCTATTTGCTTGGGTTATTTCCTAAATATCAAGGATTTAATGGGATTTATTTTGTCAATTTCATTTCAAATCATACATTTGACTTCCTATTCAATAACGGTGAATCATAAAGCAACCAATAAATTATCTGCCGCAGGCATTTTAATTACCCTAGGTATCATTTTTGGTGATATCGGAACCTCTCCTTTGTACGTATTAAAAGCCATTATTGGAGAAGGCAATCAAATACAATCATCTGTAATTTTTGGTGGTATTTCCTGTATTTTTTGGACACTTACTTTACAAACTACCGTTAAGTATGTCATCATTACTTTAAGAGCAGACAACAAAGGGGAGGGCGGCATTTTTTCTCTTTATACTTTAGTTAGAAGAAAAGCGAAGTGGCTCATTATTCCAGCAGTAATTGGTGGTTGTACATTGTTAGCAGATGGAATTATTACCCCACCTATTTCTGTTTCTTCGGCCATAGAAGGTTTGAGAATTTTATACCCAGATATTGCAACAGTACCCATTGTCATGCTCATTATTACCGGTATATTTTTCTTACAGCAATTCGGTACAGATATAGTAGGTAAAGCCTTTGGTCCAATCATGTTTATATGGTTTGCCATGTTGGGTATACTTGGTTTAAGCCAATTATTAATGCACCCTGAAATTATTAAGGCAATCAATCCAACATATGCTTATCAATTATTAGCGAATCATCCTGGTGGATTTTGGATATTGGGGTCTGTGTTTTTATGTACTACTGGAGCCGAAGCATTGTATTCAGATTTAGGACATTGCGGAAAAGATAATATCAGACTTAGTTGGACCTTTGTTAAAATAACTTTGTTATTGAATTATTTTGGACAAGGTGCTTGGTTGTTAACGCAAGATGGAACACATTTATCAAGCAATCCCTTTTATACTATCATGCCAGACTGGTTTATTATTTATGGAATTGGCATTGCTACCATTGCTACCATTATTGCCAGTCAAGCCTTAATTAGTGGTTCCTTTACATTAATTTCAGAAGCAGTTCGATTAAATATTTGGCCAAAGGTGAAGATTAATTATCCAACAGAAACCAAAGGGCAACTCTATGTGCCGAGTATTAATTGGTTACTATGGATAGGCTGTTTAATGGTAGTCATGTATTTTAAAGAGTCTACCAATATGGAGGCGGCTTACGGTTTGTCTATTACACTTACCATGTTAATGACTACCATCTTATTGATGATATACTTATATAGTATTGGCACATCGGTTTGGATTATTGGGGTATTGACTTTGCTCTATGCAAGTATCGAGCTTTCTTTCTTGGTTGCCAATTTAAGTAAGTTTAGTCATGGCGGTTGGGTAACATTGGTGATTGGCTTTGCATTGTTTATTATTATGTGGTCTTGGATTCGTGCTAGAAAAATAAAAAATAGGTATATAAAATATGCCGAGTTAGACGATTACACAGAACTTTTAAAAGAATTAAGCGAAGACACTACGGTTCCTAAATACGCTTCGCAATTAGTTTATTTAAGCGGGTCTAACTTTACTTCCGAAATTGAATCAAAAATTATGTATTCTATTTTTCAGAAGCAACCCAAGCGCGCAGATATGTATTGGTTTGTGCACGTTGACGTACAAGATGAGCCTTATACTTCGGAATATAAAGTAATAGAGCTCGTGCCCGGACATGCTTTTCGCATTGAGTTTAAGTTAGGCTTTAGGGTGGAACAAAAAATCAATGTATTATTTAGA
>CAJBBN010000022.1 GCA_903951325.1 uncultured bacterium
AGCATTGACATCCGCTTAAGTAATATTCAAATTAACAAGGGTGTGGAGGATAAGGTTTTTAAGAAATAATTGAAATTCCTTTTGTAATTTTAAGTTTAATTTGAATTATATGAAAGTTTACGGCATCCCAAATTGCAATACAGTTAAAAAATCACTCGACTGGTTAAAGCAAAATAAAATAGAGATTGAATTTCATGATTTTAAAAAACTAGGTGTAACTGCCGCGCAATTAAAAAAATGGATTGAGCTAGTGGGTTGGGAAGCGCTTGTAAATAAAAAAGGAACTACTTGGCGCATGCTCGACGCCGAAACGCAAGCCAGCATTACCTCAGAGAAAAAGGCCATTGCCTTAATGATCGAGAAAACATCGGTAATTAAACGCCCGATTATTGAAAATGGTAACAAAATTATTTTAGGTTTCGACGAAGAAACTTATCGTACGCAAATCAAAAAGAAATAATGTTGCGTAAAACCTTTATTGCATTTTTATTTTTTTGCAGCATAGCTTTAACGCTGCAAGCGCAAGAATTTAAAGCTGGCGATATCGTTTTTCAAGACTTACAATGTGGCCCATTATGCAATGCCATTAATGCGGTTACCAAGGGCTACCAAGGCAAAGATTTTTCGCATGTGGCTATAGTAGTTAATTACCAAAATCAATTAGGAGTGATCGAAGCCATTGGCAGCAAGGTGCAATTCACGAGCCTAAATATATTTTTAGGCAGAAGCTTTGATGCTACGGGTAAACCGCTAGTAATAGCAGGAAGACTCAAAAAAAAATATACTAAAAGCATTGCTAAAGCCTGCGCATTGGCCATTGCAAGTATTGGAATCCCTTACGATGATCGTTTTTTACCCAACAACGATTCGCTTTATTGTTCGGAGCTGATATACGCGATTTACCTCAATCAAGCTAATGCTAAGCCCTTATTTAAGTTAGCACCAATGACTTATAAACAACCTGGTAGCGAGGCATTTTTTCCGGCATGGATTGATTACTACGCGCAATTGCATAGCGCTATTCCAGAAGGCAAAATGGGCTTAAACCCAGGCCTGATCTCGCGTTCAAGCAAAATCAAAATTATATACCAATACGGTACTTGGCTGCAATAAGCCATCGAACCTACACTAATTTGCCTTTTCAAGCGTTTTTTGATCAAGAAATGTGGAAATCTCCTTGCCTAATTTTGAAGGTTTTGCTTTCGAAAATAATAGATTTGTTATTATCCATTTGACAAGTATTTATGATGAGAAGAACAGTTATTGCAGCAGCCCTCAGCTTACTTTTAGTTCAAAATAACTTTGCGCAACAAAGCGCTAAAAATATCGACCCCGATAAAATTTATAAAGAAGCCCTCAATTTATACGATAACAGAAAATTTGTTGCCGCTCATAAACTTTTCGAAGACGTTGAAAAAGCCATCGATCAACAAAAAGACGAGAAAGACAGCAAAGACATTTCGTTGTTAAGAATCAATGCAGAATTTTATGCCGCGGTTTGCGGGCTCGAATTATACAATGACAATGCCGTAAATTTATTATTGCATTTTGTAACGCATTATCCAGAAAATCCAAATGCTAAACTGGCTTCTTTCGAATTAGGAAATTTTTATTACCGCCAGGCAAATTACCCAGATGCCATAGATTGGTATAACAAAACCGACCCGAGTACTTTTTCTGCTAACCAACGTTTAGAGTATCATTTTAGAAATGGTTATGCTTTGTTTCAAGAAAAAAAATTCGATAAAGCGATTGTAAATTTAAAACGCGTAAAAAGCAATACCTCTAAATACGCGTACCCTGCTACCTATTACGAAGGTTTAGCCTATTACGAAATTAAAAAATACAAAGAGGCGCTTGCAAGTTTGAGCAAGCTCAAAGATTCTAAAACTTACGCCGAAGTAATTCCTTATACCATTATAAAAATTAATTACGATTTAAAAAGCTATGAAGAATTATTAAGTTATACCGCTGGAATTTTAAATACACCTAAATTACAAAACGAAAGAGAAATTTTAGTGCTTGCCGCTTCGAGCGCAAATATGGCTAAGAAATTTGAATTGGCTATTAACTATTATGAGCTTGCGCGAAAAAAACAAGCGCTCAACGACCAAGAAAGTTACGAATTAGCCAATGCCTATTTTCAATCGGGTAAATTTGCAGAAAGCATTAAAACAACCGAACAAATTGCAGAACGAAAAAATATTTACAGCCAGTATGCGCTGTATTTAATGGGCCATAGCTATATCGGCATCAACGATAAGCAATCGGCGCGTAATGCCTTTTGGAAATCGGGCAGGTTGCCTTTCGAAAACAATGTAAAAGAGGAGGCCAATTTTAACTATGGTAAATTGTCATACGAATTACAATTCAACCAAACTGCCATTGAAACTTTTCAAGCATTTTTAAAGAAATATAAAAAATCGGCACATGTGAACGAAGCCGCTTCGATATTAGGCGAAGCTTTGCTTTCTACTAAAAACTACAAAGAAGCCATTGTGATTTTAGAAGGGCTCGAAGAAAAATCGACGGCTTCTAATTTAGCTTTACAAAAAGTGAATTATTTTAGAGGCATCGAACTCATCAATAATAACGAACTAAAAGAAGCCATTGCATTACTCAATAAAGCAAATTTATTAAATGGTGATAAAACCATTTCTGCTAATGCCAATTACTGGAAAGCCGATTGCTATTATCAATTAGCCGATTACGACAATGCCTTGAAATTCTTTTCGCTATACAACCAATCTGCTGCTGCAGCGCCAGACTTAGCCAATTTAGTGAACTACCAATTGGGTTATACTTATTTCAAAAAAGAAGAATATAAATCGGCCTTATTTTATTTCGATAAATTTTTAAAAGGAATAGACAGAGCCAGCGTAATTGATAATAAGAAAATAAATGATGCTACGCTAAGACTTGCCGATGGTTATTTTGTAATTAAGGATTACGACAAAGCTTTGTTTTCTTACAACAAGATTGCCAACGATCACATTGGCGGAACCGACTATGCCTTATTTCAGAAAGGAATTATTTTAGGTTTACAAGGCAAACAAAACGATAAAATTGTAACACTGAAACAAGTGTTAAATAATTATACAAAATCTGCTTACGCCGACGATGCGACTTTTGAAATTGCGAATAGCTATTTCAGTATGAATAACAATAGCGATGCGACTTTATACTTTAATAATTTAATTCAATTGTATCCAAACTCGAGGTATGTAGCCAAAGCACGCTTAAGTTTAGGTTTGATTTATTATAACGAAGAAAAAGATGAATTGGCTTTGAGTAGTTATAAAGCCATCATAGCCGAATACCCAGGCAGCGAAGAAGCGAAAGAAGCTTTACTGGCCATTAAAAATATTTATGTTGATGCAGGTACCGGCGACGATTATTTAAGTTATTTAAAATCTTTACCATTTGCATCGGTGAGCGCCAATGCACAAGATTCTATCTCTTACCAAAGCGCGAACACCCGCTACTTAAAAGCCGATTACGAAAATGCGATCAATGGATTCAATTCTTATTTGAGCAAATTTGAAGCGGGAATTTTTAGCACCGAAGCGCATGCCAACAGAGCCGAATGTTATTTAAAATTAGCGAAAGAAGATTTGGCTTTGAGCGATTTCAATTATATCATTGAAAACAACAAAACTATTTATTTAGAAAGGGCCTTATTATACGCAGGCCGTATTGAATTCAAAAATAAAGAATATAAAAAAGCAGCTAGCCTATTTACTAAACTGGAAGAAGTAGCCGAATACAAAGAGAATTATGCCGAAGCCATTGGTTCTGCCATGCGTGCTTATATGAATTTAAATGATACCACCGCCATTGCCGCTTATGCACAGAAAATTATTGCTTACGAAAAATCGGCATCAGATGATATTAATTTAGCGCATTTATATTTAGGTAAATTATATTACAAACAAAAAAATAATAGCGCAGCAGCCACAGAATTTGAAACGGTAACCAAGCAAACCAAAACCGCTGTTGGTGCCGAAGCAAAATATTATTTAGCACAAATTTTATTCGATAAAGGGCAATACCTCGAAGCACAGCAAGCTTGCTTTGATTTAAGTAACCAAGTACCATCTTACGAATACTGGGTAGCCAAAGGCTTTATTTTGTTAGCCGATACTTACCACCAATTGGGCAACGATTTTCAAGCCAAGTCTACGCTTCAATCTATTATAGACGAATACGATGGGAAAGATGAAATTGCTGAGGAAGCAAAAAGTAAATTAGCTAGTTTTTTAATTACCAAATAAAAACGCAAGAGAGATATGAAAAACATCCATAAAAATATATGCTTGGTTGCCATTAGTTTGCTTGGCCATTCGGCTTTTGCTCAAAAAAATGTATCCGAACAAGTAAATGTGGTGCGTTCTTACAAACCCATTTTAGCCGAAGCTTTAAGAATCAATACCAATCCAGAAATAAAAACAGACATGGTACAAATTGCACCATTGACTTATCAAACTTTAATTTTTGGATTAGATAGCTTAACCAAAACCAGTCCTATTGCGGCCGAAAAAATGAAATCGGAAAGCATTACTAAAATATATCCGATTTATTTAAGAATGGCGGGAGGCAACTACGCAGGTAGTTTAGTGGATTTATATTGGAATAATTTACGCTCTAAAGATATTCAAACTGGATTTGCATATAACCACCGTGCAGCAAGCAATAGCGATGTAGCCAACATGCAAAACAGCACGAACGATTTAAGTACTTGGCTTAAAAAAATGAACACCAGCAACACCCTTACTGCAGCTTTAAATTACAATAGAGCGGTGAATCATTTTTATGGTTACGATCATAAAAAATTCGATTATAATAAAGATACGACCAGACAACAATACGAGGTGATTAGTTTACAAACCAGTTTGGTAAGCAATATTCAAAATACCGCTAAATTAAAATACGATGTATTTTTTAATGCCTACAGCTTAAACGATGCCTATACTGTAAAAGAAAATAGAATGATTACGGGTGGTAATTTTAGCTACGATGTATATGATTTTAAAGTAGGCTTAGATGCATCGCAATCGGAGTCCAATGCGATTACTAGTAAAAATAATTTAATAGAGTTTAGTCCAAGCGTTAGTTTAAAAGAAGGCAACGGTACTTTAACCATTGGTTTAATTTCTTTTATAGAATCGGGTAATCAAAGTTCTTTTCATGCTTATCCAAATGTAAAATACAGTTACGACTGGAAACCCGCATCTTTAATAGCTTATGCAGGTATCAACGGAAAAATGCATAAAAATGCTTTGAATAATTTTGCAATCGAAAATCCTTTTATTGGAAAAGTAGCAATCGAAAATAGCAACGAAAAATTGAATATATATGCCGGTGCCAGAGGAAGTATTGGTACTAAAACTGCTTATTTATTAAATGCGAATTTAAAACAAACCGAAAACGATGCCTACTTTGTAGTAGACAACAGCGACATGCGTAAATACAATATCATTTACGATGGAAAAAATGCGAGCTCTTTTCATTTATCGGCAGAAATCACGCACCAAAGCAATAGTAAATTAAAGTTGTTTGGAAAATTAGGCATTCACTCCTACCAAACCGATACGATTCGCGAAGCCTATCATAAACCAACCTACGAAATTAATGCAGGCGCAACTTATGCCATTGCAGATAAATTTAGATTACAAATGGACCTTCTATCGTTTTCGAGTATGAAAACAACCGACTACCAATTGGGCGGCATTCAAAGCATTGCGGGTGGTACAGATTTGAATTTGTCTATAGATTATAAATATTCTAAAATTATTTCGGTGTTTACGCAGTTCAATAATATTTTAAATTACCAAAGAGCGCGTTATCTATATTACAATAGCTATGGCTTTCAAGCCATGCTAGGCTTAAGCTTTAATTTTTAAAAAATGACGATGCAAAAAATTGCCCTTGCCATTAGCCATTTGCTAAAACAATCGGATAGCTTGGAAATACCAGGCTTTGGTTGTTTGAGCAAGCTAGCGCAGCATGCTAATTTTTCTGCAGATAAAGCATTAATAAACGCAGGTAAGCAAATCCTCGTTTTTGAAAAAAACGAAGCCAGTAAAGATTTTCAATTAGCCGAACAATTAGCCAAGCAAGAAAATATTTCTATTCAAGAAGCACAAAATTTCCTTACAGAAACGGTGAACGAATGGAAAATTTTAATCGATAAAGGCGAAAGCATTGTACTCGATAATATAGGCAGCATTCAAGCCGAACACGATATTTGGAAATTAAGCCCCATTGCCGAAAACGCAGTAGATGAAGAGTCTTACGGCTTCAGCCCGATTAAACTTCCTTCGCTAAAAACGGATGATGAAGAGGCGAATGAGGAAACAAATGAAGTAGCGAACGAGGAAACAAATGAGTCGGACAATCACCTTTCTAAAATTGTTAGTTGGAAAGAGCGATTGCTAGCTAAAATAAAAACTTGGAACTGGCGCAACATCAGCATTGCCAGTGTAGTGTTTTTAATTGCCTATACTTTTTTATTCGTGATTTCTAGACCCAGTATTTTTTCAAAACAAAAAACAATAAGCAATACCACAACGGATCTAAAGTTAAATGACACACTGCCAAACAAAACGGCAAGCCTAGACAGCCTAAACAATGCAGCGGCCGATACCCTTATTCCTATTGCGCAAATTGTAAAAAACAATACGGCCTTTAAAAAGCAATCGCAAAGCATTCCAGCAGCCGATCCTATGGAAGATGCCGAAGTTGAGGAAGACATAGCAGACACCGCATCGTTTACCAACTACGATTCACTCGAAGCTAGCTCGCTCGAAAATACTTGGTCGCCAAAGAAATATCAGCTCGTTGCTGGCGTTTATAAGAGTAAAGTACAAGCCCAAAACATGGAGCTTAATTTAAATTACACCGGCTTTGAAGCCAAACTAATTAAAATTAAAAATGGCTATCGTGTAATTATTGGCGATTATGAAACTATGAAAGAAGCAAAAGAAAATTTATCTTTAGCCAACCAAATAAATCCGATTTTTTACATCCATATTCAATAATCTCATCAACATGACCTTATTACAAATAACAGAAACCATTGGCGCAGACACTGTAAAACAAGTAGTTCAAGCAGTTCAAGCCATTCCAACAGTTGCAAAAGCGGTTGTTCCAGAACAATTAAATTTATTGTCGCTTATTTTAAAAGGTGGTTGGGTAATGTATCCTATTGCTGCATTATCTATCATGGGCTTTTATATTTTCTTTGAAAGATATTTCACTTTAAGAAAAGCAAATAAAGATGAATCGAATTTACTTTTTCAAGTAAGGGAGTTTATTAAACAAGGTGATTTAACTACGGCTTTAACCGTGTGTAAACAATCGAATACGCCTATTAGCAGAATGTTGCAAAAAGGTTTATTAAGAATTGGCAAGCCTATTAAAGAAATTGAAGGTGCCATAGAAAATGTTGGCAAATTAGAAGTAGCTAAATTAGAACGCAACATTAGTATTTTAGGAATTATTGCAGGTATTGCACCCATGCTAGGTTTCGTAGGAACTATTTCTGGTGTAATTAAAATTTTCTACAACATTTCATTATCAGACAATATTAGCATTGGCTTAATTGCTGGAGGTTTATACGAAAAAATGATTACCTCTGCAGCTGGTTTAATTATTGGTATTCTGGCTTATATTGGTCACCATATTTTAAATTTAGTGGTCGATAAAATTATTTTAAAATTAGAAACCGAGTCGATTGATTTTATCGATTTATTAGAAGAACCTAGCAAATAATGAACCTAAGACGAAGACATAAAATCACCCCAGAGGTAAGCGCTTCCTCGATGAGTGACATCATGTTTTTTTTGATGCTTTTTTTCCTGATTGCTTCTTCGGTAGTAAATCCAAATGTGATTAAACTATTACTACCCAAAGCTGCAAGTGGACAATCGGTTGCCAAAAAAACCATCAGCGTTTCGATTACCAAAGATTTACAATATTACGTTGAAAAAAAACTAGTACCTGCCGATCAAATAGAAGCCTTATTAAACAGTTATATTCAAAACCAAACTGAATTAACCGTAATACTCTATGTAGACCAAACAGTAGCGATACAAGACATTGTGAATGTAATGGACATTTCTAATAAGTTAAAAGTTAAAC
>CAJBBN010000023.1 GCA_903951325.1 uncultured bacterium
ATCTGGATTAATAGCCCTAATCAATTTCTCTTTTTGTGCCCTAGTCCATTGTTTAAGCATTAATAAACGGTCTTTGGCTTGAAATGCACTGTTGAATGCTTCAAAATAAACTAATCGGGTATTGGATTCGGTATAACCTTCAAATAAATCGGGTTTAATTTTATGGGTTTTAGAAAACTGAATGATATCTTCTGTAATGCCTATTTCTATAGCTGTTCTATTGGCATTGGTAATAAAATAAAGGTATTTAACCTCGGTATTCATACTGCTTTGTTTAGATTTAATTTCTTGATTAATGATCATAGCTAAAAATTTTAGTTGTTTTTTAAATATTTATTACTAATTTTATAAGCAATAATACTAACATTTTTAGCAATTACAAAATAATTATGAAAAAAATTAGCGCTAATATTAAGTTCTTAAGGAAAAACAAAGGTTTAACTCAAGAGCAATTTGCCACAGAAATAGGCATAAAAAGGTCAATGGTGGGTGCATATGAAGAAGATAGAGCCAGTCCGAAAATGGAAAATATCAAAGAAATTGCTAATTTTTTTGGTATTTCGGTAGACGAACTGGTTAGCGAAAGAATTACGGCCAAATGGTTAGAAGAAAAAGCCAAACGAGTACAAAACGAAACTGAATTAAAAGCAGGTAATTTAAGGGTATTAAGCATTACCGTTGATTCAGATAATAACGAAAATATTGAATTAGTGCCCGTAAAAGCAAGTGCTGGTTACCTCAATGGCTATGCCGATCCAGAATTTGTAAAAGAATTACCTAAATTTCATTTACCCATATTGCAAAATGGAACCTTTAGAGCCTTCGAAATTAAAGGAGACTCTATGTTACCCCTATTTCCTGGAAGTATTGTGGTAGGCGAGTTTATAGACGATTGGAAGACCATTAAATCTAACGAAACCTATGTAGTGGTTTCTAAAAATGATGGTATTGTATATAAAAGAGTCATCAACAAATTAAAAGATCAAAAACAATTATTGTTAAAGTCTGATAATAAAGTATACGATCCATACACCATTACCGCCGACGAAGTAATAGAAATTTGGAAAGCGAAAGCCTATATCAGTATGAATTTTCCTGAACCAGATAACGATACCAGCATCGAAAAATTAACCGGAATGATGATGGAAATGCAAAAGAAAATCAATTCGATTCAAAAGGATTAATTGCAATAGCTTATTTATAGTAAGAAATAAGTTCCTAATCCAAGGATTAATAAGAATCCGATGGTATCGGTAAATGCAGTTAATAAAATCGAAGATGCTACAGCTGGGTCAAAACCTAATTTCTCTAGTATAATAGGAACAGAAGCCCCTATAATACCTGCTAGTATTAGGTTTCCAAGCATGGCTAAAAATACAACTACGCCTAACATAGCCGAATGATTATTAAACATAGCTACTATGGCTACCATCATTCCAAAAAATAATCCGTTGAAAACGCCAACGATTAATTCTTTAGAAATGGTTTGAAATATTTTAGAATCTGGTAATGTGTTTAAAGATATACGGCGAATGGTTACTGCTAGTGCTTGTGTACCGGCATTGCCACCCATACCTGCAATAATGGGCATAAAGGTTGCTAATAAAGTAATTTTTGCAATGGTATCTTGAAACATAAATACAACAGAACTCGCTAAAAATGCAGTCGCCATATTCACTACCAACCAAGGCATTCTACTTCTTAAAGCAGCTTTCCAATTACCACTTAATTCCTCTTCATCAGAAACGTTGGCAATCTTTAAAATGTCTTCGGTGGTTTCTTCTTCTAATACGTCGATAACATCATCGAAAGTAACAACACCTAACAAAACACTATTTTTATCTACAACAGGAATACCTGGTAAGTTATACTGCGAAAGCATTTGCGCCACTTCTTCTTGATCGGTATCTGTTTCTACATAAATTAATTCTTCATCATATAAAGCATCAATTCTGATGTGTGCTTTAGCTTTGATCAAGTTTTTTAAAGATACCGTACCCACCAATCGATCGGCATCATCTACTACATATATTGCATAAAAAGCTTCAATTTCTTCCGATTGTAAAGCCACTTCTTCGAGTGCTTCTTTTTTAGTTAAAGAGCAATGAATTTTGACAATTTCGGTGGTCATTAAACCACCTGCGGTATCTTCTGGGTAAACTAATAATTTACGAATTTCTGCCGCATCTTCTTCATCAATTCTATCTAAAATTTCATCTCGTTTAGATTCTGATAATTGACTCACAATATCTGTTGCATCGTCATAAGATAATTCTTCGACAATATTGGTAACCAAATCGGAGTGTAAACTTTCTAATAATTTTTCGGGATGCGACTCTGGATCCATTTCAGATATAGCTTCGGAAGCGATATCAATGGGTAATAATTGAATAATGCGGTGACGCTTTTTTTCTTTTAAAAGTTCTAATATAAATGCGATTTCGGTTGGATGTAATTCTTCTAGAAAGGCCTTTAAATTTTCTTCAGGCCCATCAAATAGAACTTCTATCTTTTCTAAATCTAATAATATGTCGTCTTTTTGTTTCAAGCCACTAAAATACTGCCGATTATTGAGAAATCCGTATTATATGTCAAAAAAAAATCCTTATTGGTACACAATAAGGATTTCTAGGATAAATAAATGAATTATTTATTGTTGCACAATCATTGCAACAGTAATGGCACGCGTAATAGCGTTGGTACCTTCAATATTTTCTACCACAAATATTCCTTTTTTACCTTTTATAGTTTCAAAAGCGATAATTGAACCAATTTTGAGTTTATTGATTTTGGTATCCGATAAATTAACCGCATATTTTAATAAAATAGAATCATTTTGCACCTCATCTACTATTTCGTGAGTCAATGAATCACTGATGTTTTTAAATTTAGTGCTATTTCTAGTCGTCCAATTTATTATTTCGGGCCATGGATTATCGGTAGTAATGGTATTTGAAAAAACTGCAGCGGCTGGCGATGCAACCGTATTAGAATCTGTTAAGATATTTCCTTTACCAAAATAATAAATAATATCTACACTGTCTTGTCTTTTAGTAGCAGTATCTAAAATATAGGTTAAACCCGTAATGGTATTGATAAATGGATGTCCTGCTAATGCTTTTGGCGTATTTCTATCTGTTAAATAAATAGTGCCATATCTATTAATTGGATTGTATTTGGGGAGTTGTGGAGGTTCTGTTTCTGTACAAGCAATTATAATTATTGACATTAATATATAAATGAGTAGTAATCCTTTTGTTGTTTTCATATTTTAGATTTGTGATTTTAAGTAATTGGTACTATCAGGTCCTTTATTTGCCAGCAAATCAAAAATACTTAAATTTTCAATAAATCCATTTTTAGTATCAAATACTTGAGTATAAGG
>CAJBBN010000024.1 GCA_903951325.1 uncultured bacterium
GTCTTCCAGCGGAATTAATACAGGGTCTAATAAAATTTGATTGTTATTTTTGTTCCAATAAATAACTGCTTTGGCTGCAGGCGAAAATTTCATACCACTTAAAGTAATTTTTACTAAGTCTGGATTTCTTAAAGTATCTAGTGTTTGACTCGTCGCTTTCAAATTAGAATCAATTTGAGCCCTAGATTTTTCGGCATTGGCTGCCGTCTTTTTTGCAGCTGACAATTCTTGCAAAAGTGCATCCCAATTATTCCATAAACCAAATGCGCCAAATGCCAAGATGATGGGTAAAATAATTACTAGAAAAATACCTATACTGATTTTTTTCTTTTTCGATTCTGTAGATTGAATCGTTTGTTCGGGAATAATTTCTTTTGCTGCTGGCGATACGATTGGAATTTCAACAATAGTAACTTCGGGCTCAACCGCTTTGTTTAATGCAGTTTCGTGTGTTTTTTCAATAATAGTATTTGGACTATTTAATTTTATTCCAGCAATTAATTCGGTTTTCAATTGATCGTGTGGTCCTGCAAAAATATGTTCGTTAAAAGACCATAAGGCTAATTCGATGGCTTGAATTTCTTTTTTAACCGCAGCAAATTGACTCGCCATTCTTTCCACTTCTCGCATTTCTGCTTCCGAAAGCGCACCTGCACAATAGAGTTCTAAAATTCCAGATGAAATATATATTTCGGTATCCATGCTTTATTTTAAATTTCTTAGGGCTAAAAGCGCAGCTCTAAAATCTGTTTTAATAGTCGCGTAAGCTAATTGTTGTTGATCTGCAATTTCCATCAAGGAAAAACCAGAATAATAAAATAATTCAAGGAGTTGTCGGTGATTGGTATTTAATTGGGCCAGCAATGTTTTATTGCTTGCATTTGCCAGGGTGACAATAGGGCGTAAACTCAATTCTTTTGTTTTACCTTTTTTGTGCTGTAAGGCAGTGTTTCTAGCATTTAGGCTTAGCCAAGTAAATAGAAAACCTTTGTTTGCATCAAATAAATAAAAAGAATTCCAGCAATGAAAAAAAGTAAACTCGAGTATTTTTTCGGTTTCGTTTTCGTCGCTTACAATCTGAAAAATTAAATTATAGATTGCTTTTGCATAAGCGTCGTAAAGCAGCGGCAATGCCGTTACATCTTTTATTTTTAAAAGATAAATTAATTCTGTATCCGATACGGCTTGCTGCGTTTGTGTATTCAATTTAGAAATCAAATAAATGTTTTTCTGCGTGATAAGAAGAGCGAACCATTGGGCCGCTTTCTACTACCCTAAATCCCATTCTCAATCCGGCTTCTTTGTATTTAGCAAATTGGTCGGGGTGAATATATTCGATAACATCGTGGTGTTTTTTGGTTGGCTGTAAATATTGGCCTAAGGTTAAAATATGTACGCCGTTAGCAACTAAATCTTGCATAGCTTCTAAGACTTCTGCTTCTGTTTCGCCTAGGCCAAGCATAATACCAGACTTAGTTCTCAGGCCTGCTTCGCTAATGCGCTTTAGGCATTCAAGGCTTCGGTCGTATTTTGCTTGCACGCGCACTTCTTTCGTTAACCTTCGCACTGTTTCAATATTATGCGAAACAACTTCTGGCCTAACGGCTAAAACTTGTGCAAGGTTTTCCCATATACCTTTAAAATCGGGAAGTAATGTTTCTAAGGTGGTGCTTGGTGAACTTTTTCTGATGGCTAAAATAGTTTCGGCCCAAATAGTTGCGCCACCATCTTTTAAATCGTCGCGGTCTACCGAAGTAATTACGCAATGTTTTACATTCATTAAAGATACAGAACTAGCCACGCGCTCGGGCTCTTCTAGATCAACGGCTAAAGGCCTACCAGTAGCAACTGCACAAAAAGAACAAGAGCGTGTGCAAATGTTTCCAAGTATCATAAAAGTTGCTGTGCCAGCACCCCAGCATTCTCCCATATTAGGACAATTGCCGCTTTCGCAAATGGTATGTAATTTATGTTTGTCTACAAGCGATCTTACGTGGGCGTATTCTTTACCAACTGGTAATTTTACACGCAACCATTCTGGTTTTCTTGCAGCAGGAGTGTCGGATAAAACAGGTAATTTAATCATTGATACAAAACTAATATTTTTTCCCAAAAAGGATACTAGCATATAACGAGATAAAAGCAGATTTGTTGATGTCTGAAGAAAAATTTGCCATAATAGGAACCTTTCTGCTGTAAAAATCAATCACTGCGCCAGTTTCAAGTAATACGATTTTTTCATCTTTGTTGCTCCAATCAAAGGTAAAGCCCGATTTGATATATCCCCCTAAAAGTATACTGGTTTCGTTTAATCCTTTGTTGAAACCAGAGTAACCATAAATATTAGCGGGGTTGTGTAAATCTTTATTGAATTTTTCAGAAACAACATCTAAATAAAAGGGATTGCCATTGTCTTTTAAAATTTCTAAGTAAATAGGTTTTAATAATCCAATAGAAGTGCCCGCCATGATGTTGAATGAAATTTCGACACCTTCTTTGGCTGCTTTGTCGAATATTAAAAATTGCGTACCCACGCCTAATCTTAAAGGATAAAATGCATTTTGTTTTCCGTACACATACGACTTAGCATTGTCGTAATAAGGGTTCACTACTTTAATTTCTTTGGGATGTTTGAGTTTTACTAATTCAATTTCGAATTGAATTTTCTTGAAGTTATTGGTAATAATAGCGTGTCTTAAAATGCCGCCAAAACCTCTATTGTTAATAGTTGCGCCACCAGACCATTCTTTTTTATATACAAATTGGGTAGGTGTTTCGCTCACTTGCGCTTGCGCATAGTTGGCAAGGCAAAGCAGTAGAAAAACCGTAAAATTTATAATTTTATGCATATGCATCACCATATTATAGATAAAAATAAGCATTTTTGATTGTATTTATCGAATTAATATGGCAACAATACAGAGCATTTATTTAGGGGAATTAAGAACCCAAGCAACTCACCTCGAATCAGGCACCATCATTTATACCGATGCCCCAAAAGATAATCAAGGATTAGGTTCTTGCTTTTCACCAACAGATTTATTGGCCACTTCTTTAGGGGCATGTATGTTAACGATTATGGCTATTGCGGCTAAAACACATGGCTTCGAAAATAAATTAATTGATACAAAAATTGACATTACCAAAATCATGTCGGCAGATCCTCGAAGAGTAGGCGAAGTGAAAGTAGTTTTTAGTTTTCCGCAAGGCATTACTTTTACGGACAAAGAAAAAGCGATTATTGTCAATTCAACAAAAACATGTCCTGTTGCATTGAGCTTACACCCAGAAACAATAAAGTCTGTAATTTTTAATTTTGAAGCGCAGCCTGAACAATAGCCGCGTCGATAGCTTGGTGGGTAGCATGATAAACACATGTCCCATTTTTAATCACTAATACTTGAGGAGATTGATGCTCGATTTCAAATTGCAATGCAATAGCATTGGAGACCGATCGGTAGTTTAATAAATCTAAACAATATACTGGCGTTTCTGAATTGTTCCATTCTTGTTGAAACATTTTCCAAGCCATATTGCTAATAGAACAACGCGTACTGTGTTTAAAAAGTACAACAGTTGTGCTGTCGTTTACAATGTCTGTTAATTGAGATTCGTTCGTTAAAGGAATAAGATTCATCTTATTTCCAAACGCCTCTACCTCTTCCAGAAAATTTATAATTGTCTGCTCCACCTGGACAACCTTGGCGGCTAGAACAAGCGCTAAATGCGATGGCTAAGAATCCGAAAACGAGAATAGCTGCAAATACTTTTTTCATATGATTGTATGCTTATAGAACAAATGTAATTGTTTAATTGCTATTTTAAAAATTTGAAGCCAATGCGGCCATTTTTATAGCAGTTATTGCTGCTTCTTCCCCTTTATTACCGTGTTTTCCACCTGCTCGATCGCTGGCTTGCTCCAATGTTTCGGTTGTTAATACGCCAAAAATAGTTGGAATGAGGGTTTTAACGCCAACTTCGGTAATCCCGTTGGCTACCGCTTGGCAAATAAAATCAAAATGCCTGGTTTCTCCTTGAATAACGCAGCCTAAACAGATAATTGCATCATATTTTTTACTCGCAGCCGCAATGGCAGCCGCATTGCTTAATTCGAAAGTGCCGGGCACTTCTAATATGGTAATATTTGATTCGGGGCAAGCATTTGCGATCAATGAGCCATATGCGCCATTTAATAAAGCACCGGTTATGTTAGCGTTCCATTGTGCCACAACTATTGCAAATCGATAAGGAGCTGCACTAGGGATGCTTAAATGGCTAAAGTCGGATAGGTTTTTTAAATGTGTTGCCATAGGTTAAAAATAAAAAAAACTCCTGAGGATTTCAGGAGTTTTTCGAAATAGCGTTTAATTAAATTTTTGCGCTTGCTCTTGCAATATATTTATCAATGTCTCTTGCTTCGTTTGTATCAGCAAATTCTTTTTTAATTTTATTGTAGGTATCTACCGCTTTTTGATTTTCGTTTAATTGCTCGTAGGTAATGCCTAGCTTTAATAGCGCAATTGGCGCAGTGAAAGCGTTTGGCGATTTTGCTGCCGCTTTTGCATAATACGAACAAGCATTGTCTAATTGATTTAATTCTACATTAGCGTCTGCAATTCCTGTATAGGCTAGTGCCACTAATAACTCATCGTTGCTGCTAAATTCTTTTAGTTGTTCAACAGCTAAATCGTATTGGCCTTTTTTCAAATAGCAAAAACCTAAATAGTAGTGTGCTAAGTTTCCAGATTTGGTACTTCCGTATTCGTCGATGATACCAACAAATCCTAAAAAGTTACCATCACCATTAATGGCTTTATCTAAAGAGTCTTGTTCGAAATATCTTTCCGCAACATAGCTTTGTGCAGCTGCTTCTTTTTCTCTCGGACTCATAATGAATTTTTGGTATGAAAAATAAATTAATACCAAGGCTACAATGGTGCCTCCAATTACTAATAAACTTTTTCTGTTTTCAGCAACATAATGTTCTGCTTTTGAAAACTGTTCTCCGATGTTATTTTTTGTTTCTTCCGACATATTAATCTATTCTAAGCTTGCAAAAATACATTTTTAGCCGATACTATCAATATCTGTTTAAAAGATGGGCTTAATTTAAATATATTTGTGCACCAGAATGGGTTTTTAATGTATCTAAATCAACTTTCGCTATTAAATTTTAAAAATTACCAAGAAGCCAATTTGCACTTTTTGCCGGGTGTAAACTGTTTTGTGGGCAATAATGGAGCGGGTAAAACCAATATTTTAGATGCCATTCATTATTTATGCCTTTGTAAAAGTTATTTTAACCCAATCGATTCGCAGCAAATTTTACACGAGGAGGGTTTTTTCTTAGTTCAAGGCGAGTTTAATCGTACAGAAATAATCGAGCCCGTTTATTGTGGCGTAAAGCGCAATCATAAAAAAGTATTCAAGCGTAACAATAAAGAATACCAACGCTTAGCAGATCATATTGGAATTTATCCATTAGTCATGATTTCTCCTCAAGATCAATATCTAATATCTGAAGGAAGCGAAGAAAGACGAAAATTTTTAGACAATGCAATTTCCCAAACCGATAGCGTATACCTCGACGATTTAATTACCTATCATAAGATTATTGCCCAAAGAAATGCTTTATTAAAGCAGTTTCAAGAACGCAATAAAGTAGATGCCGAAATGATCGAGATTTACGATGAGCAAATGTTAACACTGGGCGAGAAAATTTTCCAAAAAAGATTGGCTTTTATGGAAGCGTTTATTCCTTTGTTTAATCAGATTTACCAAACGATATGCGATGGTGCCGAGGCGGTAACTTTTGTATATGAATCGCATTTAAAGCAATCTGATTTTGCTACTATATTGAAAAAAAGTTTATCAAAAGATATAATAACCGCTAGAACAAATTATGGCGTGCACAAAGATGACCTGCAATTTAATTTAGGTGATTTGCCATTAAAAAAATATGCATCGCAAGGGCAACAAAAATCTTATGTGATTGCATTAAAATTAGCTCATTATTCTTTTCTTCAATTAAAAAAAGGCTATAAACCTATTTTAATGTTAGACGATATTTTTGACAAATTAGATGAACAGCGTATTCGTAAATTATTAGCCATGGTTGGCGAAGATTCTTTTGGACAACTGTTTATCACCGATACAGACCAAAATAGGGTTGCAAAAATATTTAAAGACTTACAGATAGATTGTCGTATATTCGAAGTAAACAAA
>CAJBBN010000025.1 GCA_903951325.1 uncultured bacterium
TACTGGGTTAGTATTAATTTTAGTTAAGGAGAGTGCAAATGTAGGAAATTTATTTTGAATTATTTCTAATAAGAGATCCATCGTAAACTGCTCACTTTCATAGTGTCCAATGTCAATTAATACGATTTTAGCCTCGGCATCAAAGAATTGATGGTACTTAAAATCTGAGGTCAATAACACATCTGCTCCCTGTTTGATGGCATTTTTGGTTAAAAAACTACCAGAACCACCACAAATAGCCACTTTATGGATGTTTTTTCCTAGGTCTGCTGTATGTTTAATCACTCCTGTGTTAAATTGTTTTTTACAAAGAGCTAAAAAAGCATTTAAATCGCCAGATGCTTCCCAAATCCCTATCATTCCAGCTCCAACTGCTTGATTTGGGTTGTCAATTTGAAAAACTTGATAGGCAACCTCTTCGTATGGGTGGTGATCTATCATGTTTTTAATGATGTCGGCTTGCAGGTGTTGCGGAAAAATTACCTCGATACAGGTTTCGGGCTCGTAATGCCTAATTCCTTTTTCGCCGATATAGGCTTTGCTTTTGTGTCCTGGTTTAAATGTGCCTTCGCCAGTACTCACAAAGCTACATTCTGAATAGTTACCTATATTTCCTGCGCCAGCGGCAAACAGGGCATCTCTCAGCACGCCAACCTGCTCGTTTGGACAATAACATTGTAATTTTCGAAGCGTGCCTTCTTTTGGCAATAAAATTTCAGCGTTAACTAAGCCAAGCTTATCTGCAATGGTTTTATTTACGCCCAATTTGACGTTATCTAGATTGGTATGTATGGCATATATGGCAATTTGGTGTTGAATGGCTTTCATGACCACTCTTTCGACATAGGTTTTGCCTTGAAATTGTTTGATTCCGCCGAAAACAATGGGATGATGAGCAATAATGACATTTACGCCAGTTTCAATTGCTTCATTTATTACCGCTTCGGTACAGTCTAAGCAAACCAGTCCTTTGCTAAGCTCCATTTCCGGATTACCGACTATCAGCCCTGAGTTATCATAATCTTCTTGATAAGCTAAGGGGGCATAAGATGCTAAAAAATCGCAAAGGTTTTTTAATTTCATGATTGATAATAGCTAAGATTTAAAGTAAAGGTGCGAAAAATAATTTTTTTTATATATTTAATCCATGATTACGATAGCAGTTTATAATTTAAAAGGCGGTGTGGGCAAAACCGCAGCCGCAGTAAATTTGGCAGCAATTGCTGCATCAGAAGGCGAAAACACTTTATTGTGGGATTTAGATCCACAGGGCTCTACTTCTTTTTATTATCGTGTAAAACCCAAATTTAAAGGCGGCGCCAAAACACTTGTTGGTAAAGATTCGGAAATTTTAGCCGCAGTTAAAGAAACCGAATACGAAAACTTAGATTTAATACCGGCCGACCTTTCTATTAGAAATATGGATTTTCATTTAGAAGAAGGCAAAAATTCTAAAAAGAAATTAGCAGAGTCTATTAAAGATTTAGCAGGCACTTACGATAATTTATTTATCGATGCGCCTCCGGGCATTTCTTTGTTGTCGGAAAATATTTTTCATGCAGCAGATTATATTTTAATGCCGATGATTCCTACAACCCTTTCGGTTCGAAGTTACGATATGATTATTGAATTTTTTGAACAGAACAATTTAGATAAGCATAAAATTCTGCCATTCTTTTCTATGTATGATGCTAGAAAAAAAATGCACATCGATATTGTTTCTGAGTTCGAAAATAAAAAGAGATTCTTTAAGGCTGCCATTCCATACTCAACAGATGTAGAGCGAATGGGTTTATACGAAGCGCCATTGGTTTCTTATTCTACTTATTCAAAAGCGGCACTCGCTTATCACCAATTGTGGTCCGAATTTTTAAGAAAAATGTGATTAAGATTTAGTGTAATTTTTATTGGCTAAATAGACGCCAAGCAATATACCAACAAGGCCAATGAGTTGAATATAGCTAATGGGTTCTCCATCTATAAAGCCCCAAAACATTGCGACTATAGGAATTAGATAGGTTACCGATGCTGCGTAAACGGGCGTGGTAATTTGTACAAGTTTATTAAATAACACCAGCGATATGGCAGTGCCAAAGAGCGCTAGCAACAAAACAAATCCTAATGCTTGGCCTGCACCAACTTCGTGCATTGTTTTATATATAAAATCGGTATGCGCAAATAAATAGTATCCATATGCCGGCCCAATAAATAAAAGTGCCGTAGCAGAAATAGCAATAGCTGGTAGCTCGTGCAAATAATTTTTAATAAGATTTACACTCCAAGCATAACAAATTGTTGCTAAAAAAATATAAGATCCATATTGATAATTTGTTTCAACACTTCCGTTTCCTTTAAAAACAATTAATACAATTGCGCCAACCATTCCGATTACAATACCTGTAATTTTTGTAGAAGAAAAGTGTTGTTTAAAAAATGCGACCCCAACAATTAAGGTAAACAGCGGCGTAAGAGAGTTGAGTACTCCTGCAGTAGAACTCGAAAGTTTTGTTTGTGCGTTTGCAAATAGGATGGCCGGAAGACCATTTCCCAACAAACCCACCAGCGTAATTAGGAGTAAAAATTTTACTGGAACTTTATGAAAGTTCCGAATGGTTAAAGGCAACAGAAATAGAAAAGAAAAAAACATGCGCATAGTGGCTACCTGCGAAGCGCTATAAACCTTTAATGCATTCTTCATTAAAATAAATGAACTACCCCAAATCAATGCTAATGCAATGAGCAGTATAATTGGTAAGAATTGTTTAATTTTCGACATATATTTTTTCAGCCTGCAAATTAGAAATATATTTTCGTGTCTTTGAGATTTATTTCTATTTTTAAACAATGAGTAATTTTTTTGAAACACCAATCGAATTTTTGAAGGGAATTGGTCCAACTAAAGCCGATGTGCTTAAAAAAGAGTTGGGCATTTTTACTTTTCAAGACTTAATGTTTCATTACCCATTTCGTTATATAGATCGCACAAAGTACTATCAGATAAAAGAAGTTACCCCAGAGCTGCCCTTTATTCAGTTTGTCGGCAAATTAATTAATAAGCAAGTTGTAGGAGAAAGACAAGGCAAAAGATTGGTAGCACAATTCGAAGATGCTACTGGAATGATCGAATGTGTTTGGTTTCAGAGTTTAAAATGGGCCGATAAAAATTTAATTATTGGTACAAGTTATGTGGTATTTGGCAAGCCAACTTACTTCGGTGCGAAAGCGAATATTGTTCACCCCGAAATTGAAACTATTGCTAACCACGATCAAACGGTAGCAACGGCATTGCAACCAGTTTACAATACCACCGAAAAATTAAAGTCGTTTTATTTAGATAGCAAAGGCTTTTTAAAAATTCAGAAGCAATTATTAAGCGTTGCTTTAAAAGAAATTAAAGAGAATTTACCAGAAAGCATTTTGTCGAAATACCAAATGCTGTCTAGGGCAGAGGCAATTGCAGAAATCCATTTTCCGACAGATGCAAAAAAATTACAGCGCGCAACCGCTAGGTTAAAATTCGAAGAACTTTTTTTAATTCAAATAAAGTTATTAAAAATCAATTCCAACAGAAAATTAAAGTCTCGTGGGTTTATTTTAAATAAAGTTGGCGATTTATTCAATCAATTTTATAAAGAAAAAATACCATTTGAATTAACGGGTGCACAAAAAAGAGTAGTCAAAGAAATTAGGGCAGATACTGTTTCTGGCATGCAGATGAACAGGCTATTACAAGGCGATGTAGGCAGCGGTAAAACCATGGTTGCACTGTTAACTATGTTGTTGGCAATAGACAACGGATTTCAAACTTGTTTAATGGCGCCTACAGAAATTTTAGCTCAACAACATTTTCAATCGCTCAAAGACTTGCTCTCCGATTTACCTGTGAATATTAAAGTATTAACGGGCTCTGCAAAATCAAAAGCGCGCAAAGAAACATTAGCCGAATTAATTTCGGGCGAATGCAATATTGTGGTAGGCACGCATGCCTTAATTGAAGAGACCGTTCAGTTTAAAAATTTAGGCATGGTGGTAATTGATGAACAGCATCGATTTGGGGTAGAGCAAAGAGCGAAACTTTGGCGCAAAAATTCGCAAGCACCGCATGTGTTAGTGATGACAGCAACTCCCATTCCAAGAACATTAGCCATGACACTTTACGGAGATTTAGATGTGTCGGTAATTGATGAATTACCTGCAGGAAGAGTGCCGATTGAAACGGTACACCAGAACGAATCTCAAAGGCTAAGACTCAATGCATTTATTGCGAAAGAAATTGAAAAGGGCAGACAAGTTTATGTAGTGTATCCCTTAATAAAAGAATCAGAAAAATTAGATTTATTAAATTTAACGGAAGGCTACGAAAGTATAATACGGACATTTCCATTACCCAAGTATAAAGTGTCTGTGGTGCATGGCCAATTGAAACCTGCCGATAAAGAGTTTGAAATGCAACGATTTGTAAAAGGAGAAACCCAAATTATGGTTGCCACAACTGTAATAGAAGTAGGTGTAAATGTTCCGAATGCTTCGATTATGGTGATTGAAAATGCGGAACGATTTGGTTTGTCTCAACTCCATCAATTAAGAGGCAGAGTAGGCAGAGGATCCGAAAAGTCATATTGTATTTTAATGTCGGGTAATAAATTATCTAACGATGGAAAAACCAGGTTGCAAACCATGGTGAATACCAGTAATGGTTTTGAAATCTCCGAAATCGATTTACAATTACGCGGCCCCGGTGATTTACAGGGCACCCAACAAAGCGGGGTTTTAGACTTACACATTGCCGATCTTGCAAAGGACCAAAGAATTTTACAAGAGGCCAGGGTAGCCGCGCAAGAAATTTTAGCAACAGATGTAAACTTAACAAGTGCCGACAATAGCAGACTAAGAGCTTATCTTTCTTTACAAAAAGCAAATCAAATTAATTGGGAACAAATTTCTTAGTCTATGGTATTTAGTAGCACGCTATTTCTTTTTTTATTCTTACCGTTATTTTTCGTTACATACTTTATTGCCCCAACACGACTAAAAAATAAAGTTATCTTATTATTTAGTTTTTTATTTTATCAATGGGGAGCGCCTACGTTTGTCTATTTATTATTGCTGATTACATTCATCGATTTTTTTATTGTTCAAAAAATGGATCAATCGATTGGCAAACAAAGGAAACAGCTGCTTATACTTTCTCTGCTTTTAAATATTGGTTTACTTTCTTATTTTAAATACGCTAATTTTTTTATTGAAAACACCAATGCCATTTTAACTGCAGCTGGATTTAAAAATATAGCCTGGACCCATGTCGTTTTACCAATTGGCATTTCCTTTTTTGCATTCGAAACCCTTACCTACGCGATAGATGTATATCGTAGGGTGCATAAGCCATTAAAAAGTGTATTAGATTATTATACCTACATCTTGTTATTCCCTAAATTAATTGCAGGGCCAATTGTTCGCTTTCACGAAATAGCAGACCAGATCTCGGATCGGTCTACGCAAGACACTTTCGAAAACAGGATGATTGGATTTCAGCGTTTTGTTATTGGACTCGCCAAAAAAATACTCATTGCCAATGTAATGGCGACAGTTGCAGATGCATCTTTTAATGCAAGCACAACAAGCATTGGTGCATATAATGCCTGGCTTGGAATTATTGCTTATTCCTTTCAAATTTATTTTGATTTTTCTGGTTATTCCGATATGGCAATTGGCTTAGGCAAAATGATGGGATTTCAATTCATTGATAATTTTAACAATCCATACAACTCAGCTAGCATTACCGAATTTTGGAGAAGATGGCACATGAGCTTAGGCAGGTGGATGCGCGATTATTTATATATTCCTTTGGGTGGAAACAAAGGGTCAAAATTGCGCGTATTTTTTAATTTATGGTTGGTGTTTTTAGTTTCAGGGCTATGGCATGGTGCTGCATGGAACTTTGTAGCCTGGGGCGCATTTCATGGATTTTTTTTAATTGCAGATAAAATTTTTCTTTTAAAATTTTATGCGCGTATTGGCAAGTTTCCGAGCGTATTCATCACTTACCTCATCACCTTATTTGGTTGGATTTTATTTCGAGCAGATTCTTTAACACATGCAATGATATATGTTAAAGAACTATTTCAATTTAGGCACAGCTATTCTTTGCATAATACGAACTCCTATTATGTTTTCATTTTAATTTTCGCATTTCTTTTTTCTTTTGGAGCGTTAAGTTCAAAAATAGAAAATTTACAAAATAGAATTTACAATGGCAGCTTATTAAAGTCGCATGTTTATGCAACTAGTATAGTTTTGTTTTTGTTGTTTTCGCTTACGCTAGTTTTTGTGATTAGCGCTAATTTTAATCCATTTATTTATTTCAGATTTTAAAATGGATAAACAAAACAAAACAGTTGTTAAATTTTTTCTTATTGCAATACTAGTATTGTTGCTCCTACCCATGGTCAACTATCAACTAAAATTTCTCAAAGAACTCAGCTTGCATGGTTCCGAAACCCAAGTAGCCCAGCCAATACGGAGCTTTAAATCTTATTTTACAGGACAATACCAAGATTCTTTTGCGAATTATTTTTCTGCCAACTTACCACTCCGATCATATGCTATTAAAACGCATAACCAGATTTTATACAGCGCCTTTAAATACACCAATGCATCACAAGTTGTTATTGGCAAAGAAAGTTATTTGTATGAAACACCTTATTTAAATGCTTTTACTGGAAGTAATTATATTGGCGATTCAGCAATTAACGAACGAATGCTAAAGCTTCAAAAAATTCAATTCGCATTAGCGAAAATGAATAAAAAATTACTCGTTGTTTTTGCGCCAGGTAAAGCAAATTTTTTCCCAGCAACAATACCAAACGATTATCAGCAAATAATAAATAAAAACAACCACGACGAATTTGTTAAGGCTTATCAAAAAAAGCAAATTAACTACATTGATTTTGTAAGTTATTTTAATAAGCTAAAACAAACAAGCCCTTATCCTTTGTACGGAAAATATGGCATACATTGGTCTCAATACGGCATGAACATTGCCTTAGACTCTATGCTTCATAAAATGGAGTTAGCCGCAAATCAAAAATTTCCTAGCAAAATAAATTTAGAAACAGCTGTAATAAATGGCTATCGATTTACCGACAACGATGTGGAACTTGCCTTAAATTTGTTTATTGATTTACCAAAAGAAAATATGGCATACCGCAGTTTTCAATTCGAAAAAAATACTAAAAAATATAAACCCAATATCATTGTTGTGGCAGATAGCTATTGGTGGTTGGCACATAATAATTATATCAGTAAAGAAATTTTCAACGAGTATCATTTTCTATATTACAATAAATCAATCTACGATTTTAATCAGCAGCTACCACTAACACTCAACGAAGATTTAATTGCAGATTATTTACATCGCGCCGATGTAATTGTTTTAATGGCTACCGAAGCAAATCTCAACTGGTTCCCCTATGGTTTTGATGATCAATTATTGAATATTTTAAGTAGACCTAGGCAAAACCAATTATTTTCGGAAGAAGCCATTCAGCTAAAAATCAATGAAATTAAAGCAGACGCTAGCTGGTTTCAAGCAGTTCGGGATAAGGCAATAGCAAATCGGGTTAACCTAGTTCAACAGTTAAGAGCCGATGCGATTTGGGTTTTACAGCATCCATAATTGCTAGCAGAAGCGCTATTTATGTGTTTTTTAAAAAAATTAAAACACTTCAGCCTTTAATAGGTTATGATATTGATAATTTACAACAATGAAATTAGTAGTCACGCGTCCTTGGATGCAAATTACTTTATTAGTAGCAGGTATATATAATTTGATTTGGGGTTTTACCACCTTATTAAATCCTCAGCAATTATTTAACAATTTGCATTTACAGTTACCCAATTACCTAGTAATGTGGCAAGGAATTGCCATGGTTGAAATTTTATTTGGGTTTGGGTATTTATTAGCAAGCAAACAACCCTTCAAACACTGGATCATCGTACTTTTAGGGCTCTTGTTAAAGTCTATTATTGCCATTTGCTTCGTTTATTTTTGCTGGCAAAATAAATTGCCGGTTAATTTATTTCCTCATGTTTTAGCGAATGATATTATATGGTTAATTCCATTCGGGCTAATATTATATTATTCATTCGAAAATGCGCAATGTAATCGCGAACTCAGTGCGTATAATATGCACGAAAGAAAATTAAAATCGCTCGATAGCATTATTACCAATCAGGGATTAAGTTTAGCTTCTTATTCGGATCAACAACCAACTATGCTTGTTTTCTTAAGACATTTTGGATGTACTTTTTGTAAAGAAGCATTACAAGAGATTAAGAAAAATAGGGCAGCAATTGAATCCGAAGGAACCAAAATTATTTTGGTTCATTTAGTTGACGAATTGGAAGCAGCAGCAGCAACCCGAAAATATCATATAGCCGATCTTCCGCGCATCAGCGATCCCGACAAAAAATTATACAAAGCATTTGGTTTGCAAAGAGGTAGTTTTGTGCAATTGCTAGGTTTCAACGTAATCATTAGAGGCATAGTAGCTGGTTTAATAAAAGGCAATTTCCCCCAAAAACCAAATGCGGATCCCTTTCAAATGCCAGGGGTGTTTTTACTTTTTAAAGGAGCCGTATTGCAAACATTCAAACACACCACTTCTGCAGATCGCCCAGACTATATAGAACTGGCTAAAATTGAAACAAAAAATTAGCCCTTATATTCTATAATATTCCTATTTTTGTGCCTTAATTAAATTCTTTTATGAGCACAAATCGCGGTCCAATTTCACAATTTATTGAAACAAATTATTTGCATTTTAATGCAGCGGCTTTAGTTGATGCAGCAAAAGGCTACGAAAAGCATTTACTCGAAGGAGGCAAAATGATGATCACCTTAGCTGGGGCAATGAGTACTGCAGAATTGGGCATTTCTTTAGCGGAAATGATTCGCCAAGGTAAAGTGGACATTATATCTTGTACCGGCGCTAATTTAGAAGAAGACATCATGAATTTGGTTGCTCATAAAAGCTATAAACGCGTTCCTAATTATAGAGATTTAAGCCCGCAAGATGAATGGGATTTATTAGAAAAAGGATATAACAGGGTAACAGATACTTGTATTCCCGAAGAAGAAGCCTTCCGCAGAATTCAAAAGCATATAGTAAAACAGTGGAAAGATGCGGAAGCACAAGGAGAAAGATTTTTGCCACATGAATTTATGTATAAGCTCTTGCTATCCAAAGACATGGAGCAATACTACGAAATTGACCCTAAAAATTCTTGGATGTTAGCAGCTGCAGAACGCAATTTGCCGATTATTTGTCCAGGATGGGAAGACTCCACCATGGGTAATATTTTTGCATCCTATTGTATTAAAAATGAGTTGAGCCCTTCCACCATGAAATCTGGTATTGAATACATGATGTATTTAACAGATTGGTATAGAGCTAACTCAGCTGGAAAAGGCGTTGGGTTTTTTCAAATTGGTGGTGGTATTGCTGGAGATTTTCCAATTTGCGTAGTGCCTATGATGTACCAAGATTTGGAATGGCATGATGTACCTTTTTGGAGTTATTTCTGTCAAATATCTGATTCCACTACATCTTACGGCTCTTACTCTGGCGCAGTGCCTAACGAAAAAATTACTTGGGGCAAGCTAGACATCGACACACCTAAATTTATTGTGGAGTCTGATGCTACGATTGTTGCGCCCTTAATTTTTGCATGGATTTTAAAGCAATAATTTCCGTTCTATTTAGAATCGTTCGAAATAATAGATAATGTCTTCGAATTGTCATAGAAATGAAATAATATCCTATTTTTGTGCGACCAAATTAAGGCTTTTTAGATTCAATTAAGCCGCATTTAATAGGTAAAAATTTAATAAACAATAGAACATTTTTCATAAGATATTAATTATCAATTTATATGGGTTTTAATTTCTCGTTAACAAAAAATCACTCATTAAAAGCATCCCTCACGCTATTTTTTGCAATCGCTTGTGTTAGTTTTTCAAACGCGCAAGATTTAAAAGCAGGAGAAAGTCTCTACAAAGCAAACTGTACTTCTTGTCACGCAATTGACAGAAAAGTGATTGGTCCTGCTTTAAAAGATGTAATCGAAGCGGAAGACGAAGCTTGGATGATAAAGTGGATTAAAAATTCGCAGTCGCTTGTGAAAGCTGGCGATCCTGCTGCGGTTAAAATTTTTAATGAATACAATCAGTCTATTATGAGTTCGTTTCCGCAGTTTTCGGATGATGATGCAAAAAGTATTATTGCTTATGTAAAAGCAGAACGCGACAAGCCAAAAGCTGCACCAACAGATGCTGCTGGAGCTGGAACGGGAGCAAATGCTAGCGCTGTAAATGATTACACCATTATTGGATTGGTTATATTAATTGCTGTTTTAATTTTGGTAGTTTATGTATTAAACAGAGTTATCAATTCTTTAGAGAAATTAATTCGAATCAATAATGGGGAAGTTGTTGATGCAATTGTTAATGTAATAAAAGAAAAAGTATCTACTTTCAAATGGGTTTTATTAAATAAGAAAAAAGTATTTTATGCAGGCATGTTATTCTTATTTATATTTAGTGGATGGGCATGGGATCAAATGTATAACATCAATGTAAATACAGGTTACCAACCAGTTCAACCAATTGCATTTTCGCACGAATTACATGCTGGCATTAATCAAGTTAATTGTCAATATTGTCATTCAGGCGCATTTAAATCTAAAAATGCTAGTATCCCTTCTTTAAACGTTTGTATGAATTGCCACAACTATGTACAGGCAACAGAAAAATACAACGGCGAAATTTCTCCAGAAATTAAAAAGATTTACACTGCTTTAGATTACAATCCGGATACCCGCACTTACGGAAAAAATACGAAGCCAATTGAGTGGGTTAGAATTCATAACCTTCCAGACTTCTCTTATTTCAATCACTCGCAACACGTTAAAGTTGCAGGTTTAGCTTGTCAGCAATGCCATGGCCCGGTTGAGAAAATGACGGAAGTATATCAATACTCACCGCTTACTATGGGCTGGTGTATTAACTGTCACAGAACAACAGAGGTTAATTCAAAAGGCAATGCTTATTACGATAAAATTCTTGCTGCGCACGAAGAGATTAAAAAAGGCAAAAAAGTTACTGCTGCTTTGTTAGGCGGATTAGAGTGTGTTAAGTGTCATTATTAATAATTTATATAATAAAATATCGTCATATAAATGATGGAAAATAACGAAAAAAAATATTGGAAAGGTTTAGAGGAGTTGCACGCAACCCCCGAATTTGTTAAGCTTAATAGAAATGAGTTTGCAGAAGAACTTCCAATTGATGAATTATTAACGGAGTCTAAAGTAAACACTCCAACTCCACGTAGAGATTTCCTAAAAGCTTTAGGATTTGGTATGGGTGCAGTAGCTTTGGCGGCTTGTAACGAAGCGCCAGTGCAAAAGGCAATCCCTTACTTAATTAAGCCAGAAGAAATTGTACCCGGCATTCCTAACTATTATACTTCAAACTATAATGGCTTAGGTGTTTTGGTTAAAACTAGAGAAGGTCGCCCTATTAAAATAGAAGGTAACCCGAACGACCCTATTTCTAATGGTGGTACGGACGCGCAAGCGCAAGCTGCTGTGTTAGATTTATACGATACAGCTAGGTTAAAAAATCCGGTTGTTAAAGGAGTAGATTCGAATTGGGATGCTGCAGATAAACTAGTCAAAGCAAGTTTAGCAGAAATAACAGCAAAAGGTGGCAACATTAGAATTTTAACAAATACTATTTTGTCTCCCTCTACAAAATCTGTCATTACAGATTTTTCAAGCAAATATCCAAATGTTAAACAAGTAATTTTTGATGCCACTTCTTATTCAGGTATCATTAATGCAAATAAAAATAGTTTCGAAAAAGCAGGCATTCCATCTTATAAGTTTGACAAAGCTGCTGTTGTAGTTAGTTTCGATGCAGACTTTTTAGGTACTTGGATTTCTCCTGTAGAATTCACTAAGCAATATGTTTCTTTAAGAAATCATAAAAGTTTAGAACACAAAAAAATGTCACGTCACATTCAAATCGAAACAGGTTTGAGTATGACTGGTACCAATGCTGATGCGAGAATTGCCATCAAGCCTTCTCAACATGGAAGCGCTGTAATTGCTTTATACAATGAGCTTGCGACTTTAGCAGGTGCTGCAAAAGTAACGGCAACCGAATTGCCATTCGCAAAAAAATTAACAGCCATCGCCAAAGAATTATGGGCCGCTAAAGAAAGTTCTTTAGTAATTTCTGGCTCCAATGATGTTTCTGTACAAGTGGTTATTAATGCAATCAACGCAATTTTAGGTAACTACGGTAGCACTATCGATTTAGATAATTTATCAAATCAATATCAAGGTAACGATGCAGAAATGCAAGACTTACTTGCAGAAATGAATGCGGGTAAAGTAGACGCCTTATTTATTTTAGGTGCAAATCCTGCTTACAGTTTTGCGCAAGCAAGTGCATTTACAAATGCAATGGCTAAAGTAAAATTGAAAGTATCTTTTGCAGATAGAGCAAATGAAACTGCTGCTAGCTGTGATGTGATTGCACCGAACACCCATTTCTTAGAATCTTGGGATGATGTTTCTGCTAGAACTGGCGTTTACAGTGTAGTTCAGCCAACCATTGCACCGGTATATAATTCGAGACCAGCTGCACAATCATTATTAATGTGGGCAGATTTACCTTCAGATTATTTAGCGTATATCAAAGCATATTGGGAGAAAAATATTTATCCATCTGTAGCAAACGCCGGAACATTTACTAATTTCTGGGAAGCAAGTTTGCAAACTGGTTCGGTAATTATTAACCAACAAGTTGCAAAATCATACGCATTTAATAAAGACATCAACGCGGTTGCGAATACCATTCGCAATGCAAATAAAAATACAAGCGCAGTTGAATTGGCTATATACCAAAACACTGCGATTAGAAATGGCGAGCATGCAAACAATCCTTGGTTGCAAGAAATGCCAGATCCAGTTTCGAAAGTAACTTGGGATAACTACGCTGCTATTAATCCAATTTTTGCAAAAGAATTGGGCTTAACAGAAAACAGCATGGTTACCATTAAGTCCGCAAACAATACCGTAACGCTTCCAGTATTAATGCAACCGGGCCAAGCAATGGGCACCGTTTCTGCTGCTATTGGATATGGTAGAACGGCTGCTGGTAAAGCAGGTTCAAATGTTGGGGTAAATATGTATCCTTTCTTATCTACTGTTAATGGAACTTTCCAAAATTACAATTCATCAATTGAATTAGTAAAAGCAGAAGGCACTTACGAATTAGCACAAACACAAACGCATCATACCATTGAAGGTAGAGATATCATCAAAGAAAAAACTTTAGCAGCTTATGCAGGTCATGAGCCTGCTGCAGAAGGCGAGCACCATGCATCTGGCGAACATGCCGAAAGCAAAGGTGAGCACCATGCAGATTTATGGGCCGCATACCAAAAGAATGGTCATCACCATTGGGCAATGACCATCGACTTAAATGCTTGTACTGGTTGTGGCGCTTGCGTAGTAGCATGTAGCTCAGAAAACAATGTTCCTGTTGTTGGTCGTGATGAAGTGCGTCGTCGTAGAGAAATGCATTGGATTCGCATCGACCGTTATTATACTTTCGAAGACAATGCAGGTAAAGAAATTACAAGAGAAAAAGAATATAATCAAGTTGAAAATTACGAGAATGTAAAAGTAATTCATCAACCAATGTTATGTCAACATTGCGACCATGCACCTTGCGAATCTGTTTGTCCTGTATTAGCTACCATGCACTCTTCAGAAGGCTTGAATCAAATGGCTTACAACCGTTGCATTGGTACTCGTTATTGCGCAAACAACTGTCCATACAAAGTGCGTCGTTTCAACTGGTTTAATTATTGGAACGATGATCGTTTTGCAAATTACTTACATAACGAAGCAGCATACTTGGCTTTAAACCCAGATGTTACCACTCGTTTTAGAGGAGTAATGGAAAAATGTTCTTTCTGTGCACAAAGAATTCAAGCTGGAAAATTAAAAGCGAAAATCGAACACCGTCCATTAAAAGATGGTGATGTAGTAACCGCTTGTCAACAAGGTTGCCCAGCGAATGCAATTGTTTTCGGTGACGTAAACGATCCAAATTCTGAAGTTGCAAAATTAATTAAAGGCGATAGAACTTATTTCGTATTAGAAGAAATCAATGTTCAACCTGGAATTGGTTACATGACCAAAGTTAGAAATACAATAGAATCATAATTTAAAAGGATAAAATTTATATCGTATGTCATCTCACAGCGAATCAATAATAAGAGAACCGTTAATCACTGGTAAAGCCATTAGCTACAGTCAAATCACTGAAGATATTTGCGCCCCAGTAGAAAGAATGCCAAGCAAAGCTTGGTGGATCGGATTCAGTATTGCAGTTGCCGGATTGCTTTTATGGTTAGTCGCAGTAAGCTATACCTTTTGGAATGGTATAGGTGCTTGGGGTTTAAATAAAACAGTTGGCTGGGCATGGGATATCACCAACTTTGTTTGGTGGGTAGGTATCGGTCACGCCGGAACTTTAATCTCTGCTATTCTTTTATTATTTCGTCAGAACTGGAGAAACTCCATCAATCGTTCGGCCGAAGCAATGACCATTTTTGCCGTTATTTGCGCGGCTTCATTTATTGTAGCGCACATGGGCCGTGCATGGCTTTTTCATTGGGCATTACCATTGCCAAATCAATACGGTTCTTTATGGGTTAACTTTAACTCTCCATTAGTTTGGGACGTTTTCGCTATCTCTACTTATTTCTCTGTTTCCTTGATTTTCTGGTACACAGGTTTGTTGCCAGATATTGCAACTATCAGAGACCGTGCACAAGGATTAAGAAGAAGAATTTATTCCATCCTATCATTTGGTTGGAATGGTTCGGTAAAAACTTGGCAACGTTTTGAAACTGTCTCGTTAATTTTAGCGGGTGTTTCTACGCCATTAGTATTATCGGTACACACCATTGTATCATTCGACTTTGCAACTTCCGTAATACCCGGATGGCATACAACCATTTTCCCTCCATATTTTGTGGCAGGTGCAATTTTCTCAGGCTTCGCGATGGTATTAACATTATTGATAATTGCCAGAAAAGTGTTAGGTTTTGAAAATTACATCACCATGGCGCACATCGAATCAATGAATAAAATTATTATTCTAACCGGTTCAATTGTTGGTGTGGCTTATGGAACAGAGTTTTTTATTGCATGGTATTCTGGTGTAGAATACGAACAATATGCGTTCATTAACCGTGCAACTGGTCCGTACTGGTGGGCGTATTGGTCAATGATTACTTGTAACGTAATTTCACCACAACTTTTCTGGTTCAAAAAAATTAGAACAAGCATAACCGCAACGTGGATACTTTCTATTTTCGTAAATATTGGTATGTGGTTCGAGCGTTTCGTAATTATTGTTACCTCATTACACAGAGATTATTTACCATCAAGTTGGGCCATGTTCTATCCAACTTGGGTTGACGTTTCCATCTTTATTGGTTCATTAGGATTATTCTTCACTTTATTTTTATTGTTCTTGAGGGTATTACCTGCAATTGCAATGGCGGAGGTAAAATTATTATTGAAAGGTTCTTCGGAACAGTCTAAACTTAAATTAATTGAACATGGACACGCAGCACTTCCAGAAGGTTACAACGGAAGTATTGAAGTAGAAAATGCTAAAAACTAAATTAACGAGGTAAAAGAGATGAGTAAAGTAAAATATATTTTAGGACATTTTGACGATCCAGATGTGATGATGTCGGGAATAGATCAATTACAAAAAAGTAATATAGCTATTGAAGATGTTTTCACTCCATTCCCAATTCACGGAATTGAAAATAAATTAGGCGTGAAAAGATCTAGGCTGCCAATTGCTGCTTTTTGTTTCGGTCTTTTAGGAACCATTACCGCTTTTACAATGGTATATTATATGTTGGTAATAGATTGGCCTATGAATATTGGTGGTAAACCAGCATTTGCATTCCCAGATTTTATTCCTGTCATGTTTGAATTAACTGTTTTGTTTGCGGCATATGGAATGGTATTCACCTTCTTCTATGTAAATCACTTATTCCCAGGTAGAGCACCAAGAGTAATGGATTTAAGAGCAACAAACGACAGATTTGTAATTGCAATTGACGCAAGTTTAAATGATATTAATTCAGTTGACGCCGTTTTAAAAGAAGCTGGTGCAATTGAAATCAAACACAATGAAAGAAAATACATTAGCTATGATGAAGAATAGTTTCAAGATTTTTATAGTCGCTGTTGGTACTTTTGTGACCATTGGTTCTTTAAGTTCTTGCTATCACAGTAAGAGAAACCCTGGTTATGAATATGCCCCGAATATGTATCGTGCATTGGCACCTAATCCAGACCAACCCAATACAAGTTTTAAAGATGGCAAAACAGCACAAAACCCTGTAGATGGAACCATTCCAATGGGTTGGAGTAAGTTTCACTACGAAAATAATTTAGCTGGATACGAAGCAGCTTCTAAAGAGTTGGTGAATCCATTTGCA
>CAJBBN010000026.1 GCA_903951325.1 uncultured bacterium
CTATCATAAAACCTTAAACAACTATTCCAGTGGCGACCCTTTTGCAGAACCGGTGATCCTATTCTCTAATATTCAAAACGGATTGGGCGTTTTTTGTAATTTTCAAACTGAAAAAAGAAGGGTTTTTTTATTTTTCTAAATACCTTAAAATTGAGTAATATTGCATAACCTAAATTTGATCAAATGACCATCGACAAAATCACAGAATTACTTGGTGCAGAGGCAGATAGCCTATTAAAACACGAATCAAAAACATTTACAAAAGACATGTTACACTTACCCGGAATGGACTTTTTAGACCGTTCTTTTGTAGGATCTAGTCGTAACCCTCAAGTTTTGAGAAGTTTAGGGTCTATGTATAACCATGGCCGTTTAGGTGGAACCGGTTATTTATCGATTTTACCAGTCGATCAAGGCATTGAACATACAGCTGGTGCTTCATTTGCACCCAATCCAATTTATTTTGATCCAGATAAAATTATAGAATTAGCCGTAGAAGGCGGCTGTAATGCAGTAGCTACAACCTTTGGGGTATTGGCATCTGTTGCTAGAAAATATGCGCATAAAATTCCAATGATGGTTAAAATTAACCATAACGAATTAATGACTTACCCTAATAAATACGATCAAATTATGTTTGGTTCGGTAGATGATGCTTGGAATTTAGGAGCAACTGCAGTAGGCGCCACCATTTATTTTGGTGCCCCAGAATCAAATCGTCAAATTATTGAAGTAGCCAAAGCATTTGAGCGTGCACACGAATTAGGAATGGCTACGGTATTGTGGTGCTATACTAGAAATAATGGTTTCAAAAAAGATGGAGTAGATTACCATGTTGCTGCCGATTTAACGTCGCAAGCAAATCATTTAGGCGTAACCATTCAAGCAGATATTATTAAACAAAAATTACCAGAGAATAATGGTGGATTTACAGCCATTAACTTTGCAAAATCACATCCAAAAATGTATTCAGAATTGTCTACGATGAATCCAATTGACTTATGTCGTTATCAAGTAGCTAATTGCTATATGGGACGCATTGGTTTAATTAATTCGGGTGGCGAATCTAAAGGTGCTGCCGATTTAGCGGAAGCAGTAACCACAGCTGTTATCAATAAAAGAGCGGGTGGACAAGGATTGATCTTAGGTAGAAAAGCTTTTCAGCGTCCAATGAACGAAGGTGTCGCTATTTTAAATGCGATCCAAGATGTTTATTTAAACAATGAAATTACGATTGCATAATTAAAACAGGAAATTGACTATGGCTTGGTTTAAAAGAAAAAATGATGGAATTTTAACATCTACTGATGAAAAGTTAGATGTGCCAGATGGTATTTGGAATAAATGTCCATCATGCAAAAAACCATTATATACTTCCGATTTAGAATCAAATAATTACCTCTGCTCCCATTGTAATTACCATTTAAGAATTGGTTCTAAAGAATACTTCAAAATTATTTTTGATGATAATCATTTTGTGGAATTAGATGAGAATTTAACCTCTGGCGATCCATTAAAATTTATTGATACCAAAAAATATCCAGAAAGAGTAAAAGATACCATTGCCAAAACTGGGCTCAAAGATGCCATGAGAACGGCACACGGAAAAGTGGAAGGCGAAGATTTAGTGATTTGCTGTATGGACTTTAATTTTATTGGCGGTTCTATGGGATCTGTTGTAGGTGAAAAAATTAGTAGAGCGATTGATTATTGTATTGCCAATAAATATGCTTTCATGATAATTTCTAAATCTGGTGGAGCCAGAATGATGGAAGCCGCTTACTCTTTAATGCAAATGGCTAAAACATCTGCTAAACTAGCTTTATTAGCACAAAATAAATTACCCTATATTTCACTCTGTACAGACCCTACAACGGGCGGAGTTACGGCTTCATATGCAATGTTAGGTGATATTACTATCTCTGAACCTGGAGCTTTAATTGGCTTCGCAGGCCCAAGAGTTATTAAAGAAACTATTAAAAGAGATTTACCTAAAGGTTTTCAAACTGCAGAGTTTGTTTTAGAACATGGTTTCCTCGATTTTATTGTAGATCGAAAAGACCTCAAAAAACGATTAGGTACTTTTTTACGAATGATAAAAAACTAATAAAAATAACCTTCTGCATCAGAAGGTTATTTTTTTGCCCCTATTGCAGCTAAAACATAAGCTTCTGGCTGGTCTTGGGCATCAAGCCATTCTATTTCAATACCAGCCTTTTCCATTTTCCTAAAATAAGTTAATTGTCTTTTAGCATATTGATGAATGGCAACACTTAATTTCGATTGTAAAGTTGGAAGATCATACTTTCCTTGTAAATAGTCTAAACAATATTTGTATTCTAAACCAAAATAATTTAATTGTTCGGGCAACACACCATTGGCTAGTAATTGTTTTACTTCATCTAGCAAACCCTCCGCTAGCCTAGCTTGTAGCCTTTGGTCAATGTTTTTATTTCGAATAGCCACTGACCCATTTAATGCAAAAACTTGATAAGTTAATTTAGGGAAATTAGTACTCGGAACTTCATTATTTTGCAAATAGGTTTTAATTTCTATGGCGCGAATGCTTCTTTTCTGAGTGGTTAAATCGGGTTGAAAATTGGATAAAGGAATAGCCGGAATTTGTTCGAAAATACGCTGCAAATTTGATAAATCTAAATTCAGTAAATCGACTCTAAGGCTTTCGTTTATTGGCACTGCGGTATATTCAAATGGCGTAATAACCGATTCTAAATACAAGCCTGTACCGCCACAAACAATCACGCGCTTTCCCCTTGATTGTATATCGGCAACTGCTTTAAAAAAATCTTGTTGAAATTGATAAATATGGTAGCGTTCGTTAACTGCAATAATATCTATTAAATGATATGGGATTTGTTTACCTGCTATTGTATAACTTGCTAAATCTTTACCGGTTCCAATGTTTAATTGTTGGTAAACTTGGCGCGCATCTACACTGATAATTTCGGCGTTTAACTCATTGGCTAATGCAACGGCTACTTTTGTTTTACCAATTGCGGTAGGACCAATAATGCAAATAATTGGGGCTTGTATTGCATTCATGAAAAGCTATTCTAACTCGGTAACGCCACCAGAGAGCACAAACTTCATGGCATCAGACGATTTCATGGCTAAAGGTTTTACTTTATCTTTTGGTACAATCATCACCTTACCTGCAAAACTATAGGAGAAAGGAAAGTAAACCGCCACTTCGCCTGCAAAACCAATATTTGACAAATCTCTCTGGGTTAAAAATCCAATTTGCTTGAATCCCGCATCGTCGGTAACTGTTACAGGTTCGTTGAATTTTTTTTCATCTCCAACAAATGCTTCTAATAAATCTCTGATAGAAGAATACATCATTTTAAAAAATGGCATTCTATTTAATAATCGATCAAAATAATTAAAAATGGGTTCGGTAATAAAAGAGGTAACTAATGCTCCTACTAAGGTAAATATCATTAATACAATAAGTATACCTGCACCAGGAATGCCAATGTTTATAATGCCATCAATGCTTTTGATTACATAATAAATAACATAAACACTGAATATAATGGGTACTAAAATAAGTACGCCTTTAAAAAAATAGTTTAAAATTAATTTCAATAATTTATTCATAGTAGTAAATTCTTTTTACACGCTGAGAAATACTTGTTAAAATTTCATAAGGAATGGTATCGATTTTTGCAGCTAAAGAATTAATGGTTAAATCCTCCCCAAAAACAATTACTTCGTCTCCTTCTTTTACCGTTACTCCGGTTACATCTAACATACACATGTCCATGCATACATTCCCTACAACCTTAGCTAAATGGCCGTTTACAAGCATCTCCCCCACACCATTTCCAAATTTTCTTGCATAACCATCGGCATAACCAATTTTAACGGTAGCAATAAGTGAGTCTTTATGTAAAACACCTTTGCGACTGTATCCAATGGTTTGACCAGCTGCAACCTTACGCAATTGGGTAATGGTTGTTTTAAGGGTACCTACTGTTTGTAATTTATCTTCGAAATGACCCACATTTTCGATTCCATATAAACCAATACCTAACCTTACCATATCGTATTGAGCAGTCGGGAAACGTAGTATAGCCGCTGTATTGGCAATGTGTCTCATAAATTCATAACCAATATGTTGTTGAATTTTTGATGTTAATTGCTCAAATAAGGTGAGTTGCGCAAAGGTATATTCATCTAAATGCGCATCGTCCGAACTAGTTAAATGTGAAAGTACAGAAAGCACTTTTAATCCTTGATGCGCTGTTAAAATATTTAATAATTCGTGGATATCACTTTCATCAAAACCTAAACGGTGCATGCCCGTATCAAGTTTTAAGTGAATTGGATAGGAATTAATTTGTTTAATTTTTAAAAAATCAACAAAAGATTTAAGAATAGGTAAACTATATATTTCGGGCTCTAATTGATGTTGAACCATTAGCTCAAAGCCACTCGCTTCGGGGCTTAAGACCATAATAGGAATTTGAATGCCCGCCGCTCTGAGTGAAACACCTTCGTCTACATAAGCAACTGCTAAATAATCAACTTTATTATAAGCCAATACATTGGCAATTTCGAAACTCCCACTGCCATAAGAATAGGCTTTGACCATAGCCATTATTTTAGTTCGCTTATTTAATTGCGCACGGTAAAAATTAAGGTTATGAACAATGGCGTTGAGGTTGATTTCTAAGACAGTTTCGTGAGCCTTTAATGCTAAACGACTCACAATTTTTTCGAATGCAAAAACCCTTGCACCTTTTATTAATATGACTTCTTGTTGAAAATGAGTAAAATCAAATGCGGCTAAAAAATCGCTCGTTTGCGCATAAAAAAATGTTTGATCAAATTGGAATAAATCCTTGTGTTTATTGATTGCTGGACCAATTCCAATAAATTTTTGAATGCCTTTAGATTGAAGATATGCAGCTATTTCTTGATATTGATTGGGTGCTAGGTTAGCACTAAAATCAGATAGAATAATTGTCTTTTTAGTATATTGATGTTGTTGATTTAAAAAATCAACTGCAATATATAATGATTCAATATCGGCGCTATAACTATCGTTAATAATAGAAGTTTGGTGTATACCTTGTTTCAATTCTAAACGCATTTGAATGGCAGGTAATGTTGGAAAACGAGTAGCAATAACTTGTTGATCGTATCCCATAGCAAGCATTACTGCCCAGCAAGTAATCGCATTTTCAACGGCTGCATCATCTACAAACGGAATTCGAATACTACAAGTTTGATGAAGGTAGGTTGCGGTAATTACACTATACTGATTTTCTTTTTGAACGGCTGTAATGCTTAAATCTGCTGGTTTTAAAGCAGACCACGTAAAGGCATTTTTTGTCACTAAACTATCCGGCACATAATCAAGCGGAATGATGACCTGCTTACAATTAGTAAATAGTTTTAATTTCTCAGCAAGCTTTTCCGCTTTGTCTTGGAAGCCTTCGGCATGAGCGGTTTTAATATTTGTTAATACTCCAATACTGGGTTGAATAATATTGGCTAAAGCAGCCATTTCGTCTGTGGTAGAAATACCGGCTTCGATAATTGCTAAATTATTATGTGGGGCAATTTGCCAAACCGATAAGGGCACACCAATTTGCGAATTATAACTTTTAGGACTTCTGGCAATGGCATATTCGGGATTCAATAATTGATACAACCAGTCTTTTACAATGGTTTTACCATTACTACCTGTTATACCAATTACCGGAATATCGAATTGCTTTCGATGCGCTGTAGCTATTAATTGTATTGCCTTTAAGGTATCTGCTACTACGTAGAAATTACAATTAGGATAATCTTTTATATTATTTGGTAATTGTGAAACGACAAAATTGCACACGCCTTGTTCTACTAAAAAAGGGAGGTATTGCATGGCATCTGTTTTTCCTTTTAAAGCAAAAAACAAAGAGCTGGAAGCACGAATAATTTTCCTACTATCAATTAACAACCATTCTATGGTTGCATGAGGTGCCGCAATGATGGATTCGCAATGGAATATATCTTGAATTGCTTTTACATCGTACTTAAATTCCATATCCAAATATCGTTTTAATTTAGCGCTTATTGGTTCTTTAAATTCATATTTTACAATCGTAATTGTAAAGCTAAATCCTTAATTTCGGATATAAATATAATCAATAAGCCGATAATTAGGCTTATTTTTAAGCCATCAATCGCTATTTATGAGCATTCAAGTAAAGAAAAATACCGAAATAACTTGCAATCGATGGGCTGCAGGTACCACCTCTGAATTGTATATATGGCCAAGCCATGCCAATTTTATTGCAAGAGATTTTGATTTTAGGATCAGTACAGCCACGGTTGAACAAGCGGAAACCACTTTTACAAAATTTGAAGGCTACTCGCGAGAGCTGCTTATTTTAGCGGGCGAATTAAAAATTCATCACGAAAACTTATATAGTAAAACACTCCAAGAATTTGATGTTGATTCTTTTGAAGGCGATTGGAATACCAAAGCCGAAGGTATGGTAAGTGATTTTAATATTATTTACCGAGGCAAAGTATTAGCCAAATTAGATGCTGTTAAGCTTCAAAATCAAGAGCAACATACCGAACAAGTGGTAAGCCCTGGTTCGCTGACCTTAATTTATATTTGGCAAGGCGAAGTTGCTGTTGCTAACCTTACAGGCGAAAATAAATTAACAAAAGGGGATTGTATTATTTTGAATTACGATGATGCACCTGAAACAATACAATTCATGTGTTTGGAAAATGCAGCATTAATTATGGCTAGAATTTGGTATTAATTTTAAAAGCATGCAGCAAGAAAAATCAAAACAAACTAGCCCAATAGATAAAAAAACAGCGCAATTAAAACTTGCTGATTTTTGTGCTTATCAAGAAAGAAGCCAGCAAGAAGCAAGAGAAAAGCTAGCAAAAATGGGCATTTCAAGTGATGACCTAGAAGACATTATCGCATTTTTAATTTCAGAAAATTTCTTAAACGAAGAACGATTTGCCATTGCCTTTGCAGGTGGAAAATTTAGGATAAAACATTGGGGGAAATTAAAAATTAAAAATGCCTTGCGTTTAAAAGGAACTTCTGAACCCTGCATTCGAAAAGCACTTCAGCTCATCGACCACGAAACTTACACGCAAGTACTAAAAAAAGAAATCAAAAGAAAAGCAAAAGAAATACCCGAAAGCAATGTGATTAAAAAAATGAATAAACTGGCTGCCTATCTTATTGGTAAAGGGTTTGAAAGCGACTTGGTTTGGGATTTATTAAGAGCTGGAAACAAAAAATAATTTATATAATGTTGTTTTCTTGTAATATTAATTCCATTTCTTGTTGCATTGCTAATGCCTCCTCCCTTGCCTTTGATGCAAAATCTATTGTATTACTTGCATAAATAATTGCTCTCGAAGAATTCACTAATAAACCACACTCTTTATTCAGACCATACTTGCAAACCTCGGCTAAAGAACCACCTTGGGCACCTACACCTGGTACTAATAAAAAATGATCGGGCACTAATTTACGAATGGCTGCAAATGCTTCGCCACGGGTGGCTCCAACTACATACATCATATTTTCATCGCTACCCCATTTGCTGGATTTTAATAATACTCTTTCAAATACTTTATCGCCATTTTCGAAAGAATCGAATTGAAAATCTTTGGCACCTTCATTAGAAGTTAAGGCTAATAAAATAACCCATTTATTGGAATAAGCTAAAAATGGGGTAACCGAATCGGAACCCATATAAGGCGCAACCGTTACGGAATCAAAATTAAATCCTGCTGCCGATGGTTCGAAAAATGTTTTAGCATACATCGCAGAAGTATTGCCTATATCGCCTCTTTTAGCGTCTGCAATGGTAAAACAATGTGCAGGAATATAATCCATTGTTTTACGTAAGCTTTCCCATCCTGCGGCGCCCATGCTTTCGTAAAAAGCTAAATTTGGTTTATAAGCCACACATAAATCTGCGGTGGCATCAATAATGGCTTTGTTGAATGCAAAAATTGGATCTTCTTGCTCCAGTAAATGCGCTGGAATCTTTGATAAATCGGTATCTAAACCAATACATAAAAATGATTTTTTAGCTTTTATTTGCTGAATAAGGTCGATTTTTTGCATGTCCAAAATTAATAAAATTAGCTTGAAATTTGATTAAAAAGGCTAATTTGCCTCAAACATGGAGGTTATTTTCTTAAAAACTTTGATTAGCATCAAAAAAAACGACATTTTTTTGATTATTTAATTAAAATGGTTAAAATTGCAATGTGTTAATGTCTAACACATCTTTCAATCATCCCCACCTTTATAAATTCTCCCCAATAAAAAATTTAACCTCAATACATGTACGATAATAGCTCGTTAAACGAAAAATTAGTTTCAGAATTAAGACAAATTGCAAAAGATTTAGCCATAGCAGGTTACGAAGAATTAAGAAAACAAGAATTAATCTATCAAATATTGGAATCGAACCCAAACAAAAAAACTGCAGCAGATGCAACAGCATCGGCACCTGCAGAAAAAACTAAAAGAAAAAGAAGTGTAAAATCTGAACAAGATGAATCGCCAACTTCTGATGCGGCACCCGCTCCAAAACTCAATCCAAATGTTGCAAAACAAAAACACAAAGCTACCGATGCCAATCAAGACACGGGCAACGATGCTTCGGTAATTGAAAATATTGCTAGCGATTCCGAAAGTGTTTCGGAAAATATCGAAACACCAGTGCAAGCGCCACAAAATACCAACCAAGAAGACGATAGTCAAACCTCTGCCAACTTAGAAAAATCGGCAGTGGAGCGTCCTCAAAGAAATAACGACAACCGATTTGATCGTCATAATAACAAACAAAGAAATAATTCAGAATCCACTTTACAAACCCTGGATTTTGACAATTCAATTGTAAACGAAGGGGTATTAGAAATTATGCCCGATGGATATGGCTTTTTAAGATCGGCAGATTATAATTATTTAACTTCTCCAGATGATATTTATGTATCACAATCGCAAATAAAATTATTTGGTTTAAAAACCGGAGATACCGTAAGAGGTAGCATTCGTCCACCTAAAGAAGGAGAGAAATATTTTCCATTGGTAAAAGTGGATAGCATTAATGGTCGTACACCTGCAGAAGTGAGAGACCGTGTGCCATTCGACTATTTGACTCCTTTGTTTCCTTTCGAAAAATTCAATTTATTTTCGGATCCTGGAAATTATTCGACTCGATTAATGGACCTATTTTCTCCAATTGGAAAAGGGCAAAGAGGTTTAATTGTGGCGCAACCTAAAACAGGTAAAACGGTTTTATTAAAAGATGTAGCCAATGCTATTGCCGCA
>CAJBBN010000027.1 GCA_903951325.1 uncultured bacterium
AGGTTCTGCATTATTACGCGGTGTAGGCGCAGCATAATTTCTTATTGGAGTAGTAGTATTACTTGGCGAAACCGCTGGCGTAGTTGAACGAGTAGGTGGAGTTGCCATGCGTACATTGGGTGTGCTGCTACTGTTGTTTGTTAAAATTGGCATATTGCGATTGCTTTCTGCAATGCCAACATTTCCGCCGGTTCCAGTAGATCTGCCACCAACACCAACGCTACCGCCTGTTCTAGGTCTTGGGGTATTAATAAATTTAGTTGTTTTAACACCACCATTATTTCCCCAATTATCACCATGTCCATAACCACCGTTATATCCACCATAATAATTATTATAATATGGATTGCCATAACCGTAGCCATATCCATATCCATAGTAAGGGTTATAAAATCCTCCCCAAGGATTAAAGAAAGGATCATAGAATCCACCATTAAAACCGCCATAATATCCACCATACCATCCGCTGTTCCAGCCATAGCTATATCCTATGCCAAAACCGTTAAAGAAAAATGGGTCATTATAAAATCCGCAATATGCCGGAGAATAATAGCCAAAACCATAGTAATTATTAGAAAATCTTCGCAAGCGTTTACTATAATAATAATCGTCTTCGTCGGTCATGTAATAATTATTGATGGTGGTATTGCCATCGGAATTACTCGAATAGTTTTGTTGGTTTTGTTGATTTTGATTTTGTTCCGCTTGATCGGCACTTTGGTATTGACTATAATTGGTATTGGGTGTTTCTTGCGCAGCGGCAGGCCTATCAGCTGCATTGGTTTCGGCGCTTAATGCTTCGTTATAAGTTTTTTCGGAATTCTTTTTAGCATCTGCTAATGAAAAATAAAGGTCGTCGTTTGAATTAATACGACTCGTGTTTTGCATGCTTGAACAGGCTCCAAGTAGGAGTGCGAAAGCAACTAAAGGAATTTGGAAGTTTTTCATATGAGTTCTCCTTTAAGATTAGGTAATTATTTCTGAAGCAATAACGCTAAAATTCTTATTTTTGTTATAAATTTCGTCATTATTTAATAAAAACAATAGCTTTTGTTAAATTACGACAATAATATTACAATTCCCTATTTCTAAAAAAAGATGAGCAAAGGATTAACCAGCAGGAGCGCCGATTATTCGGCATGGTATAACGAATTAGTAACCAAAGCCGATTTAGCAGAACATTCGGATGTAAGAGGTTGTATGGTTATTAAACCTTATGGTTATGCCATTTGGGAAAACATGCAAAAAGTATTGGATCAAATGTTCAAAGATACTGGCCATTCGAATGCTTACTTCCCTTTGTTTATTCCTAAATCTTTTTTCGCTAAAGAAGCAAGCCATGTCGATGGTTTTGCTAAAGAGTGCGCAGTTGTTACGCATTATCGTTTAAAGAACGATGGCAACGGAGGCATTATGGTAGATCCAGATGCAAAACTAGAAGAAGAATTAATTGTCAGACCAACATCCGAAACCATTATCTGGAATACCTATCGCGGATGGATTCAGTCGTATCGCGATTTACCCATTTTAGTAAACCAATGGGCCAATGTAGTGCGCTGGGAAATGCGTACGCGTTTGTTCTTGCGTACTTCAGAATTTTTATGGCAAGAAGGTCATACGGCTCATGCTACTGCCGACGAAGCCATTGCAGAAACAAAACAAATGTTAGAAGTGTATGCCACTTTTGCAGAAGATTGGATGGCAGTGCCAGTAATGAAAGGCGTAAAATCTCCAAACGAAAGATTTGCCGGGGCATTAGATACCTATTGCATCGAAACGCTCATGCAAGATGGCAAAGCTTTACAAGCAGGTACCTCTCATTTCTTAGGACAAAATTTCGCTAAAGCATTTGATGTAAAATTCACCAATAAAGAAGGAAAAATAGAACATGTTTGGGCAAGTTCTTGGGGCGTTTCTACCCGTTTAATTGGTGCGTTGATTATGGCACATTCCGACGACGAAGGTTTGGTATTGCCTCCAAAATTGGCGCCAATTCAAGTAGTAATTGTACCCATTTTTAATAACGAAGAAGCCTTAGCAAATATTCGTACTTGCGTTGATACTTTTATGCCTGCTTTAAAAGCAAAAGGCATCAGTGTGAAATTCGATGATCGTGATACGCAAAGACCAGGTTATAAATTTGCCGAATGGGAATTAAAAGGCGTGCCAGTTAGGTTAGCCATTGGCCCTCGCGATATCGAAAACGGAACCGTTGAAATTGCTCGGAGAGATACCAAAGAAAAATATTCTGTTTCCTTAACCAATATTGATAAAACCATCGAAGCGCTGTTAGATACCATTCAAAATGATATTTTCCGGAAAGCATTAAGTTTCCGTAACGAGCATATTACGCCTGCAAATACCTATCAAGAATTCAAAGAATTATTAGATGGTAAAGCTGGATTTATTGCGGCGCATTGGGATGGTACGTCCGAAACAGAAGAGAAAATTAAAGAAGAAACCAAAGCGACTATTCGTTGTATTCCATTGAATAATACCTTAGAAGCTGGTGTTTGTATTTACAGCGGAAAGCCTTCTACACAAAGGGTTTTGTTTGCAAGAGCATATTAATAAAAAAACACCATGGCGCAAGAAAGTCATTACGCAGAAATTGTTGAAAAATTAAAAGATCATTCTTCGATGAAGCAATTTATTCATCGCAATACGATGATGCAAATTTCGGCAATCAAAAAATCATTGATTAATTTGTCTTTGAATTTAAGCAAAGATGTTACGGCGATAGATAATAATGTAGAAATTGTTTATACGGACGGAGGAGAATTTGAAGCAGAAATAAAATTCTCTGGCGACGCTTTAATTTTTGCCATGCATACCAATGTATTTACTTTCCCCACGGAACATAAAATTCATCAATTACCATTTGTAAAAGCGAATCCTAAAAAAGCATATTGTGGTTTAATTCAGATATATAATTTCTTATCAGATTCTATCAAATACAATAGGCTAAACGATTTGGGCTATTTAGTTACCCGTATTTTTATTAATTCTGAAAATCAATTTTTCTTAGAGGGGAAAGACGATTTGAATTACGGAATTGCAAACTATGAAAATCAAATATTTGACCAAAAAGCAATTGAAGATATCATTCAACATGCTATTGTATTTTCCATCGATTTCGAATTACAAGTACCACCGCTCGAACAAAGCGAAATTATAACGCTAGCAGAAAAGCAATACAATACGACTACTTCGGGTATGAGTACCGGCAAACGCTTAGGCTTCGAATTTAAAGCAGGCGAAACAAAACCTTTGATTTAATTATAATTTGATATTATAAGTAACACCATTGATGGTGATGGTTGCATCGTCATCGCAGCTGCCATTTCCATAATCTATCTCCAATGTTTTTTTGCTGTTGACAAACTCTATGATACCCTGTTTAATGTACTTACAATCCATTTTAACAACTAATGGAGTTTGAATGGTTAGCGTATAGGCATTACCTTTTCTATTAATACCAGATCCATTTCCGGTAATGGTATATTCGTCGTCGATAAGTAAATTTTTTGTGTTAGCACCTGCAGTCCAAGCTCTGTTTCTAGTACTTTGCCAGCTAATGGTACCACTAGTAGTTACGATGCTTGCGGTATCTACTTGAATGCTAAAATTAAGATGTCCATTACTATTGGTACCATTATTCTTGATTGTTTTTAATCCATGAATTTCATTTCCATTGATGGTATAGTTTTCGAAATGCGTGGTAATTACAGTTGCACTATCGCGGTATTTACCTGAAAAAATAGAAACGATTTTTCCATTTCTAATGCGACCATCTGAGCAAATATTTTGATTGAAAAAAATCGTCAAAGTTTTTGGAAATCCACCATTGGTTGTTAAAATTTGCACACTATCTGCGCAGCCCAAAGAGGCAAAGGTTTGTATGCCATTATCGGTTAATTTACCATTCATGGATTCGCTATTAGCCGCCTCTTCATCAATTCTTTTATAAACATCGTCGAACATGTTTTCTGCAATGGCATTATCTATAGCAGCAGATTGATCGTTTAGCTCATCCTTTTTACAGCCTGTTAATAACAACATACTTAGAATGAAAGTGCTTAATATTAGATTTTTCATACAATTTGAATTTAATTCTAAACCAAGTTAAATTAATTCTTAATAAATTTCAAATTTTTGAGTTTACGAGTATATAATGCTATTTTTAGGGATAAAAAAATAATACAAATGGCATACAAATTCGGTACCAAAGCAATTCATGCAGGGCAAAGCCCCGACCCATCAACAGGTGCGATCATGACACCTATTTTTCAAACTTCTACTTTTGTGCAAGCTTCACCTGGTAAACACCAAGGCTATGCTTATGCCCGTGGTAAAAACCCTACGCGTACAGCGCTCGAAGATTGTTTAGCGGCTTTAGAAAACGCTAAACATGCCTTGTGTTTTTCTAGTGGTATGGGTGCAACAGATGCGGTTGCTAAACTTTTAAAACCAGGCGACGAAGTAATTACGGGTAATGATTTATATGGTGGCACTTACCGTATGTTTACTAAAGTTTTTGCCAACTATGGTATTAAATTTCATTTCGTCGATTTACACGATGCACAAAATATTCAAAATTACATCAACGAAAATACGAAGTTGATTTGGGTAGAAACCCCAACTAATCCAACCATGAAAATTGTAGATATTGCCGCTTGTGCTAAAATTGCGAAAGCTCACAACATTACTTTCGCAGTTGATAATACTTTTGCATCGCCATACCTGCAAAACCCAATAGATTTAGGTGCAGACATTGTGATGCACTCGGTTACTAAATATTTAGGTGGACATTCGGATGTAATCATGGGCGCACTGATGATGAACGACGAAACTTTGTATGAGCGACTGGCTTTTATTCATAATTCATGTGGAGCAACTCCGGGGCCAATGGATTCTTTTTTGGTTTTAAGAGGTATCAAAACCTTGCATTTAAGAATGAAAGCACATTGCGAAAATGGAAAAGCGGTGGCGCATTTTTTAAGAAATCATCCTAAAGTAGATAAAGTTTATTGGCCAGGTTTCGAAGACCATCCTAACCATGACATTGCAATAACACAAATGCGTGATTTTGGTGGTATGATTTCTTTTACGACTAAAAATGCCAGCATCGAAGACACTTTTAAATTGGCATCTTCTTTCAAAGTATTTTCTTTAGCCGAATCATTAGGAGGCGTTGAATCATTGATCAATCATCCTGCAACCATGACGCATGCTTCGATTCCAAAGGCCGACAGAGAAACTGCAGGTGTGGTAGATTCGCTTCTTCGTTTAAGTGTTGGAGTAGAAGACATAGAAGATTTATTGGAAGATTTAGCACAAGCCTTGAACTAATATTTACTTAGCAATACAAAATGGAAGTACACCATCATCCACATGTTCCTACTCATGTTAAACCATGGAAAGAATATTTATTAGAAGGCATCATGATATTTATAGCCGTATCATTTGGTTATACTGCTGAAAATATCAGGGAACATTATATTGAAACCAAAAAAGCAGTATCCAGCGCAAGAAATTTATATGTAGATTTAGTAGCAGACTCTGTTGAATATGCATCAAGTCTTAAAAACAGACAATGGCAAGAAGATTATTTTGACATACTCAATGAGAGCTATCAAAACAATCAAATTACAAAAGATATACCCACTGTTTATGCGGCACATCAATTGCTTGCACAAAGAATGATGCCAATTATGAATAACATGGCATTAGATGAAGTTAAAAATTCCGGTGCTTTAAAGTTTATTGATGATAAAAAATTAAAAGTTGCGATTCAGGCTTATTCGAGCATGGCTGCTGATATTAAAGTACGCGAACAAAGAGAGTTTGGGTATATAGACCGATTAGTAGACCCGCTAACCGTTGGATATTTTCAATTTGATTTTTATAGAAAATTTTCATACAACACCAAAATAGTCAATAAAAAAATAATTATTGACATGCCAATTCCACCAAATTTAAAAATTATGAATGAGGCTAAATTAGATTGGAATCAGTATATGGCTACTTTAGGAATGTTACAAATGATTCGCGAATCAACCAATGAAGTTACTATTGTTCCAACACAAAAAAAGTGTAATGAATTATTAGTATTGTTGAGGGCTTATTTAATAGAACATAACGCATTATAACGAATAGATAAAAAAATATATAATGAAGAAAATTGGTGGTTTATTCATATTGATGTTGTTTGTAATAACACAAGCAAATGCGCAAATATATTTTAGTGATGTAGCGCCAATTATTTACAATAAATGTGGTAATTGCCATCACGAAAACCAACATGCTTCGTCTTTTATGACTTATGCCGATGTAAGCAGTAAATTATATCCAATCAGTGCGTATTTGAGTACAGGTTATATGCCACCTTGGAGCCCAGATACTACTTATACTAGGTTTTCGCACGAAAGAACTATTACCGAAAATGAAAAATCGGCTATTCTCAATTGGATACAGGGCGGAGCTTTGTTAGGTGATACCACCAAAATTCCAACACCCCCAAAATTTTCAAATTACCAATTATATGGCACACCAGATTTAGAATTAAAGATGCCAGTGTTTACCAGTAATGCAAGTACCAACGATAGTTATATTTGTTTTTCTTTGCCAAGTGGTTTAACACAAAATAGGATCATCAGGGCCTTTGAAATTGTTGCAGGCAATCCAAGTATTGTTCATCATGTAATTGTGAATGTGGACAGCTTTGGAACTACCCAAACAGATTTAACAGGAAATTGCTTTAACCCTCCTGGAGATTATAGCCTAGGCGGCTTTGCGCCTGGTGCAGCACCAACGGTTTTCCCTAATTCATCTCAATTAAAAATGGGAATTAATTTAAAAGCAGGATCAAAAATTATTTTACAAATACATTATCCTGCAGGATCGGCAGGCAATATAGACAGCACAAAAATTAGGTTTTATTTTTATCCAGTTGGCACCCAAAATGTGCGACAAGTGATGGTCGAATCTTTTTTACAAAATTGGAATTTAAATATTCCAGCAAATACGGTTAAGAAATTTACAGCAATCTACCCCAACGGTTCGGCTACGCTTCCATACAATTTATCTATGTTTGGCGCATTTCCTCATTCCCATAAATTGGCGACCAACATGACTAATTTTGCCTATAAAGGAAAAGACACCATTCCATTAATCAGGATAAACAAATGGGATTTTAATTGGCAAGGCTATTATTTTTATAGGAAATTAATTAAAGTACCTATGGGATATAAATTATTCTCAACACATACTTACGATAATACTTCGACTAATCCTTATAATCCAAGCAGTCCTCCACAAAATGTTTTAGCAGGATTCAATACCAAAGACGAAATGCTATTTGACTCTTATCAGTTTTTGAATTACCAAGCAGGAGACGAAAATATTAATATCGATTCGATACTTTCTTCAGATCCTTTGGTTACGGGCATTGCTGCCAACAACAATAATGCAGCTATTTTTAAAGCATTTACTTATCCTAATCCATTTGAGCACAGCACCAACATTTCTTTTTATAATCCAACTCAATCATCTTTATATTTTTCGGTATATAATTTAATTGGCGAAAAGGTTTTCGAAAAAACCTATGCAGATTTACCTAAGGGTTATCAAGAAATAGTTTGGGATGGAAAAAATAGTAATGGACAAACATTATCCAAAGGAACTTACCTTTTCGAATTAAAATCTAGTGCAGGTAAATTTAACGGGAAGGTTATTTTAAATTAACAAAACCAAACAAGAGTAGATTTAACATTGATTTAATTCTTAGTAAATACCAAATATTTACTATTGAGTTAAATGAAGGTTTCTCGCATTTTTCTCATTATCTTTTTATCTAGTATTTTTTGGCTAGTGATTGCGCAGTTTTTTTTCTGTACAAGATTTCAATTTAAACAAGAAGCAAGCGCATTTCAAGGAAAAATTATTTACAATCCTTATGCAAATATTAATGCTGCAAATTGGGAAAAGTGTAATTTTCATGCCCATGGAAATGCTTGGAATGGTCTTAGCAATGGAAGTGGATCTGCCGCAGATATCCATCGTGTTTATGATTCTTTGAACTATGGTGTTCATTGTGTTTCTAATTACCATCTTATAGACACCGTAAATGCTGGGCAACATAATTATGTAACTGCATACGAGCATGGCTTCAATTTAATGAAAACGCATCAATTAGTTTTGGGTGGGAGAGATGTGGAATGGTTAGAATATTTATTCCCTCAAACAGCCAATAACAAACAAAATATCTTAAATTATTTATCACTGGATACCAATTCCTTAGTGATTTTAAATCATCCTGCATTGCGCAATGGCTATAGCGACAAAGAGTTGAGCCGTTTAACTAATTTTAATTGCATGGAAGTATTAAGCCCTTATGGTATTTCTGAAAAGCAATGGGATATTGTATTGTCTGCTGGGAAGCCAGTGTTTATTGTTGGGAACGACGACTTGCATGACATTCATAATAAAGTACAGGTAGGCAGAATGGCTACCATCTTGAATTTAAATAACACCAATCAGCCATCAGTTTTATCGGCTTTAAAAAAGGGAGAGGGCTATGGCATTGTTTTAGGTAAAACCCAGG
>CAJBBN010000028.1 GCA_903951325.1 uncultured bacterium
CGCCATCCAAACATGTGTAGCTACGCCGATGTAGTTATTCAATCGGATACCATTCGCATCATCAATGTACATTTACAATCCATCAGTTTTAAACCAAAAGATTATAATTATTTTCACAAAGTTACCACCGAAGCCGAAACCAATTTACAATCTTCGAGGCGCATTGGTAGTCGTTTAAAGAATGCCTTTATTCGTAGGGCAACTCAAGCTGAATTGGTGCGCGAGCTCATCGACGAATCGGAATACAAAGTAATTGTATGTGGCGACTTTAACGACACGCCTAATTCTTATGCTTTTAATGTAATTGCAAATGGTTTAAAAAGTGCCTTTCAAGAAAAAGGCAGCGGCCTGGGCACCACCTATGGCGGGGCATTCCCGAATTTTCAGATCGATTATATATTATGCGACCCCGCTATGGATGTCTTGAATTATAAAATCATCAAGAAAAAATATTCCGACCACTATCCTGTGGTAGCCGATATTCAGTACAATAAATAGCTTTTTTAAGGCGCTGAAAATATCAAAATTAGATAAATTCCGTATGTTTGTAGTATGAGTCAGGTTATTAGCTTATACAATTCTTTAAGCAGAAATAAAGAAGTTTTTGAGCCCATTAATGCGCCTTTTGTAGGTATGTATTTATGTGGTCCTACCGTTTATGGCGATCCGCATTTAGGACATGCGCGTTCGGCTACTACTTTTGATATTATTTACCGATACCTTTCGCATTGCGGATATAAAGTTCGTTATGTGAGAAACATTACCGATGTGGGCCATTTAGAAAACGATGCCGACGATGGAGATGATAAAATTGCAAAGCGCGCGCGCCTAGAAAAACTAGAGCCCATGGAAGTGGTGCAAATGTATACCAATGCCTATCACGAAATGATGGACAAATTAAATATTGTCCGCCCTAGTATTGAGCCTAGAGCTTCTGCACACATCATCGAACAAATTGAAATGATCGAGAAAATTGTGGCAGCCGGATTGGCTTATGTTTCGAATGGTTCGGTTTATTTTGATGTATTAAAATATAATGAAAGCGAAAATTATGGCGAATTATCTGGCCGTATTTTAGAAGACTTAATTGCACATGCTGGCGAAGGCAGAAGAACCCTGGAAGGCAAAGAAGAAAAGAAAAATTCTTTCGATTTTGCCTTATGGAAAAAAGCATCGCCAGAACATATCATGCGCTGGAACTCCCCTTGGAGCATAGGTTTCCCGGGTTGGCATATCGAATGTTCGGCTATGAGCAATAAATATTTAGGCGAACATTTTGATATACATGGTGGCGGATTAGATTTATTATTTCCACACCACGAATGCGAAATAGCCCAATCAAAAGCAGCCAATCATTGCAATCCTGCAAAGTATTGGATGCATAATAATATGGTCACCATTAATGGAAAAAAGATGGGTAAGTCTTTGGGTAATGCCATTAACTTAAACGAATTTTTTACAGGTGAGCATGACTTATTAACGCAAGCATACCATCCTATTACCGTTCGCTTTTTCTTTTTGCAAGCACATTACCGCAGCACTTTAGATTTTTCTAACGAAGCTTTACAAGCAGCAGAAAAAGGTTTGAAAAAAATGATCAATGGATTGCGTACTGCAAAATCTATGACTTATGTAGCAGATGCAAATGTGAACTTCGATGCGGAATTAGACGCAGCCATTCAACAAGAATGTCAAGAAGTATATGACGGTTTGAATGCTGATTTTAACACAGCCATGAGTATTGCAGCTTTATATAATTTATTGAAGCGTATTAATTCATTCAAGGCGAAACACCTTGCATTGAGTAGTATTAGCCCGGCTACTTTCGAAAAAATCATTCAAACTTTTGTAAGTATAAACGAAGAAGTATTGGGTATTTCGGAATCAAAAATGTTGGAAGGCGCAAGTCCAATTGCTATGCTTGATGCTTGGATGGAAAGTTACCAAACAGCCAGAGCAAATAAAGATTTTGCTTTAGTAGATACCATTCGTGCTAATTTCAAAGCCAATCAAATTATTATTAAAGATAGCAAAGAAGGTTCCGAATGGGCTTATGAAGAATAACCCGCATCACATGAAAAATTTTATTTATAGTTTAAGCATTGGCATTGTGCTTTTTTTGAATGCATGTAGTTCTGAAAAAACTAAAACCAATGCGAGCGAAAGTGCTGTTGATACAAGTATTGCTAAACCTATTTTTTCGGAAGACAGTAGTTTTAAATTCATAGAAGCGCAATTAGCCTTTGGCCCCAGAGTACCTAATAGCAAAGGTCATAGCGCATGCGCAAATTATTTAACGCAAACATTAAAAAAATACAAAGCAAGTGTGTTTGTGCAAGAAGGCATTGTGACCGCATTCGATGGCAAAAAATTAAATATTAAAAATATTATTGCTTCTTATAATCCAAGCAATCCTAAACGCGTATTACTTTGTGCGCATTGGGACAGCAGACCCTTTGCCGATCAAGATAGCAAAGACCAAGACCAAGCTATTATGGGTGCCAACGATGGCGGCAGTGGTGTTGGAGTATTGCTAGAAATGGCTAGAATTTTTTCTATTGAAAATCCAAAAATTGGTGTTGATCTTATTTTATTTGATGCCGAAGATTATGGACAACCCGAAGGCAGTAAATTTCCAAGCATGCAAGATTCGTATTGTTTAGGTTCACAGTATTGGTGCAAAAACCAACCAAGCAAAGGCTACCAACCAATGTATGGTATATTATTAGATATGGTTGGCGGCGAAAATGTAGTTTTTCATCAAGACGAAATTTCTAGAACCTACGCTCCTGCAGCTGTTGAGAAAGTTTGGAACGCCGCTGCAAAAGCAGGTTATTCAAGCAATTTCGAATACAAAAATAGTCCAGCGATTATAGACGATCATTATTATATCAATACTATTTTAAATATCCCAGTGGTTGATCTTATTCACCACGACGAAAGTAGCCTAACTGGATTTTGGACGCACTGGCACACGCAGCAAGATAACATCAACAACATCAGTAAAAAATCTTTGAAAGCTGTGGGCCAAACTTTAGTAGAGGTTATTTATTCGGAAGAATAATTTTCGCTTCCTTCGTACTAATTATTTTCAGTTCCAAGCGCTCCGAAAAACCAAGCGAATTAATCTTAAAAGATAAATCCGCTAATTAACAAGCACCTTAAAATAATAACCTATTAATTTTCGCTTGCTTCGTAATACACCTCCGACACAGGACTAAATAAATAAATGGCTCCCGTAGAAATTTCTTTGCATTTAAATCTTTTACGAAGCAATGCTATTTTCTGAAACTCGCGACCCGATTTCATTTTAAAAATTCCACCCATAGGTACAGTCGAAACAAATACGGTTTTAGAAACCGGATCAAACTCTTTCAATACTTTTAATAAATGAATATCGGTACAACTAGCGGCTGCAGGGTTGTTCATGTAGCGACGCAATGCAGTTTCGATGCGCTCCGGAAAAATGCCTTTGGCAATAAATGGATTCATTAATCTTTTATATTCTGTTTTCCATTCTTCGCCATGTGCTTTTACTTTATTGCGATAGGTATTCCAATTACTCAAATGTGCAAACTCATGAATTAAAGTAATCAGAAAAGCATATGGATTTAAATCTACATTGATAGAAATGCGATGCCCTCTGCCTGCGTGAGGGTGGCGGTAATCGCCTAAAACAGATTGACGCGGTTTGCTGATGGTTAGTTCCACTTGAAAATGATCAATCCACTTAGACATGGTGATGGCCACTTCTACTGGTAAATATTTTTTTAGCAATTCGGCATTTTGTTCAGACATGCGTTGATCAAAAAAATCAGACTAAGATAAAAATTGATATACAGCAAATGCAGCTAAATAAGCAAATGCAGTCATCGTGAAAAGCTGTATAAGTGGCCATTTGATGCCATTGGTTTCGCGATAAACAACCGCAAAGGTGCTCATACATTGCATCGCAAAAGCATAAAATATCATGAGCGACATGACGGTTGCAAAAGTAAATGTGAGTTCGCCTGTTTCCGGATTTCTTGCTTCTAACATTTTTTCGCGTACGGTGTCTAAATGTTCGCCGTCGCCTTGCACACTATATATAGTAGACATGGTGCCCACAAAAACTTCGCGTGCAGCAAAAGAGGTAACCAATGCAATACCAATTTTCCAATCATAACCTAAAGGTTTAATGGCTGGCTCAATAAATTTTCCAAGCAAACCAGCATAAGAAGCTTCTAATTTTTCTGCGTTCTTTTTACTTTCCAAAGTCGAACTATTTAATTCAACAGTTGCGTTCTCGGATGATATTTTTGCATACTTTGTTTCAATGGCATCGAAATCTTTACTAGGACCAAAAGTGGCTAAAACCCATAGTATAATAGAGACTGCAAGAATTACCTTTCCGGCTTCCATTACAAATGTTCTGGCTTTATTAAAAATAGTGATGCCAACATTCGACCAACGCGGCATTCTGTAAACCGGCAATTCCATTAAGAAATAACTTTTACTTTTTGTTTTGATAAATAATTTAAGCAGCCAACCTGCGAGCAATGCCGAAACAAAACCAAGCAAATACATGGCCATTAAAATAAGGCCTTGTAAACTCAAAAATCCAAAAACAAATCTATTGGGAACTACTAATGAAATTAATAAAGTATATACTGGCAAACGCGCCGAGCAACTCATAAATGGGGTCACAAAAATAGTAATCAATCGGTCTTTCCAATTTTCGATACTGCGGGCCGACATAATTGCTGGCACGGCACAAGCAATTCCCGAAATTAATGGCACCACCGATTTACCATTAAGGCCAAAATTTTTCATCAAGCGATCCATCATAAAAGTAACGCGGGCCATATAGCCCGTATCTTCTAAAATGGCGATGAATAAAAACAGTACGGCTATTTGTGGCAAGAAGATCAAGACCCCGCTCATGCCTGGCAGTATGCCCCCAATAATTAAATTGGTAAGAATTCCTGCGGGTAAAATGGCTGTTAAATAATTTTCGATGCCAATAAATGCATTTTCAATTACATTCATTGGGTATTGCGACCAATTAAAAATAGATTGAAACACGCCAAATAATATCACAAAGAAAATAAGTAAACCAAAAATACGATGCGTTAAAATCGCATCTAATGTATTACTTCTTGTTTCTTCTAGTGCTGGTTTGTTTTTTCGAACGGTATCGCTTAATATTTCGTTGATATAATTATAACGATCTATGGTTTCTGCTACTTGTGTTTTGTTCGCATTGAAATTATGTTTTAAACCAATGGCTTCAATGGCATCTTTTTTTTCTTGTGTTAAATTATTTAATTCGTGGTAATGATGCGCTAATTCAAAAGCGGCATAATCGTTATTGATATGAAAATAATTTTTTATTTCGTCGATTACTTCGGGCGCATAACCATGAATATGGATGGTACTGCTAGGTAAAGTTGGCTGTTCGAATTGCTGAACTATGGCATCTTTTAAAGCTGTTATACCCTGAAAGTCTCGTGCAGTAACGGCCACAACCGGTACTCCTATTTTTTCTGCTAGCAATGTTACATTAATTTCGATGCCCGATTGCTCGGCAACATCCATCATGTTTAAGGCTAATACTACAGGCAATTGTAAATCTATTAATTGCGTGAGCAACAATAAATTTCTTTTTAAGTTGGTGGCATCTACCACCACCACCACTACATTCGGATAGTCTGGATTTTTAGTCGAATTTAAAATCTCTAAAGCAATATGTTCATCTGCCGAGCGCGGATACAAACTGTAAGTGCCAGGTAAATCAATTAAGGATGCGGTAAGATTTTCGGTTAATTCGAGTTTACCGGTTTTGCGCTCCACGGTTACACCCGAAAAATTACCAATTTTTTGGTTGAGTCCGGTAAGTGCATTAAAGAGGGTCGACTTACCTGTATTTGGATTGCCAATTAAGGCAACATTAAATTGCTTATTCAATGGTTATCTAACTAAAATAGTAGCTGCTTCTTTTTTTCGGAGGCTTAATTTATAGCCCGAAACTTTAATAGCAATTGGGTCTCCGAGTGGCGCAATATTTGAAATTTCTATAGACTCGCCAGGCAAACATCCCATTTCTAATAAAAGAATAGAGGTTTCTTCGTCTGTAAATGAATCGATAGTGGCAACGGTCCCAATTTCAATATCCGTCAATTTCCTGAGTTCCATATCCCAAATTTAATGCTGCAATTTATCTCTTATTTATAATAATTCCAAATAAAAATAACTCGCAATAGCTTGATTTTCAATTATTTAAAATAAATTTTAAGCTAAGCTTAAGATTGATGAGTAAAAACCGTCGTTTTTGCTTGGGTTTTAGAAAAGGTAGGGCAATTGCATTTTGATTTGCAAGCACCAAATAAAGTAGA
>CAJBBN010000029.1 GCA_903951325.1 uncultured bacterium
ATTGATTGAGCATTTCGCGTAATATGAATACCAGAACCAAAATTTGCACCCGTATTTTTAATATTGAGGTTTTTAATCCTCACAAAATTGGATGATTGTAAGCGTAGCGTATAATGTAATTTACTATCGTCACCTACAGGAGTAGCAGGTTGTTGTAAGACCACATCTGTATTTTTTAAAGTGCTATGCGGCAAAATATTTAAATACGGTGAATCTAAGGCGACTAAATATTTTGGAATAATCACTCTTTCTAAATATGGACTCGATACAGGATCCATATAAATAAATGTTTCACAAGCAATACCTGTCCTTTTAGATATATCATCTATAGCTCCTTTTAAATTCTTAAAATACCTAGTGGTGTCTGTGTTAGGTAGCTTAGTAAGAAATCCTACATAATAATCACCACCAATACCTACTCCTAAATCTGCACATCTTGTATTGTTAATGTAAATCGTATCTACTTTTAATGATTCTGAAATTAAATCAACACAAACTTGATAGGTCGAATAGTCGGTTATTACAAAAGGTTTTCTGAAATTATAAATCTGTTCTGAACCTATGGCTTTCATTGTTAACTTCACGGTATCCCTTCCCGAAGCAGAATAGCCTTCGCCAATAACACTATAGGTTAAAATTACAGAACGACCTTCAAGTGAATATTTTCCTCTATTTCTTAACCTTACTGATAACGTGTTAGGCTTACAAGCACTCAATAAAGGGTTTCTGATTTGACTTATATCTAAATCATAAAATGGAATCGTAAACTCATCGCATCCAATATCTGGCGTTTTAGATTTTCTAGGTTCTAAATCAAAATCTGTTTTTACTTCAAAATAGCTTCCTTTACTTTCTACATTTGGATCATAAGTATGTAAATCGTAAGGTAAATTTTCAAATTTAACAGGTAAGGCCAATGATTTACGGTCTCGAGTTGAATTACCAGCAGCATTTTTAAAACTACTTAATGCTGTTTGGGGTGTTGCTGATTTTTGAGAAAAACTATAATCAGATAATACCGGCAACTTATTATTATCGCCATCAGACAGTCTTTTAATTAATGTTAATTGTGTTTTTTTTTCAGGAAAAGAAGTATAATATAAGTTGTTTTCTGAATAGATTAGCCCATTTTCGGGTGCTTTTCCGCCTTTATCAAATTTAGTATAATATTCTAAGGGGATTGCGCCATATGTTGAATAAAGAATATTATTTATGGCCTCAATATCTGTATTGGATTTTCCAATTGACATACACCTTGGCACATTTGTAGAACTATTAGTTGCATCTCTTGGAGCATCCATTAAAACAGTGTTATTAATAATTGAAACACCTAAACTATTGCTTAAAAAGATACCACATGTACTAGCACCTGGTGTGGTAAACCCCCCTGCAATCATATTATTTGCAATCACAAAACTACTTTTTTTAGCAAGCCCAATTTTTTTACTTAAAATATTTTTTAAGGTAATACCTTGCGAAGTAATATCATATATTTTATTCCCTGAAATTTCATTAGAAAAAACTCCAGCACGATCACCTAACCATCTTGCATCAATGCCATTAGCTGTTGAAGACATTCCAAATCTTCCAGTAATCACATTATTTAACACTTTTGTATCTGCATACTCTAAATAGACACCCGTTTGATTAAAACTAGCAATGATGTTTTTACTAATCACATTACCCAAATCTCTTTGTGCGGTATCAAATCCATACATCGCAATACCAAAATGGCCGCCAAATATTTTATTTCCAGTAATGGTATTATAACTAGAATTGATGCCGTAACAAGCAGGCGTTGTCATGAGTGTGCCTAGTTTACTCGAGACAATACCTACTAATGAATTAGGATATGGAGTCTGAGTAGAATCTAAACGCAATACACAGTTTTTTATAGTATTATACTTAGCATTTCCGGCTAATTGAACACAAGAACCGTTGATCAAACTCTGGTTTTCGATTGTCAATTCTTCAAGAATAATATATTGCGCATTATTCATTAAAACTGTAGCATGATTTTCACTTGTACCCTCTGAATAGATTAATTTAGAATCAAATGCATTATTTAATGACTTGAATGTAATAGTATTAACTGCATTCGAATTTCTAATTTTCCATAAATACATTTGATCATTATAAACACCATCTGCTAATTCGATAGTAGTTGGGCCTGCCACTCCGCATTTCAATAATTCATATGTCTGTTGTAAACTTGTGAAAGTGCTATCGTTGGGTGTTTTGTTTTTATCAATTAAAAAACGACCATCTAATCCTACGCAAACATCTATAGTTAAAGAATTATTTAAAGGTCTTGTATCTCCATTGGGTACTGATGCAAAATATACCGTGAATTTGAAATTTTTATAACTATTCCTATTAATATAAGCCCATATCGGAACGGTAAGATCTTCAACTGTGAAATAATTTGACAGCTTTTTAAAAGTATATGCGATAACTGAATCAGGAAATGGATCAACACCATCTATTTTACACTTAAAATATAATTTTTTATTGGTTCCACTATTCGGTCCCTGGTAACGAACAAAAATTTTCCATGGTGTTGGTTTTTTGTACTTAAATACGTCTGGAGTTATACCAATAATAGCAAAATCCTCTCCTCCTGGGCCAAACTCATCACAACCAATATCTGGCGGAAAATCTTGATCTCTTGGCTCATTGTCGTAATCGAGTGATACTTCTGTGAGTGGTACCGTACTACCTTTTTGATCAATATCTGAAGAGAGGGAATGTAAATCTGTAGGAGAAAAAAAGAATGGATCCTTACTGATTGATTGTAGATCCATTCCAGAAACAGCTACTAAATCACTTAAGTTTGTTCTTGGCATAGAATTCCAGTAAGTAAAACCTGATACCGGATTGGTATTGGGATCTAATTTTGCAACAAAATAATCGTTATTATTTATAGCAACTATGGGGTTAGATAAAGCGGCGGCGGCATTATAAATTGCATACCCATTATTAGCATTGTAAAAAATATTATTAAAAATTCTTAATGGATTATTTGTTGAAGATCCCGAACCAGAAACATAACATGCGACAGTATTATCGGGTACGCCAACATTGGTTGGGGCATCCATTCTAACCGAATTAAAATATACATTTAACCAACCACAACTATTAATGGATAGTCCATGTGGCCAATCTGGAATAGCTGTTTTGTTGCTGAAGAAACCACCAGCAATCATATTGTTTGATAAATTGACAGCTCTAAATGGGGTTCCTGTTCCAGTTACGGCACTCATATAAATTCCATATTGTCCTGCACCGGTTACATAATTAAAAGTGATTTCAATATTACCAGGTGCAAATGTATTTACATTTGTTAAATAATAGCCCGCCGATTTTAAATCTGCCGAAGGCCTTAGATAAACTTTATTTTTCTTAAGTTTTAAATTTGTTAAGTTATTTACATTGATACCATAAAAAGAGACTTGATTGATGGTATTGTTTTCAATTACAATGCCTGTATCTCTTGGCAAAGCAGCACTCGAAATAGCAATACCATAATAACCTCCTGATATAACATTATTTGTGATAGTTGTATATTTTCCAGTATTTTTAGCCATTAAATTATATGGAGAAGAACCCATTTCAGCTAATAATATACCTGCAAATCCCTTACCATTTGAAATAGAATCAACAGAAATATCACAATTAGTTATGGTATTGTAATTTGCATTATTCAACAATTGCACACCAATACCAGAAACGATATTCCTATTCACAATTTTTAAATTTCTAAGTGTAACACGGTCTGCACCATCAAGTTTTATAGAAGCCTGTGATAAAGAAGGTGTAATAATAAATACGTCCCTAGCGCCTGATTGAGATTCTACAATTACATTTTTAGTTGGAATGATAGAATTATTATAATCAATTGCTGGTAATTCTAAAGGCTCAAAATAAGAACCAGGTTTTACCTTAATAGTTAAATCGTTACTAATTCCCGAATAACGAATGGCATTGAAAGCATCTGCAATGGTTCTGTAATGTGCAGTTCCAACTCCTACAATTTTTGTTCCTGCAATTGGCGTTGCGGTATAAGCTCTTAAAGTATCGTTTGAAGCATCAACGTCTGTTTGACCGTTGGCTTCGATGGTATAAAACTCGAAATTTTTACCGGCTACATCTAAAAATGAAGTAGACAAAGTTATATTTGAAGTAGAGATTTGATTTGCAGGTGAACTAGCAGGCAGGGAAACAGTAGAAGAAAATGTTGGTTGTACTTCGCCGTCAATTTTCCAAACAATTTTTAGCGATGTAATTGCAACTTTTCCATAATTTCTAACTTTAACTGACACAGATTTATTCGCACCTATATGAGGTGCTAATGGAGCAACTAGGCTGTAAACACCAATATCAACAGTGCCTTGTCCATTAGATTTTATTGAAAAGAAAATACAAAAAGTACATATTAGTAAAACTCTTATTGCGTTTCTTGAATTTGATATCAATTGCTTCATCATAATATGGTATTTCATAGGATATGGCGACAGGTAAATCCAGCCGCCATTCCATTTTTTTTTATTTTTAAAATATTATCTCACCAAGTTCACACTACCGGTTTGCGTTCTTACCCTCGAAGTTAAGGTGTAGAAATACGTTCCAGCACCTGCACCATCACCATCCCATTCAAATTCTGGATCTTTTGATTCGAATACTTTTTTACCCCAACGGTTAAAGATGGTAAAACTAAATTCTGGATCGCAGTACACTTTAAATTTATCTTTGATACTGAACACATCGTTCGTTCCATCGCCGTTTGGTGTAAACACGTTTGGTAATTCTTCTGTGATATCGGTATTCGGAATCACTTTAAATCGAATAGTATAGGTATTGGTATCAGTTAAACATGGAGGGTTAGCTGTTTTGAAAACAGCGGTATAAACATCATCTCTAATTTGATCACAACTTGTCTCCCATCGGAAATTAGCTTTTGCTGTTCCAGCAGTTACTGTCTGTTCAAAGGTTGCCAGGTTGCCAGGTATACCGCCGTACACATCGCCACTAGTTGCAATTTCAATAGAATCGCCTGGTGTAGCACTAGCCGAAGTTAAGTCTAATTCAAATTTCTCTCCCGCCACTAATTGAATCACCGTATCGCCTGTAGCAAACGGGAAGTAAGGAACCAAGTTTGGATTGCGATTTACTTTTACCGTAAACTGGTAACGCGCACTGTCGGCAATTAACCTACAAGCATTATCCCAAGCACCAATTTTAATGGTATAAGCTTGGTCGTTAATTAAACTACAATCTATGATCCATTTTAAAAACGTGCGTACCGAATCGCTTCCGCTTGCCCTTACAATTTCGGGTAGTGGTAATTGATTTGGTATGCTAGTATAAACCGTATCCAGCGTAAGCACATCTAAACGGTTGGTATCTACCGCAGATAGTGGAATATAGAGCGTATCGCCTGCTTGCATATTAAAGAAAGTAGTAGCCGTTGATGAATTAAAAGTTGGCGTATAATTTGGCCTTTCTTTTACCGTTAAATTAATTGTTAAGGTATCTCTTTCTGGATTCACACATTCGTTATCGCGCACCAGTATTTTTACAACATAAGGCGTAGCAGAAATATCTTTACAATCCGATTGCCAGTTAAGCACGGTTTTAGAAGAATCTAATCCAAAGCTTGGCGCTAAAAAGGCTAGGTTGGTTACTTTTCCAAAAGCAAATAAATCAGAAGTATAATCGGCTTGTAAAAATACCGAGTCGAATCGTTGATTGGTATCGACTGCAAATAAATTATAACTGAATATCTCACCACCATAAATACTCGTGTCGAGTGTAGTAATAATGCTTGCCGGATGCAGTGGATCTCTGAACTCTGGAGCAGAGTTGAAAGGACCATCG
>CAJBBN010000030.1 GCA_903951325.1 uncultured bacterium
ATTTCGGTTTCAGTACCAGGTTTACCTAAAGAAAAATTACGTGCATCTATTGTAGGTAAAGGCGCATTGACTGGTGGAAACGGTAAATACATTGCTAGAGTTACAGAAGCAGGAAAAGTAATGATTTCTGTAAGCGGTGAAGTTTCTAAAGGAAATATAAAAGTATTAGGTGGTATGGAATACCGTGTAAAGCGTGTACCAGATCCAGTGGCTAAAGTAGGTGGTATTACAAGTGGACCAATGAATGCTTCTCAATTGAGAGCACAAAGAGGGGTGTTTGCAGTATTAGAAAACTTTGACTTCGATTTAAAATTCAATGTAAAATCATATACCGTAACTATTATTAGAGCAAGACAAGACCCTTTAAGAATTTCTGTATCGGGTGCTGGTATTACTTCTGAAGTAACAAGCGCAATGAATGCATTGGGTCCAAAAGATAAAGTATTATTCGATGACATTATCGCTTCTGGTCCTGATGGATCTAACAGAAGATTAAATAGTGTTATTATTAGCGTGCAATAAATCTATAATCTTATAGAAATGAAAAATAAACTAATTATCACCTTAATGGCCTTACTGTTTACAGTAAGTGTAAGCTTTGCCCAAACGGAACCACCTTTAGATGGTGTGTACCAAAAGAGCAATGTAAGAACTGCAAGTGTTACTTCTTATGCTCCTTTGAGAGAAGCAGATGTAATGTGGGCTAAACGCGTTTGGCGTGTAATTGATTTGAGAGAAAAACAAAATCTCCCAATGACTTACCCTCGTGCAAAGCTAATCGATGTAGTTATGGATGCTGTGTTGGCAGGAGAATTAACTGCTTACAATCCTAATCCATCTGGTCCAAAAGATTTTGGCGATGAGTTTAAAGTGCCTATGACACCTGAAGAAGTGGCTGCTATTGGAGCGGGAAGCGATACTTTAGATGTAGAGCAATTAGATGGTACTTTCACCAAAGAAATTTCTACGCGTACTTTAAATAGAGATGATATTGTTGCTTATCGTTTAAAAGAAGAATGGTTCTTTGACAAACAACGTTCTATTTATGAGCCAAGAATTATTGGTGTAGCACCAGTTTATATCATGCGTAATTCTTCTGGAGAAGAAGTTGGTAAAGCCGCTTTGTTCTGGATTTACTTTAATGATGCAAGAAAAATTTTAGCGCAAGCAGAAGTTTTCAATCGTCAGAATGATGCAGGTCGTTTAAGCTATGATGATTTCTTTGTACAAAGATTATTCAGTAGTTATATTACCAAATGGTCTAACGAAAAAGATTACCGTATCGAAGATTATGCAACCGGAATGGATGCATTGATCGAAGCCAATAGAATTAAATTGGAATTGTTCAATAAAGAACATGACCTTTGGGAATACTAGAATTTTTTTAAACTCAAAAAAAGTTGATCTAATTAGGTCAACTTTTTTTTTGATTGCTTGTTATTAAAATAAATATGGCCGCATTCGAATATAAAAACAGTTTAGCTGAAATTCCTCATAAACCAGGGGTATATCAGTATTACGACGAAGCGGGAACCATTATTTATATTGGCAAAGCAAAAGATTTACGCAACAGGGTTGGTTCTTATTTTAATAATGACCGGGTAAATGCGAAAACGAAAACACTCGTTAGTAAAATCAGAGACATTAAATTTACGATTGTTGATACCGAGATTGATGCCTGGTTATTAGAAAACGCACTAATCAAAAAACACCAGCCGCGTTATAATATTATGCTTAAGGATGATAAAACATTTTCATCTATCTGCATAAAAAAAGAAAACTTCCCTCGCATTTTTCCTACGCGCAGAATTATTAAAGATGGCTCTACTTATTTAGGTCCCTATGCTTCCGCAAAAATGATGCATACGGTTTTAGACTTCATCAAAACATTATACCCGCTTCGTAATTGTAATCTTGCTTTGTCGCCTGCTAATATTGCGAGTGGTAAATTTAAAGTATGTTTAGAATACCAAATCGGAAATTGTAAAGGGCCTTGTCAAGCATTACAAACCGAAGAGGCATACAATAAAGATATTCAAGACATCAAAGATTTATTAAAGGGCAATATCAATCCAATTTTAAATGATTTAAAACAAAACATGAAAGCCGCTGCAGTTGCACTTAACTTTGAATTAGCCGCTGCATATAAAGAGAAGATAGACACCTTAGAAAACTACCAAAGTAAATCAACGGTGGTAAGTACCACCATAGACGATGTCGATGTATTCTCTATTTCTTCTGATGATAAAATGGCTTTTGTAAATTATTTAAAAGTGAACAAAGGCGTGATTACGCAAACACAAACTATTGAACTGCGTAAAAAACTAGACGAAAGCGACGAGGAACTTTTATTATTTGCCATCAGTGATTTTCGTGCAAAATTCGAAAGTACTGCTAAAGAAATTATTGTTCCTTTTGAAATTGAACTTTCGAGTAATGAGCGCATCAAATTTATCGTACCTAAATTAGGGGATAAAAAAAACCTATTAGACCTTTCGCTAAAAAATACGCTCTTCTATAAAAAGTCGAGGTTAGATCAATACGAAAAATTAAATCCCGAAGTAAGAACAGAGCGCTTGTTAACGCAAATGCAAAAAGATTTGCGCCTCAATCAATTGCCCGTGCATATCGAATGTTTTGATAATTCTAATTTTCAAGGAGATTATCCAGTGTCGGCCATTGTGGTGTTTAAAAACGGCCGGCCGGCTAAAAAAGATTATAGACACTTTAATGTTAAAACGGTGCAAGGGCCTAACGATTTTGCCACCATGGAAGAAGCTGTTTTTAGGCGCTATAAGCGATTGATAGAAGAAAATGAGACTTTGCCTCAATTGGTAGTGATTGATGGCGGCAAGGGGCAATTGTCGGCTGCTATGAACAGTTTAAAGAAGTTGGGCATTGAAAGAAAGCTAACCGTTATTGGCATTGCCAAAAGATTAGAGGAAATCTATTACCCAGGCGACTCCGTTCCATTGTATATCGATAAAAAGTCGGAGAGTTTAAGAATTATCCAGCAACTCCGAGATGAAGCGCATCGATTTGGTATTACCTTTCATCGACTTAAAAGAGATAAAGGCACCCTTGTTTCAGAATTAGAAAATATAGAGGGTATTGGAAAAGTGAGTATCGAAAAATTATTAAGCAAATTTAAATCTGTTAAAAAAATAAAAGTGGCCAGTTCGGAAGAACTAGCCACTGTCATCAATCAAAAGCAAATACTTGCTTTGCAAAATTATTTTGCTACAAGCCTTTAGAAATCTAAACTCGGATTAGTTGCACCACTCGATTGCTTTTTAAATTTATCACAATCTATTTCTACATCTAAACCTCCAGCGGGCGGCGTAAAATCTCCTTTACTTATTTTTATTGTAGCATCTGCATAAACTTTTTTCATATACAG
>CAJBBN010000031.1 GCA_903951325.1 uncultured bacterium
AAAATATTTAAAACAGAATACCAATGAGGCAGAAAGAACAATACTAATTAAAATGGCAATCATAAAGTGATTATTTGTATTTGATTATTTGCAAGGCTTGTATCTGAAATAATTGATCCTGTTAGTTTTGGAGTGATTACACCATCGTTTAAATGTAAATCTGTAGCGGTAATAATTCGGGCTTCGTCCCATAAATTATAGCGAATAAATTCGTTTAAAGTATAGGCACCACCTTCAATAATGATTGATTGAATTCCTAAAATATACAATTGATACAATATCATTTGAGGTAATAATCCTAAAAATTCAATCCCGATATATTGAATATGACCAACCGTTTCGGTTCGGTGTTCGTTAAAAATAATTGTATTGGCATCATCTTTATAAATTGCATGATGATGTGGAATTTTTAAAGTTTTATCGATGATAATTCTGATAGGATTTTTACCTTCTACAAGCTTTGTAGTTAGGCTAGGATTGTCTATTAATGCGGTATTGGTGCCAATTAGTATTGCATCTTCTTGGCTGCGCCACTGATGAGAAAGTGTTAAACTCTCGGTATTACTAATGGCTGTTTTTTCGTTTTTTAAACCTAAAAAACCATCTGCACTTTGTGCCCATTTTAAAATTATATAAGGTCTTTGTTTTTGATGATAGGTAAAAAATCTTCGATTAATTGATTGACATTCCTTTTCTAAAAACGGAAAAACAACATTAATTCCAGCACTTTTTAATTTTTCGATCCCTTTTCCATTCACCGTTTCATTTGGATCTAAGCAGCCAATCACTACATTTTTTAATTGGTGCTTAATAATTAAATCGGCACATGGAGGTGTTTTGCCAAAATGGCTACAAGGCTCTAATGTAACATATAGCGTGGCCTTCGCAAAAATTTCTGCCGCATCTTGAGGATAATTGCGCAACACTTGATTAATGGCATTGACTTCTGCATGTGCATTGCCATAGCTTTCGTGATAGCCTTCGCCAATAATTTCATCTTGGTAAACAATAACAGCACCCACCAATGGGTTCGGACTGGTTTTGCCTAATCCAAGCGCTGCTAGCGCCAAGGCGCGATCCATAAATTTACTTTCTGGAAACATCCTGTAAAAATAGCTTTTTTTATTAGTTTTGAAGATGTTTTCAAAGATAAGAACGCTTAAAGAAGCCTATCAAAATTTCAAACACCTCATAACAAAGGTATATGAGCCCGAAGAAGCCGAAACCATCACTGCTATGGTTTTTAGAGAGGTTTTGGGCTACGATCGCATTAAACTAATTCTGAACGAAAACGATTTATTATCTGCCTCTTTATTCGAACAATTAGATTTTATTAGTTTTCAATTATTACAACATCAACCCATACAATACATTTTAGGCTATAGCTATTTTAATGATTTAAAATTTACGGTTAATAAAAATGTATTAATTCCTCGGCCCGAAACGGTCGAACTTGTTCATTTAATTTTTAAAAATCACGATCAGCATACGCTAGATATCATTGATATTGGAACTGGATCGGCTTGTATTCCTATTTGCTTAAAAAAGGAGCGAAGCCTTTGGAATGTAACAGGATTAGATATTTCGGCTGCTGCATTACAAGTTGCCGCGCTTAATGTAAAACAGCATGCAGTTGAGGTGACGTTATTAGAAGCAGATATATTTGCATTTCAACCAAAGCAAAAATTCGACCTGATTGTTAGTAATCCGCCTTATGTTTTGGAGTCCGAAAAATTGCAAATGCATAAAAATGTATTAGACTACGAACCAAGCCTGGCTTTATTTGTAGCCGATCAAGAGCCACTAAAATACTACGAAAGAATTAC
>CAJBBN010000032.1 GCA_903951325.1 uncultured bacterium
AGCAGAAGCTGCTATGTGGATTAAAAACCATGGTACAAAACCCGTAGTTGGTTTTATTGCAGGACAAACTGCACCAGCAGGCAGAAGAATGGGTCATGCGGGTGCAATTGTTGGTGGCGCAGACGATACCGCTGCAGCAAAAATGAAAATCATGCGCGAATGTGGCATCAGAGTAGTAGAATCTCCGGCTACAATAGGAGTAGCCATGAAAGAAGAATTGCAAAAGGCAGGTCTTTTAAAATAAATTAGCTTAATTTATTGGCTTCAGTATTACTGAAGCCATTTTTTTTGCTTTAATAAAAGATATAACATTTTCATGTTATAGGTAACATTTTATTGTATATTTGCTCTAGACATTTAAGGTTACAAATAGTACTTTTGATTAAATAATATTGTAAATGAATTTATTAGCTGGTAAAACTGCACTAATTACAGGCGCATCAAAAGGGATCGGTAAAAAAATTGCTGAACTTTTTGCGGCTCAAGGAGCCAATGTAGCCTTTACCTATTTATCATCTGTAGAAAAAGGCGAAGCCTTTGCCAAAGAGCTTTCTGCTACTGGCGCAAATGTAAAAGGATATCGTTCCGATGCTTCCGATTTTAATGCAGCAGAACAATTAATAAATGATATCGTTGCCGATTTTGGTACGGTTGATATTGTGGTAAACAATGCAGGCATTACCAAAGATGGTTTATTAATGCGCATGACCGAAGCACAATGGGACGAAGTAATGACCGTCAATTTAAAGTCCATATTTAATGTTACCAAAGCTGCTAGTAAAGTAATGATGCGCCAAAGAAGCGGCGTTTTTATTAATATGACTTCTATCGTTGGTTTACAAGGCAATCCAGGTCAAGCAAATTACGCTGCTTCCAAAGCAGGTATCATTGGCTTTACTAAATCTATTGCGCAAGAGTTAGGTTCTAGAAATATTAGGTGTAATGCAATCGCTCCAGGATTTATCAAAACAGAAATGACCGATGACTTGGCGCCCGAAACGGTAGCGGCTTGGAGTAAAACAATTCCATTGCAAAGAATGGGAGAAACAAGCGACGTCGCAAATGTTGCCTTATTTTTAGCATCCGATATGGGAAGTTATATCAGCGGTCAAACGATTGCTGTTTGTGGCGGCATGTCGAGATAGTATCACACGCAAATCCATAAAAAAATGTAAATTAGCATGCGTTTATGAACAGCATGTTGCCTACCACAATCCATTTTTCTGAACACTCCGCTTGGTGGTTGTTGCTTTGTATTTTCATCGCAAGTGCTTATGCCTTTTTGCTTTATTATCCATCAAAACATTTCAGCAAATCTGTACGTAGCTTATTAGCAGCTACTCGTTGGCTATTGGTTTTTATAATCACGGTTTTTTTATTTTCCCCATTCATTACCTCCACTAGTAGTAGAGAAGAAAAACCAATTATTATTTTTGCACAAGACAACTCCGCTTCTTTACTACAAAGCAATCGAAAAGATTTTTATCAAAATCAATATTTAGCAGACTTAATCAAGTTTAAAGAAAAATGTGCCGAAAAGTTTGACGTTCAAATGGGAAACTTTGGCGAATCTATTTCATTTGCTGTTCAAATGCCTAATTTTTTAGCTCCTAAAACAGCTATTGCCGCTACATTTCAGCAAATCGAAAAGGCTGCCATTAATCGAAACATTGCTGCGGTGGTACTTGCATCGGATGGCATAAATAATATAGGACAACAGCCGCTTGTTGCAGCACAGCAATTGAGCTTGCCTGTTTATACTGTTTGCATGGGCGATCCTCGGGCACAAAAAGACCTCTCGATTAAAGATGTGCAAGTAAACGAGGTGGTTTTTAAAGATGCGCCATTTCCGGTCAATGTAAACCTGAAGGCTCATGCCCTCAAAGGCAAAAGTGCTTCGCTTGCTATTTATCAAAAAGAAAAATTGATTAGTAAATCTTTGGTCAATATTAATCAAGATGATTTTTTTATTACAGTACCATCTAGTATCATCGCAACTACAATAGGATTACAAACCTATACGGTAAAAGTGCAATCATTGCTTGGGGAACAAAATCGATACAATAATACTTTTCAATTTTATGTAAATGTATTAGAAAGTAAAAAGAAAATTTTGCTGCTTGCCAATTCGGCTCACCCAGATTTAGCCGCACTTAATTCTATGATTACGGCAAATCAGCATTACGAATTAAGTACCTTAATAGACGAAGAAGTAAGCAGCAAAGATTTAGCTAAATATCAGTTGTTAATTTTACATCAATTGCCTTCGGGTAATCAAGCTGCTTTCGATGTGTTGCAAAAAGCTAAAGAATTAAGTATACCCATTTTATATATACTAGGGCCCCAAACCTATATCGATTTATATAATAGACAAGCCAACGCAAATAAAATATTTGGCAGTAATTCAAAATCATCCGAAGCAACTGCTTTAGTAAACTCTGCATTTTATTTTTTCAATTTATCTGACGAAACAAAAAACATATTGCCTCAATTGCCCCCGTTAAATGCACCATTCGGAAACTACCAAACACAAGGCAATGCGCAATTATTGCTCCAACAACAAATTGGAAATGTTGCCACAAGTTTACCCTTGTTGAGTTTTGAAACGCAACAAAATACTAAGTCGGCAACGCTTTTTGGCGATGGCATTTGGCGCTGGCGTTTAGCTAATTTTCAATTAGCGAATAACGACCATGCAGTGGCAGAATTAGTTCAAAAAACCATACAGTTTTTGGTACTGCAAACGGATAACAGAAAGTTTAATGTGCGGCTGGAGAATAAAAATTTACTCGAAGGCGAGGAAATTAATTTCCATGCTACTTTATATAACGACAGTTACCAAAGTATCAATTCGCCAGATGTACAATTGAAAATTAAAAATAGTAAAGGACAGGCGTTTGATTATGTGTTTGCAAAGAATGCCATTAATTATGATTTATTAATTGCTGCGCTGCCAGCTGGCGATTATAATTTTGAGGCTAAAACACAATTAGGTACCACACAGTACAAAGACAAAGGCAACTTTACAATTAGGGCGAATCAGTTAGAACAGTCAAACACAAGGGCAGATTTCGACATGTTAGCGCAAATGGCAAAGCAAACAGGTGGATTGTGTTTTAAAGACACGCAATTAAACGAATTGGCCGATTCGCTATTGGCCAATGCAAATTATAAAAAGTTGGCCTATGCGCAAACTACCAGCGATGAATTGATTGATTTTCCTTGGATTTTGGCTTTTTTACTCGCTTTAGCGGGTCTGGAATGGTTTAGCAGAAAGCGTTTGGGCTATTATTAGATTTTAAGCCCTTAGCCTAGGTTAAAAAAAGTAAAATCTTTTTTTCTTTTCGAGCGAATCTTTTCTTGGAATTTTAACAATCACAAAAACATCTTCGTTGTCTTTTTTCATCAGGTATTTTTCTCTACCGAATTGCTCTAATCTATTTTGATCGGTGGTAAGATCTGAGAAATCTTTTTCCATGATTGCAATATCTTTGATATAATATGCGCGTTGATCTTCTAGTAATTTTAAATCTTTATAGTGTTCGTATTGGCTTATTAAATCGTTTCTATCAAACACCAGCATATAAACAATAAATATGCCTAGGCTTATATAATATTTGTTTTTTAAAATGGATAGTAACTTTTTCATTTTTAAGCAAAAAAAAGGACAGATGCCCGCTTGTTAACATCTGTCCTCATAATAAATTTAACCACAAGCGGTTTTCATGTTTTATGTTTCAATACAAAGAAAATAATCTTAATTGATTTTAGTCAATCTTAATTTTCAACATATTAACATTTAAAGATAAAAAAACCTTTGAGAAATCGCAAAATAAAAATTATCGCTTCAAGAATTTAAAATCTTTACCAATATAATAAGCGTTGCTTCCTAATTCTTCTTCGATACGCAATAACTGATTGTATTTTGCAATCCGGTCCGATCTCGATGCCGAACCTGTTTTTATTTGTCCGCAATTTAATGCAACTGCTAAATCTGCAATGGTGGTATCTTCTGTTTCGCCGCTTCTGTGGCTCATTACAGAGGTGTAGCCATTGCTGTGTGCTAAGTTTACGGCATCAATGGTTTCGGTAATAGAACCAATTTGATTCACCTTTACTAAAATAGAATTGGCAATACCTTTTTCAATTCCAGTTGCTAATCGTTTTACATTGGTAACGAATAAATCGTCGCCAACAATTTGCGTGCTTGCGCCAATGCTTTTCGTTAACGCTGCCCAACCATTCCAGTCGTCTTCTGCTAAACCATCTTCGATAGAAATAATCGGATATTTTTTACACCAATCAGTCCAATAATTAACCATTTCTGCCGATGTTAATTTCTCGCCACCCGATTTATGAAAATGATAAACGCCTTCGTCTGCTTTGTATAATTCTGATGCAGCTGCGTCCATGGCGATAAAAACATCTTCGCCTGGGCGATAACCTGCCACTTCAATGGCTTGTAAAACTATTTCGATGGCTTCTGTATTTGAACCAATATTTGGCGCAAATCCACCTTCATCTCCCACATTGGTAGAGTAACCTTTTTTCTTCAGTACCGCTTTTAAATGATGGAAAATTTCTGTTCCCATTCTTAATCCTTCCGAAAAACTAGCAGCACCAATTGGCATGACCATAAATTCTTGAAAATCTATTTTATTGTCGGCATGTGCACCGCCATTTAAAATATTCATCATTGGAATTGGAAGGGTATTTGCATTTACGCCGCCTATATAACGATACAAAGGTTGGCGAGACTCTAAAGCTGCAGCTTTAGCTACTGCCATAGAAACGCCTAAAATTGCGTTTGCACCAATGTTTCCTTTGTTTTCTGTGCCATCTATTGCATTCATCAAACCATCTATGCTGTTTTGATTGAATACATCCATGCCCTGTAATTCGGGGGCTAATTTTTCATTTACATTTTTAACCGCAGTTAAAACGCCTTTTCCTAGGTAGACTTTTTTATCGTTGTCTCTTAATTCTACTGCTTCGTGTGTACCAGTTGAAGCGCCCGATGGAACCGCCGCTCTACCCATCATCCCATTTTCAGTTAACACTTCTACTTCAACGGTTGGATTTCCTCTAGAGTCTAAAATTTGTCTAGCACGAACATCAATAATTATACTCATCTTTTTTTTATTAATGGAATGAAAAATTAATTTAACATAGCTACAAAATCATCAAATAAATACCTCGAATCATGTGGACCCGGAGATGATTCTGGATGGTATTGTACAGAAAAAGCTTTCTTACCTTTTACTCGAATGCCTTCTATACTTTGATCATTTAAATTGATATGGGTAATCTCTACTAAGTCAGATTTTTTTACATCTTCGGGTACTACACCAAATCCATGATTTTGAGAAGTAACTTCGCAATGATCGATGATGATATTTTTTACCGGATGATTTAAACCGCGGTGTCCGTTAAACATTTTGTGGGTACGAATGCCATTGGCCTGTGCCAATAATTGATGGCCTAAACATATACCAAACATTGGCTGGTCTGCGGCTAAAATATTTTTTACCGTTTCAATGGCATATGGCATTGCAGCTGGATCTCCGGGGCCGTTCGAAATAAAATAACCATCCGGATTCCAAGCTTTCATTTCTTCAAAAGAAGTTTTAGCTGGAAAAACTTTTACTAAAACATCGCGCTCGTTCAAGCATCTTAAAATATTTTTCTTTACCCCTAAATCTAAAACAGCCACTTTCTTTTTCGCATTTTCGTTGCCTAATTCATAAGGCGTTTTGGTGCTAACAATAGAAGATAATTCTAGACCATCCATAGAAGGTGTGCTAGCTAATTTTTCTTGTAATTCTGCAATCGTAAAATTCTCTGAAGAGATAATTGCATTCATTGCGCCTTTGGCTCTAATATGACGTACCAATTGTCTGGTGTCAACATCAGATATACCCACTATATGATCTTCCGATAAATAATCTTGAATTGATTTTTCTGCCATTTTTCTAGAAAAGCCAACATTGAAGTTTTTACAAACCAATCCGGCAATTTTGATAGATTCCGATTCCACATCTGCTTCAGCAATGCCATAATTACCAATATGTGCATTGGTGGTCACCATAATTTGTCCAAAGTAAGAAGGGTCGGTGAAAATTTCTTGATAACCTGTCATTCCGGTATTGAAACATATTTCGCCGGTGGTGGTACCAATTTTTCCTGCCGCTTTACCTTTAAATACGCTGCCGTCTGCTAAAAGCAATATTGCCGGGATGCTGCTAATTTCTGCCATTGTAAATTTTTGTTTTTGGGTATAAAAAAGGCCTTGTAGTTATTACAAAGCCGTTGTTCCAGAAATGATTAATTTGGATCGTTTCCGATCGAGCAAAAATCAATGCATTTTTGGAGTGTTTTCATCGAATGCAAAGGTAATAATTTTCAACTATTCTTCTGCTTTTTTTGAAAGATCAATTTAAAAATCGGACTTTTACTTCTGTAATAGCAAAAAAGCAAATTTGGCGCTTCCATCGTTCTATTCAATAAATACCGAAAAATAATATTATCACCTATGTCTGTACATAAAGAAAGCAAAAGAATTACTACTCATACGCTTCAGGAAATGAAGTCTAAAAAAGAAAAAATCGCCATGTTAACTGCATACGATTATTCTACTGCATTAATTTTAGACGAAGCGGGTATCGATGTATTATTGGTAGGCGATTCGGCATCGAATGTAATGGCCGGTCACGAAACAACTTTGCCTATTACTTTAGATCAAATGATATACCATGCCTCTTCAGTTGTTAGAGCGGTTAAGCGTGCACTGGTGGTGGTTGATTTACCTTTTGGTTCTTATCAAGGAAATTCTAAAGAAGCCTTACAATCTTCTATTAGAATTATGAAAGAGTCGGGAGCGCATGCTGTTAAATTAGAAGGTGGCGCAGAAGTGAAAGAATCTATTGAAAGAATTATTTCCGCAGGTGTGCCAGTTATGGGTCACCTAGGCCTAACGCCACAGTCAATTTATAAATTTGGTACTTATACTGTTAGGGCAAAAGAACAAGCCGAAGCAACAAAATTAATCGAAGATGCTAAAGTCTTGCAGCAAGCAGGTTGCTTTGCTTTGGTGCTAGAAAAAATTCCAGCAAGTCTGGCTCAACTCGTTTCAAAAGAATTAACTATTCCAGTTATTGGCATAGGCGCAGGCGCCGATGTTGATGGACAGGTTTTGGTAGTGAATGATTTATTAGGATTAACAAAAGGATTTAAGCCGCGTTTCCTCAGACAATATTTAAATTTATTTGAGGAAATTAATGGGGCAGTAAAATCTTATATCAAGGATGTAAAAACGCTTGATTTTCCGAACGAAAAGGAACAATACTAATTCATCATGCGAATTATTTTCGAAGACAATCATTTATTAGTTATTAATAAAGATGCAGGTGTATTAGTGCAAGGCGATAAAACAGGAGATACCCCTTTATCCGATTTAGCCAAAGCCTATGTCAAAGAAAAATACCAAAAACCAGGCGAGGTTTTCATGGGGGTTATTCATCGTATTGATAGGCCAGTAAGCGGTTTAGTTTTAATGGCTCGCACCAGCAAGGCCTTAGAGCGCATGAACGAGCAATTCAAGAACAGAGAAATCGAAAAAAAATACCTTGCAGTTGTTCGCAACAGACCACCTGCCAATGCGGGTAATTTAGTTCATTGGTTAATTAAAAATCCCGAAACAAATGTAACCAAGGCATACGAAAAAGAAGTGCCTAACAGTATGCGTTCGGAATTGAATTATAAATTAATTGGAGAATTAGATGGCTTTTATTTATTAGAGGTTAATCCTATAACAGGAAGGCCACATCAAATTAGGGTGCAATTGGCTTCAATGAATTGTCCAATAGTGGGCGATAATAAATACGGTTACCCTCGCGGAAACAAAGACAAGAGTATTTGTTTACATGCGCACAGTGTAAAATTTATGCACCCGGTAAAAAAAGAGGAAATGCAACTCTTCGCTGCACTTCCTCAAGATAATTTCTGGCAGAAATTTTTGCCATTAATAAAGCAATAATTATTCTTTAATAATTCTTTCTATTATCATTCCTTCGCTGGTAATTATTTTCAGCAAATAAATTCCATTTTCAAAATGGTGTAAATCAATATTTGTTTGATTTACATTGTCAATGTTATGCAAGCCAACCACACGGCCCGTTAAATCCAGAATAGCAATTTGCTGAATGTTTACATTGCTATTTTTTAATTCTACTAAAACACTATGCTGTGTTGGGTTTGGAGAAATTTTGGCAGCGACAATGGGTGTTGCGAGTGCTGCATTTGTTAAGCGCCAACTGATTTCACGCTAAAGTAACAACCACGGGAGCCCACAAGGCTGAGAGGGTCTGAAATTCAGACCGACCGATTGAC
>CAJBBN010000033.1 GCA_903951325.1 uncultured bacterium
AGCAAATCGCAGAGGCAAGAGACAAAGGTGATTTGTCTGAAAACGCTGAATACGATGCAGCTAAAGAAGCGCAAGGCTTGTTAGAGCTAAAAATTTCTAAACTAGAGCAAGTTTTGGGAAGTGCTCGAGTAATTGATGAATCAAAACTAGACGCCTCTAAAGTATTGGCTTTATCTAAAGTGAAAATAAAAAACACGAAGAATGGTGCCGAAATGACTTATCAATTAGTTGCCGAAAAAGAAGCTGATTTGAAGTCTGGAAAAATCTCTATTAAATCTCCCATTGCACAAGGCTTATTAGGCAAATCGGTTGGCGACAAAGTCACCATTACCGTTCCAAGTGGTAATGTTGATTTTGAAATCATCGAAATTTCAAGATAATGTCGAGTATATTTTCTAAAATTATTGCTGGCGAAATTCCTGCTTATAAAGTAGCAGAGACCGATCAATTTATCGCATTCTTAGATATTTTACCACTAGCAAAAGGCCATGTATTGTGTATTCCAAAAAAAGAAATAGATTATATTTTTGATATGGAAGATGCGGATTATTTGGCCTTGATGCACTTTAGTAAAAAAGTGGCTAAAGGCATTAAGCAAGTAATTCCTTGCAAGAAAGTAGGCGTGGCAGTGATTGGCCTAGAAGTGCCACACGCGCATGTGCATTTAATTCCGATGAACACCGTGCAAGACATGAACTTTAGTAATCCAAGGTTAACTTTTACCCAAGAAGAATACTTGCAGTTAGTCGAAATAATAAGCGCGGCTATTTCTCTTTAGTACTTGTTTTGCTAGCATGTAACTTGCTAGGGTTGTCTGCTAAGAATGCTTTCCAACCAGTATGTTTTTTCTCGCCGCTCTTGCCTCCAATATTATTTTGTAAATAATGACAAACCGCAGCAGCCAATCCGTCTGTAGCGTCTAAAAACAGCGCGTCATTTTTAAACTTTAATAATTGTTGCAACATGGCAGCCACTTGCTCTTTTGAGGCGTTGCCATTTCCGGTAATGGATTGTTTTATTTTTTTGGGAGAATATTCTGTAATTGGAATATTTCGGTAAAGTGCGGCTGCCATAGATACGCCTTGCGCTCTGCCTAACTTTAACATGGATTGCACGTTTTTTCCAAAAAAAGGCGCTTCAATAGCGAGCTCATCTGGATTATATTGATCTATAATAGCAAGTATGCCTTCAAAAATTACTTTTAATTTCATAGGGTGATCGTCGCCCTTGCCTGTTTCAATTACGCCATGTTTGATCAGTGTGATAGCAGAACCGCTCACTTGAATAATTCCATATCCAGTAACGGCTGTTCCTGGATCGACCCCTAAAATTATTTGATCTCTCAATTGCTGATAATTTTCGTTATTTTGTATAAGTGAAACTATTTCTACAAAGATACAAGAAGCTTTTAGTAAACCTACTCAAAGTTAGCATACTGCTCTTAACAATTGCCTACATCGCAATTGAATTAATGCACAGAAATGCCCTGGAAAATATGGGGCAAATTACCGCTCAAATACAATCTGGCCAAAAGCTATATCTATTAGTATTGGTATTTGCATTGATGCCCTTGAATGTTTTTTTAGAATCGAGTAAATGGCGTTTTGCTGCAAGTAAATTAGAAAAGATTTCACTTAGGCGTGCCATTGCATCGGTGCTTGCAGGCATGAGCATTGGCATATTTACCCCAAATAATATTGGCGATTATGGCGGCCGCATTTTATATTTATCAGAAGGCAATAGACTCAAAGGTGTGCTCATTAATTTTATTTCTTCTATTGCGCAGATGGTGATTACTTTACTTGCGGGCTTTATTGCTTTTAATTTTTATGCGCCACAATATGTAAACC
>CAJBBN010000034.1 GCA_903951325.1 uncultured bacterium
CGAAATTATTCCTAAAATTATTGAAGTGAATAAAAGTAAACGCGATTTATTTGCGCAGAAAATTACTTATATCACTCAGTGCCCAGAATGCCATACCCCGCTTATTCGCAAAGCAGGAGAAGCTCATCATTACTGCCCGAACGAATTAGGCTGTAGCCCACAAGTGATAGGAAAAATGCAGCACTTTACCGCTCGAAAAGCAATGAATATTGATGGCCTAGGCGACGAAACTATTGAACAATTATATAAAGCAGGTTTAATTTTAACCATTGCAGATATTTACGAATTAAAAAATAAAAAAACAGCCATGTTGGCACTCGATCGCTTTGCAGAAAAATCGGTCGATAATATTATTGCTGGAATAGAAAGCTCGAAAAAAAATGCCTTCGAAAAAGTTTTATTTGGTTTAGGTATTCGCTATGTTGGCGAAACAGTGGCTAAAAAACTAGCGGCTCATTTCCGCACAATAGATGCCTTGATGCAAGCAGATTTCGAAAGTCTTATTTTAGTTGATGAAATTGGCGAACGCATTGCAGAAAGTGTATTGCAATATTTTAGCAATCCTGCCCAAGTGCAACAAATCAATAAACTCAAGCATGCTGGATTAAATTTTGAAAGCAGTAGCATTGAAAAAATCGTGGAGGGAGCGAGTTTAAAAGGATTGAGCTTTGTAATTTCTGGCGTATTTAGTAATTTTTCGAGAGAAGAATTAAAAGAAAAAATTGAAGCCAATGGCGGTAAAATAAGCAGTAGCATATCTAGTAAATTAAATTATTTAGTGGCTGGCGATAATATGGGGCCTAGTAAACTTCAAAAAGCAACCGAATTAGGCATTAAAATCATTTCCGACGAAGAACTCTTCACATTAATAAAAAACTTACCTTTGTAAGAGCACATGAAAAAACTATATCGCCAAATCAGTCATTTTTTTGCACGCAGAACGCTAAAGCGTAATTTGCTGAACAGACTTGTACCCCGCGAAACAGTGATGTTTAGTGATGCCCATACCATAGGCGTTCTGTTTGCTGCGCATAACCAAAGTGATATCGATACCGCGCATCAATATATTCAAGATTTAGAAAAAAAAGGCAAACAAGTAAGTTATATTGGCCTGATTGACATTAAAGATTACAAGAAAAATCATAAAGACACAAGCATCAATCCTAATTATATTTTTGCAAACGATTTTGATTTTTTTCATAGACCAAAATTAGCAGCTATTAAAAGTTTTTACAAACAGCATTTTGATATGCTGATTAGTTTAAATTATAGCAATCAATTTAGTTTGAATTATATCTCTTCTTTATCTAGCGCAAAATTGCGCATAGGAAAATTCAACACCAACGCCATTGCCGCCTTCGACTTTATGATAGACGACAAAGGCGATCAAATGCAAACTTTCATAGATCAATTAAACCATTACCTTCAACAATTAAAAAAATGATTTCAAAATTAATAGGTACCGGTGTGGCAATGGTTACGCCATTTCACAAAGATGGCAGCATCGATTTTAAAAGCTACCAAAAACTCATTAATAGCTTAATTGCAAATAAAGTAGATTACCTAGTACCAATGGGTACAACGGGCGAATCTGTTGCACTATCTAAAGAAGAGAAAAAAGAAATCTTTGCATTTACTGCAAAAACAGTAGCTGGTAGAGTGCCTTTAGTAGCGGGTATTGGTGGCAATAACACTTTAGAAGTAATAGAAACCTTGAAATCTTTTGATAAAAAAGGATACACTGCTATTTTATCTGTTGCACCGTATTATAACAAGCCCAATCAAGAAGGCATTGTTAAACATTACCAAATGGTGGCTAAAAATGCACCGCTTCCTGTTATTTTATATAATGTACCAGGCAGAACAGGTACTAACATGAGTGTCGAAACTACTTTGCGTTTAGCAAAAGAAAAAAATATTGCGGGCATTAAAGAGGCCTCGGGTAATATGGACCAAATCATGAGCATTCTTAAACATAAGCCCAAAGAGTTTATGGTTATTTCTGGCGACGATGCCCTAACCCTACCCCTTATTGCTTTAGGTGCCAA
>CAJBBN010000035.1 GCA_903951325.1 uncultured bacterium
CAAAGATGAGAACCTAAAAATCCTGCTGCACCGGTAATTAATACTCTTTATGATTTCATAATTAATTTATTCCAATTCCATAATAGGTAAATCCATGCTCGCGCATTTCGCTTGCATCACAAATATTACGGCCATCAAAAATGAGTGGCTTTGCTAAACTTGCTTTTAATTCGCTTAAATCTGGCGCGCGGTAATCGGCCCATTCGGTCACTACCAAGAGAGCATCTGCACTAGCAATGGCCTGTTCTTGCTGCTCACAGAAAATCACTTGATCACCTAAAATATGTTTTGCTTCATTCATGGCAATGGGATCGTGTACTTTTACAATTGCCCCTTGCGCCAATAATTTTTCGATAATTACTAAAGAAGGTGCTTCGCGCATGTCATCGGTTTTTGGTTTAAAAGATAAACCCCACATGCCAAAAGTTTTGCCTTTAATATTGCCATCAAAATGACGCATCACTTTATCGAATAAAACAGATTTTTGTTTATCATTTACTTCTTCCACCGCTTTGAGTACGCCCATATGGTAGCCATTGTCGTATGCGGTTTTAATTAATGCTTTTACATCTTTTGGAAAACAAGATCCTCCATAACCAATACCAGGGTAAATAAATTTATTACCTATGCGAGGATCTGAGCCAATGCCACGGCGCACCATGTTTACATCGGCTCCCATAATTTCGCATAAATTTGCAATGTCGTTCATGAAAGAAATTTTGGTCGCTAACATTGCATTCGCAGCGTATTTAGTCATTTCGGCCGATGGAATATCCATAGAAATAATGGGATGTCCATTTAAAACAAAAGGTTTGTATAATTTTTTTAATACCTCTTCTGCTCTGGGAGAAGCAACACCAATCACTATTCTATCGGGCTTTAAAAAATCGTCGACCGCCGCACCCTGTTTTAAAAATTCGGGATTAGAAGCCACATCAAATTCCAAATTTTCGTTTCTATCTTGAATAGCTTGTTGAACGGTAGCACGCACTAAATTAGCGGTTCCTACAGGCACAGTACTTTTAGTAACTAGTACTAAATAATTATTCATGTGTGTGCCAATTTCTTTGGCCACGCCTAAAACATATTTTAAATCGGCGCTGCCATCTTCTCCCGGAGGCGTACCCACCGCAATAAATGCCACATCACAATCCACAATCGCCTCTTTCAAAGAAGTAGAAAAATTTAATTTCCCTTTTTGAAAATTACGCGTCACCATCTCTTCTAAACCCGGTTCATAAATTGGCATGATGCCTGCTTTTAAGCCCGCAATCTTTTTTTCATCGATGTCTACACAAGTTACCTGAATACCCACTTCGGCTAAACAGGTTCCCGTAACCAATCCTACATATCCTGTTCCTACAACTGCAATCTTCATATTTGGAAAAATAAATATTAAAACCCTTGAATTAGCTAATAATATTGCAGAAATTGAACGTTTATAATAAAATGATCGATTTTAGCGATATTAGCTACGAATATACGGATTGATCTGCAAAATATTAGCCTAAATACCATGAAAAACACCAATGCGCTTAGCCTTTTTTTAGCCTTGTTTTTTTGCTGCTTATTTTCAGTAGGATATGCGCAACGCGTAAGTTTCAAGATAGAAGTCTATGGTGGTAGTTAGTAATATTGCCAAAATAAATTTAGGCGCGCCCCATGAATAAAAAAGGATACTTGAAAGGAGGAGAACAGGGTTTTTCAATTTTTTAATTGCAAAAAAATATACAACCAAAAAAATTGGAAAAAAGTAAAGTAAAAATGTCAAACTACTAAAAACCATAATTTTACTCTATCTCTAATTCAAGTATTTTTCCAACAACATCATTTTTTGGGAATGGGATAAAGTTTTGTTTAAATGGAGCAGTTGGCCACCATTCTTGATTATGCCACTCTTGTGTTACAATGGCATTCATTTGATTATTAGGAATAGCACTTATGTCTTTATTCATGATACAAATAATACGCATATTGTTTTTCTCTTTTCCTATGCGCCAAACAATTTTTTCGGGTTGCCAATCTATTTCATAATAGTAATAATCGCCACCAAACAATTCTTGATTTGCAACTGGTATTTTAGCCGTTAGCGCTTTGTACCAATGATCCCAACGATGAAGTGTATAGGTTTGCCCTTCTACATTATGGTCTTTAGCTCCAATGCTAAAGTTTTTTGGTTCATGACATGCTAAATCCCAATTAGTACAACACACCATTACATCATTGTTTAATGAGGCGTCTTCTTTTGGATAATTTTCTATGCCACCATAACTACTTTTTGGCCAGAACTTCG
>CAJBBN010000036.1 GCA_903951325.1 uncultured bacterium
AAACTATAAACAACTAATCCAAAATGGGGAGCGGTAATTTGAATACTTACTTTAGAAAAAACCATGGCATAGGCACTCATAAAAAATGCCATAATACTGATCACTCCTAATGAAATAGCGGTTGCTTTTTTAATGGGAATTTTCATGATGTCGGTAAGAATGGGTACAATAAGCACACCGCCTCCAATGCCCGAAAATGCGGCAATTGTTCCCGAAAATAAGCCTGTGAAGAGAAATCCTTTCGTGCTCGATTTTTCCTTGAGCAATACTTGGTCTGCCTTTTTATTTTTTAATATTCTAAAGGCAATAAATAAGAGTAATAAAATAAACAAGTAGGTAAATTTTTCTTTGGTATACCAAGTGCCATTGATAATTAATTGACTAAAAAAAATACTCGCAATAGATGCAGCCAAACCAATAATTAAAATTTGCTTGGGATGAAAATTTTTATTTTTATAATGCTTATAGCTACCACCAATGCCTGCAAAGAAAATAGCAAACATAGAGTTGGCCACAATTGCTGGAACAATTAAATGGCTTGGCATACCAGTTAAAGGTAAATAATGGCTAAATAACAAAACATAAATAATACCGCCGCCAATGCCCAACATGCCGGCTAGTAAGCCGCCTATGCCTCCCAGAATTAAAAGCGTAATAATTTCTGTTGTCATAAATTAGTTCTTTAAGGTATTGTGATAAGTTTCGTTATCTAATAATATATTCATCGCTTTAATTACTTCTGGATCGGTTGCTAATTGTTGTTGCGTCCTACCTTTTTGGAAATAATACCTGCTCGCAATTTCTTGTTCTATTAATGTGGTAATTTCTTGTTGATATCTTTTTAAATCTGCCGATTTATCGTGGCTTAATTTTATTTTTAATTTTTGATAATCTTCTGCAACAGCATCAAAATAATTTTCTTTGGTTGCTGCTTTTTTATAATCTTCTAAGAGTTTTTCGCTGCTCGTACTATAATCAAAGTCTTTATCTTTTAAAAAGTTTTCGAAGGAAAGGTAATCTTCGCTTGAAAGATGAAATTCTCCAGAAGGCTTAATTTTAGTATGTTTGCTTGTATAGTCGGTAGCAAAATCAAACAGCAAATGTTTACTCAATAGGCTATTGGTAATATTACTATAATTGTTTACTGGCATCGAAAAATCTGGTGCAACACCTCCGCCATCAAATACTTTTCGGCCCGATTTTGTTTTATAGGCTTTGATTAAGGAATCTGGAATTTTACCTACGCTGCCATCTTCGTTTCGATGGGTATAATCTAAAGCTTGAATGCACCTGCCGCTAGGGATATAATATTTAGCAGTGGTAATTTTTAATTGTGAATTATAAGTTAATGGGCGAGTGGTTTGCACTAAACCTTTTCCAAAAGTGCGTTGACCTACAATTACGCCTCTATCTAGGTCTTGCATAACGCCCGATACAATTTCGGAGGCAGAGGCAGAACTACTGTTTGTTAAAACTGCTAAAGGAATTGTTGGATCAATGGCATCATTAATAGTAAAATATTTTTTTTCGCCTTCTTTGGCTTTGCCTTTAGTATTCACTACTAATTCTCCTTTGGGTACAAATATATTTGCGATGCCGACTGCTTCGTGCAAGAGCCCGCCAGGATTTCCTCTAACGTCTAATATTACGCCTTTAAGACCAACATTTTGTTTTAAAGCAAGGAGCGCATTTTTTACTTCTTTAGTAGCATCTTGCGTAAAGCCTTTTAATTGAATGTAGCCAATGCTTGGGCTAATCATGCCATAATAAGGAACATTGTCTATTTGTATTTCTTCTCGAGATAAGGTTATGGTTTGCGGTTTTGTTTCGCTAGGTCTTTTGAATAAAACTTTTATTGTGCTGCCTGATTGGCCTTTTAAAAACTTACTTACCTCGCTGGTGTTTTTTCCTTTAACAGATTTACCATCAATTTCCATTAAAATATCACCGGCTTTTAAACCTGCTTTTTGCGCTGCAAATCCTTCGTACACTTCTTTAATTTCTACATAGTTGTTTCTGGTAAAAATACTAGCACCTACACCTCCATATTGTCCGGTCGTCATGAATCTATAATCTTCAATTTCAGATTCAGAAATATAATTAGTGTAAGGATCTAAAGATTCTACCATTGCTTCAATGCCTGTTCTCATTAACTTTGCGGCATCTATATCATCAACGTAATACATATTTAATTCTCTGTATGCAGTGGTCATGATATCTAAGTTTTTAGAAATCTCAAAATAATTATCGACAAAGGCCAAAGAAAAAATAGCACTGAGCGAAATAGAAAGGATGATAATTTTCTTTTTTATTTTTTGCATAGGAATTATTTTAAAGGATCGTGTCCATGTCCACCCCATGGATTACAACTGGCTATTCTTTTTAAAGCTAAACGCGTGCCTTTAATGGCGCCATATTTTCTCACTGCTTGAATACCGTATTCCGAACAGGTTGGCGTGTAACGGCAAGCATTAGGTAAAATAGGGGAGATTAATATTTGGTATAATCTGAAAAAACCAAGCACTAAACTACTCAGCAACTTTAGCATATTCTTTGATGAATTTATTTAAACATAAATTTAACTTTTTTTCCATATCTACCGCAGTAAAAAGCTCGTTACTTACATAAATAAGAATAAAAGAAAGTTTAATATGTTGTTGACTTAAGAAAGGATAGAATAATTCGCCTTTATTTTTGCGATAAGCCTCGCGAATGAGTCTTTTGATTTTATTACGATCAACTGCTCTTTTGAATCTTTTTTTGGGAACCGAAATGGCTATTTCTGCAGGATAAGGAGCGTCTGCAAGTACTTGGCTGGTCCAAACAAATCGAAATGGGTATAAAATAAAAGAAGAACTGTTGTTGAAAAGCAATTCAATTTGCTTTTGACTACACAACCGTTCTTCTTTTGTAAAAGTATATTTTTTCATTTGGTAATGCACGATAGGGGTTTAATAATCGAATGAATCGATGTTAAGCGCCACAATCTTGCTGCTCACCGAAATTTACTATCTCTTATGCTTTCCTTCGTCAGAAACTGTTAATCTTTTTCTTCCTTTAGCTCTTCTTGAAGCTAAAACTCTACGTCCGTTTGCAGAAGACATTCTTTCTCTGAAACCGTGTTTGTTTCTTCTTTTTCTTTGTGATGGTTGGAATGTACGTTTCATTTCTTTGTATTTTATCTAATTTTTGATGTTAAACCAATGGGCTTTTGCTAAAAATATGCTGCTGGCCTTATGTAAAACAAGGATGCAAATATAGCTAAGCTTTTTTTGTTAAGCAATTTTATTTTGCATTTAAAATGGAATAAATGCGTTTGGTCATTTTTGCAATTTTTGACCATTTTTGGCTTGATTTTGATCAAAAGTTGGCATTTTCTGCTCGTTTTTGTCCAAAATCTTCAATTTATGGTAAAAGTCGACCGTACATTCTAGGGAATGGAATCGATTCGCGCACATGTGGAAGTTTACAAACCCAGGCAACCAATCTTTCTAAACCTAATCCAAAGCCGGCATGAGGAACCGAACCATATCTTCTCAGGTCTAAATACCATTCGAAGGCCTCCATAGGTAAATCATGCTCTTTTATTTTAGAAATTAATAGGTCTTTGTCGGTTTCTCTTTCGCCACCACCTACAATTTCGCCATAACCTTCGGGTGCTAATACATCTACTCCTTTGGCATAACGACTATCGTTTGAGCGCTTTAAGTAAAATGCTTTTACTTCATGTGGCCAATCATAAACCATAATTGGCGTATCGAATAATCTGGTTAATACCGTTTCGTCAGAACCGCCAAAATCTTCTCCATCTTTAAAATTACGCGCAGACTGTAACCACTGCGGAATATTTTTTTGATTTTCTTCGCAATCTTTTAATTCCTCTCTTAAACTAGCCACTTTACCAACATGGAAATTTACTTCGCCTTTTTTTAATCCTGGCGTAGCAATTTTTGTTTCTCTATCTACAATTTCTGCATTGATTTCGTCGATGCGGGCACTTACTTTTGCTAAATCTTCTTCTAATGTTATAATCGAATTTTTTCCATTTACATCTAGTTCGCCTTTAATCATTTTAACGGCATCGGCATATGGAATACGAGGGAATTTTTGAACGATATTTTTTAATACAGTAGTATCTCTTTCGATTACGGCTAACTCAACTTCGCA
>CAJBBN010000037.1 GCA_903951325.1 uncultured bacterium
CAAAGATAAGGAATTTTGCTATCGAAGCAATTGAAAAACAATGCTGGTAGCAAAAAATAACCAAATTAAAGTCTCGGCAATGCGCTTATTGGTGGTTATCAAAAAATAATAGGAAAGTAAAATAGATAAAGGCATGGCTAACAATAAAAAATGATGGATGCCAAAACTCGGACGAATATAAAATGAAAATAGCACCACGAGTATATTAGCCGCCAACACTTGAAAGCATTTACGCACATGTACTATATTTTTATAAAAGTTTTCGACCAAGCGATGACCTGCCAATAATATAGTAAGCACTAAAGGTATTAAAGGTAAATAATCGGCACGATTAGTAAACATAGTAAGTTTAATGCCATTTGTTTGAATGGGTTTAAAGAATTCATAAAAGCCCGGCATATTATTATTCCAATAATAATAAAAAGCCAACATCGAAAAAGGAATGATCATACCTACGATGGCACTTAAATAATCTCGGCTATCAAACTTTCTAAAAGTGAGTAAGGCAATAAACACAATAAATATCCAAGGTAAAATTGACAAGTAAATTAAAGAAGCAATGGCAATATAGATGCCGCTATCAAAGGCAATAGATAAGGCATTATTGGTCTTATACAAAGTAAATAAACGCTGCAAAACCAGTAGCTGAAAAACTAGTGTAAATGTTACTGCATCGAGCGTAAAAAACTCGACATACAAACTACTAATAATCACAAAGAAGAAAGCGGGTAAATAACTTTTTCTAAATAATAAATTAAAATCGATGGCCACTTTATTGATCCACAAGGCAATGATTAAATGCAATATGGCGGTTATTAAACCATTCAATAAAATATGATTAGTTATAAAGTGTAAGTGATTGAAAAGTAATTTTGAAATGGGGTCGTTATAATAAACTGGCGGCATTGGATTACCAAACAAAAAATAAGGTACGCGCAATAGCACCATCACTATAAATAAAATAAGTATGGAAGCGGGAGAAATGTTTTTTAATAATTTAATCATATTAAAAGCTAACGCGAACTAAGTTTAATTTACTTTTTACCAAACAAGGTACCAATAGTTGATCTGCTGCAATTTGCTTTGCACCGGCAGGCATCAATAATATATTTTCATTCTCTTTAGCAATAATTTTTTCGTCTGAAAGCCCTTTGTTACTAACCGAAAAGGCCGCAAGCTCCGAAGCTTTTTTAATAGATTTATTGTACACAAAATAAATACGATCGGCATCTACAGCCATGGTATAAGAAGAATAAAAAGCAGCATCGTCATCTGATACTTGATTTTTTCTGATGATTTGTTCCCAGTCTATTTTTCCGTTTGGTTGTATAGAAAACAACAATACATTATCGTAATGGTAAGTATAACTAGTGGTATACATTTGATAATAGGAATTGTAATTGGTCGACTCGGTTACATAATTAGATTCGGCTACTAATATGACGCCGCCATCGGAACGTAAAACCAAACGATCAATAAAATAATTAATGAGTTCGGTGCCACGATTAACTGTTCGTTCGGCTACAAATTCATTTAAAAATTTAGCTTTAAAGCTTTCGGTATTTTTACTAAACTTTTGACTATCGACTAAAAAAGTAGCGGTAAAAATACCAGCCGATGAAGTGCTATTCATTTCGGAATAAAAACCAGCAAATACCAATTTGCCATTTAATTCATCAATTTCCATGTGCAAATCGTTCAAGAATAATTTGTCTTGATTGATTGGAATATTTAATAAAGTAGTTGATTGTGGGCTGGCAATGCTTAAATTAAAATTACGATTGCGCAGGGTTTTCTTTGCTAAATCTAAAGATGTTAAAAAATACAAAGCGCTGTCATTGCCTAATTTAAAGTCATTGAGGAGTAATACCCCATCAAAAAATTCGGTTGGATAATTTTGATGCCAAACCAAATTTAAGTCTGATTGAAACACATGTACATCAATAGCCATTTTATCGTTTTCGCCAGCGGGTTGTTTGTACATGGTCGAAAACAGTTTGCCATTTTTACTTTGCTGAATATAATATACCCCACGATTTGATTTTCTATCGAAGGCAATAGAAACTAATTTAGTAGGCGCTGCATTCAACTCCCCTTTTTTAATATCTAATTTAATCGCGTATAAATCGCTGGTACTATTTACTTTATTGATGCTGGTATAAAATAAAAATAAACTATCTGATAAAAACTGAATGTCTTGTATGTCGGCCGTTGGGTCGGGCAATTGCACATTTAAATTCCAAACAAGCGAAAGATTTTTATTCAATAAACTAATGGCAATATTATTATCGCGCAAACGCAATTGATTTTGTTTATTGTTAAAAGGATAATTGCTTTTAAGGATAAAATAACCTTGCTCATTTTGCCCAATAACTTTCGAATACATGCGCTTGAAAGATTTATCGGTATTGGCAAAAGTTAATTGCTGCGCCATACTGTTGTGTAGCAGGCCTGAAATAATTAAAACCACGAAAAGCAAAAATATTCGCTTCATGTGGTAAAAATAAGAGAATTAACTAAACTAAAGCGGTTTTTGAGATTAAGTTAAGAAGTTGGGCAACTACCTGCTCTACATTGTCGGGAAAAGTAATTTTGGGCCCATGAGCAGCCTCAAGCCACTTATCGAGTATAATTTCTGCGGAATCATCGAGCTCATGCACCACGGGTATACCCATTTTATGTAGTGCCTCTGCATTACAAATTTGTTCGTATTGTCCTTTCATTGGAACCGAAAAAACTTTTTTACCTAAGAATAATGCTTCGGCAGGTGCTTCGAATCCGCCGCCAGTAAGCAAGCCCGCACAAGATGCTAAACTATTATTAAAGCTTTCGTTTTGCACTGGGCAAACTTTTATGTTTTCAATTTGATAAGCTTGCTTTAAATTTTTAGCAAAAACTTGCCATTTAATTTGTGGCCATTTACTCAAATAATTAACTAAAAATTCGTGCTGATAAGCAGGCAAGTAAACCGTGTAATGCCCGTCGTTACTGGTTTTTAAGCTGCGTATTTCTTTTCGAATAATGGGTGTATTAATAAAACTATCATACGATTCAAAATGAAAAGCAATTTGAAAATTACTGGGTGCGTATTGTTGAAATAAAAACTCGGTAAAGTTATCGGCTTGTGTTGGCCTTGGTGTTTTATCAGACAAAAAAGAAGCCTGATGACTGAGCGCAATTACTGGAATATTTTTTCTTTTAGCAGCCCATGCACTTAAAGGCTCAAAATCATTGATCACTAAATCGTATTGCGCAATAGGCAAAGTGAATAAATCTTTTAGAAAAGTAATAGGACTTAAACTATTAATAGTTTTCCAATAATCTACTCCTCCATTTTTTCCAAAAATAAAACTAGCTCCTTTTTTTCTATATTTTATTTGATGTGGTAAAGCGACATCTACTTGTGTGCCGCTGATTAAAATATCGAGCTCAAAATGCTGTTGCAAATAAGGTATAAAATCGCGGGCGCGGCTCACATGCCCGTTGCCGGTGCCTTGTATTGCGTACAATATTTTTAATTTTCGAGCCATACTTAAATGTAAGAATTATTCTGCTTTTGCAATCAAAGAATTGTATAAAGATCTTACATCTAGTTTGGAAGCTAAATTGATAAAGGATTCTTCGTCGTGTAGCTCTGCAGACTGATCTTCTCTAAACTGGTAAATACTCCAGCTCTTATCGTTGTATTCTAAGGCGGTTAAACTTTCTACCCAATCGCCAGAATTTAAATAGGTAACGCTACCTTTTTCGTTGCTGTATAATTTTTTTTCGGCTTGGTGAATGTGTCCGCAAATTACATAATCAAATTCTTTTTCGATGGCAATTTCGGCTGCGGTATTTTCAAAATCATTAATAAACTTAACCGCGTTTTTTACACTCGCTTTAATCTTTTGCGATAAACTCATTTTCTCTTTTCCGAACTTGGTTAAGAAATAATTAATGAAGGTATTGAGCATGATTAAGCTGTCATAACCAATAGCGCCAAGCTTTGCAAGCCATTTAGAATATTGCATGGTCACATCAAAAACATCGCCATGAAAAAACCATGCTTTTTTACCGTCTAATTCTAAGACCAATTTATTTTGCAATTTAAGAGAGCCCATTTCGAAATCGGCAAATTTGCGCAGCATTTCATCATGATTACCCGTTAAATAATAAACCGGAATATCGGCACTCACATATTTAAGAAAACGCCTTAGTACTTTTAAATGTGATTCGGGAAAATAACTTTTATTGAATTGCCAGATGTCGATAATATCGCCATTAAGAATAATCATTTTGGGATCAATGCTCTTTAAATAGCGAAGCAATTCTTTGGAATGACAACCGTAAGTACCTAAATGAATATCAGATAATACGACAATCTCTACTGGTCTTTTAGGCATAGCTTAGTCTTGCTCTTCTTCTAAAACAACCTCGAAAGGTGCGAAATAGCCAATAATTAAGAAAAGAATACTTGCCGATAGAACGATAACTTGCATAACCTTATTTTAATACAAAAATAAAGCACGCATGTCATGCAATCGTTAATTCAATATTAAGAAATTATGCAAGAATGCCGAGCAATTCGGAAAGATGGGCGATTTCGTAATTACAATCTACACTGTGGGCTTGTAAATGTGGGTTAAAATATATTTGGTCGATGCCCGCATTTTTGGCCCCTAAAATATCGGCCTCTAAACTATCGCCAATCATGATGGCATCTTTTGCCTCGCAACCCGCAACGGCCAAAGCATGCTGAAACAAAGCGATGTCGGGTTTGTATTTACCTATCACTTCCGACACAAAAATTTCTTTGAAATAAGGTTTTAAATTCGATTTAGTTAATTTTAATTCAGAAGATTCTTGAAAACCATTGGTGATAATATGCATTTGGTAATGCGGCTGCAAAGCTTGCAATACTTCGTGCGCACCCGCAAATAAATTGGTTTTATGTGGGCTTTCTTTTACATAATCTTCTTCGAATTGCAAGGGAATAAGCGCTTCGGGCAATCCCAATTCTCGAAATGTTTTTTTGAAACGCGTGTCGCGTAGTGCTTCTTTAGAAATTTCGCCTAAATGATAAGCCCGCCATAAGGCATGGTTGTTTTCGGTATATAAACTGATAAAATCTTGCACTTCAAATAAACCATGTTGCGCCAATTCATAACGATCAAACAATTCGATCAAAGTTTCTTTGGCATTGGTATCAAAATCCCAGAGGGTATGGTCTAGGTCGAAAAATAAATGTTGGTATTTTTTAGACATAAATACTATTCATTAAATCTTCGTACACATTTTCCCAGCCCTTCCATTCTTGGTAACCGCTCATCGACTCGTTGTGCCAAAGCGTGCAAAAAACGCCCTTTACTGCTTGCACCGATTGCAATAATTGTTTAGCTGCTGCTAAAGATTGTTCGGGTGTATATTTTAAATAAGCATGAAAGGTAGTATCCATTAAACAAAATGGATGCAAGGTTAAAAAAGTAATTTCGTTGGCTTGCAAATCAAAAAAAGGAAAGGGTCTGCAAGTGCTTGCCCTAAATCCAATTTGACTGGCATAGCCCATGGTATAATCGTGCAGAATACCAATTTTTATTAAATCGTAATAAGTATTCGGTATTTGCATTTTTAAATAATGCTGACGCGAACTATTGATATTTTTTTGAATGACTTGCGATAAATTAAATCGCTCCGACTGCATGATTTCGGGATTTTGATTGGATTGGTATGATGGGTGAATGCCAATGTCTGCAGTATGCGAGAGCCTTTTGATTCGTTGCAAAAAATCGGCTTGCGTAATTTCTAAATTGATATCTTGCTTGGTATTTTTATCAGCAAACAAAATAAAATAAATGGCTTTCCAATTTATATTACGATGAATTTTTTCTAATCGATCGTATTGGTCAAAAGGGTCGTCTATTTTTAAACTACGAACCGCCATTTTATTTTTTATATCTTTAAAATCGGCTTTTAATAAACTACCCAAAACAGATTTGATAAATCGACTATTACTTTTTCCTTTAGTTCTAAATACTTGATCAATGTCGATGGTACAGGCTACCTGAAAATGATTTTCTCTAAAGGAAAGCGTTGGAAATATTTTTTTTAATCCGCTGGCAAAAGCCATAGCCCATTCGTCTATTAATGGTTGCTGTAAAAATTGGGCGCGATAGGCCAAAGAATTTTCGGCTGCAAATCGCCCATGCGTATCGGCTTGATTAGGTAAATATTCTTCGTAACGACTCAATAAATAAAATGCAGCTGCAAAAATATCGAAATGCCAATCGCTGTTATTGCTTGGAAAAAAGTAAGGCAAAGCCTGGTCGTTTTTTACTTCAATATCGAGCGTTCGAATCTCGGTTTCGGAAAGCAAGCCATGGGGCGCGAGGTAAAGCTCGTTAAAGCTGCTGCGCTGATTGCTGTAATTTAAGAGTTGATCTTGAGCTGGATCGAATTCGGATAAATGGCTAATATGCTTAAAATCAATACCCAATACCGTTTCGAGCAAGAATTTCGAAATGTAGGCAAAGCGCGCACTGGGTATGTTAGAATATATTTTAAGCATGTTTATACAAGCAATTGTAGCGCTAAGATATTGAAAATCACAAAATCAATTTTGTACATTTGGAAAGTTCAATTCAAAACGCAATGGAAAACCAATCATTCTTTAAGAGAAACCAAAACGTATTTCTCGCAATTATCGTCTTTTTCGCAATCAGTTATCTTTATTTCAGCCCTATTTTAGAAGGTAAGGTAATAAAACAAAGTGATGTCGAGAACTTAAAAGGTGGATTTACCGAAATTAGACATTATAAAGAGACTACTGGCAACTATGCATTGTGGAGTAATTCGATGTTTTGCGGAATGCCAACTTACTTAATGTGGTTAGGTTACCCATCAAATATTGCCGGAAAACTAATGGATTGGTACAATTTGATATTACCTAACCCAATTAACACCATATTTTTATACTTAGTTGGTTTCTTTATTTTATTGCGAACCTTAAAAATGAATGTTTGGCTTAGTGTAATGGGCGCCGTAGCCTTTACATTCTCCTCTTATAACTTTGCCATTATTGCGGCAGGCCATACCAACAAAGCGATTGTAATTGGTTTGTTTGCCCCAACCATTGCGGGTATTATTTTGGCCTATCGAAACGAATTATTAAAAGGCGCAACTGTTACTGCATTGGCATTGGCTTTACAAATAAAAGCCAATCACTACCAAATGAGTTATTACTTAGCCATGGCCATTGGCATTTATGTAATTGTGCAATTTATTTATGCTATTAAAGATAAAACCATTGCAAACTTCTTTAAATCATCGGCTGTATTAGCTGGCGCTGCTGCCTTAGCA
>CAJBBN010000038.1 GCA_903951325.1 uncultured bacterium
ATTTTAATTACCGGGTTTTTAATTTATTTTTTAATAAAAGGCTACGATAAAATAAATGCAAATGCGCAAAAAGAAAAAAAGAAATTCTATGTTTTAAAAACAGTTGCTTCTTTTATCTTTCTTGGTATCGCCGTCATTGGTATGCGTGGAGGCCTTCAAACCAAGCCCCTGCAAATGATTGCTGCGTCTTACTATGGTAACCCTAACAATGCATCTTTGGTATTAAATACCCCATTTACCATTTTCCAAAGCATCAATAAAAAACCATTAAGTCGAAAAAATTATTTTTCGGAAACGCAAGCAAATAAAATTTTCAATACACAAAGAGACTATACAAGCAAATTTGTTTTTGATAAAAAAAATGTAGTCGTAATTATATTAGAAAGTTTCTCCAACGAATACATCGGTACAATGAGTCATCAAAAAACTTGTGCGCCGTTTTTAGATAGTCTAATTGCAGAAAGCTATTTATTGGAACATGCATTTGCAAATGGCAAAAAATCGAACGAAGCCCTGCCAAGTATTTTCGCTTCTTTACCCTCTTTGTTAAACGAATCTTATATCAATACAGTTTATCAAAACAATGAATTAAGCAGCCTTCCTAATTTATTAAAAGAGAAAGGGTATTATACTGCATTTTACCACGGGGGCATTAATGGTTCTATGAATTTTGATGCATTTGCAAAAAAAGCAGGCTTTGATAATTATTTTGGCATGAACGAATACCCTACTATAGCCGATTATGACGGACATTGGGGCATTTATGACGAGCCTTATTTTGAATATGTATCGCATGAGCTGGGCTCTTTACCGAAACCATTTATGGCCGGAATATTTTCTTTGTCCTCTCATCCACCATACGATTTGCCAGAAACTCGTAAAAATGATTTTGCAGAGATGGCAACCGCGAAGCAAAAGAGCTTTAGGTATACCGATTTAGCTTTGAAGAAATTCTTTGAATATGCAAAAACCAAAAACTGGTATACCAACACCTTATTTGTAATTGTGCCCGATCATACACCAGATGCCGATGCCATTGCTTATGATACCAAGGTAGCTTATTATCAAATCCCCATTATTTTATTCGACCCTTCGAGTAAAAATTTAATCGGCAAATCAACTCAAGTAGCTCAGCAAATAGATATTATGCCGACTATATTAGATCACCTTCATTTCGATCATCCATTTATGGCTTTTGGAGAAAGCGCCTTGCGAAAAAAACAATATCCATACGTCATAAACTATAGAGATGGAGTCTATCAAACCATTGATTCTACTCATGTTTTACAGTTTGCAGAAAATCAAACACTGTCTTTTTATAATTATCAAATAGACCCTTATTTAAAAAATAATTTGCGCAACAATATAGATGCGAAAGAGAATAAAATGAAAGAATTTACAGCGGCATATATACAACAGTTTAATGACGCATTAATAGAAAACAAGTACCAAACAATTGAAGATAAAAATAGTATTCATCATTAATCCAATTGCTGGAGGGAAAAACAAAAATCATTTCTCTAAAGTAATTTCCAGTCATTTAAACGCATCAAAATTTGAGTATGAACTTATTCAAACCGAAAGTGAAAAACACGCCTACGAATTAACTAAAGCAGCCATATTAAATGGCGCGGAGATAGTTGTTGCTGTTGGAGGAGACGGTACCATCAACGAAATTGGTTCGGCATTAATAGGTAATACATGTACCTTAGCCATTATACCTTATGGTTCTGGTAATGGTTTGGCAAGGTCTTTAAAAATTCCAATGAATACCATTCAAGCTGTTAAATTAATCAATCAATTTAAAACAGCTAAAATTGATGCCGCAAAACTGAATGAACATTATTTTTTCAATATGTCGGGCATGGGATTTGATGCGCATATTAGTCATGTTTTTGCAAAGGATAAAAACAGAGGTTTGCTAGGTTATGTTAAAGCTACTTTTAGTGAATTAAAAAATTACCGCAGTAAAAACTACAAAATTATTATTGACGGAAAAACACTAGAAGAAGAAGCTTTTATTTTAAGTGTGGCCAATTCTAGCCAATACGGGAACGAGGCTCACATAGCACCTCGGGCTGAATTACAAGACGGCTTATTAGATTTAGTAATTGTAAAACCATTTCCATTATACTTAATGCCATTGTTGGCGCTGCGAATGTTTTTGAAGACAGCCGACCAGTCAAAATACTTAATTAGTTTACAAGGAAAATCGATATTAATTAATCGTAACAACAATGTAATTCATTTAGATGGAGAACCAAAATTGGTCACAGAAAATATTCAAATTCAAATTTTAGCTAAGGCTATAAATGTAATTGTTCCATAACATGTCAAAAAAAAATAGCAGTGGTGGCATTATGTATTCTACCAACCCAGATTTCGAATTTCAACAAGAATCGAAAGAAACAAGTAGTACACCTGCAAACAACCAACAAGACTTACGCGTACAATTAGATAAAAAGCAAAGAGCGGGCAAGGCGGTAACTTTAATTACTGGTTTTGTTGGTTTAGGCTCCGACCTACTTGATTTGGGCAAAAAATTAAAATCGAAATGTGGCGTAGGTGGTACGGTAAAAGATGGTGAAATTATCATTCAAGGAGATTTCAGAGAAAAAATCATTCAAATACTGCAAGCAGAAGGCTATAAAGTAAAAAGAATTGGCGGATAAACATTGTTTTTAGTAATTTGCGCCACCTATTTATGTATCTATTAACATCGAAAAACAGCATTAAATGAATAATGAATTTGGATTGAGAGCAAGCAATGCAAGTGTTGCTACTTTAGGATTAGGAAATGTTGCGGCGGCTTATTGGAATATGACACCCGCAGAATTAGTGGAAGAGGCAATTGTTAGAGGCGAAGGCAGACTAGTTGATTCTGGCGCATTAGCTGCAGACACTGGCGAGTTTACCGGAAGATCACCAAAAGACAGATTTATTGTTAAAGACGCCATTACCGAAAATGCAGTTTGGTGGGGAGATGTAAACATTCCATTTGACAGTCAAAAATTTGATTTATTATACCATAGAGTTTGCGCATACTTAGCAGGCAAAGAAATTTTTGTGAGAGATGCTTATGCGTGTGCGGATCCAAAATTTCGTACGAATATTCGTGTAGTTACCGAGCAAGCGTATCATAATATTTTTGCAAATAATTTATTTTTGCGCCCTACAAAAGAAGAAGTATTAAACTTTTCGCCAGAGTGGACCATCGTTAACGCACCCGGTTTTAAAGCCGATCCAGCCATTGATGGAACACGCCAACACAACTTCGCCATTTTAAATTTTACCAAAAAAATTATTTTAATTGGCGGAACCGGTTATACAGGGGAAATTAAAAAAGGAATTTTCGGGGTGTTAAATTTTGTTTTACCACATGATAAAAATGTATTGTCGATGCATTGTTCTGCAAACATTGGCAAAGATGGCGACACGGCTATTTTCTTTGGTTTATCGGGTACAGGTAAAACTACTTTATCTGCCGATCCTAATAGAGGATTAATTGGCGACGACGAACACGGATGGGCAACAGATACCGTATTTAATTTAGAAGGCGGATGTTATGCAAAGTGTGTAGACTTAACCAAAGAAAAAGAACCAGAAATTTGGGAAGCCATTAAATTTGGCGCTTTGCTAGAAAATATTGTTTGTTACGAGGAAACTAGCACGGTAGATTTTTCTAATATTTCTAAAACAGAAAACACGCGAGTTGCTTATCCAATCAATCACATAGCGAATGCAGTAGAACCTTCTATCGCAAGCAATCCTAAAAATATTTTCTTTTTAACCTGTGATGCATATGGCGTTTTGCCACCTATTTCAAAGTTAGATGCAGGCCAAGCGATGTATCATTTTATTTCTGGTTATACTGCAAAAGTAGCAGGAACAGAAGCAGGAGTTACAGAACCACAAACCACTTTCTCTGCATGTTTTGGAAAAGTATTTTTACCATTACACCCTGCAAAATATGCAGAAATGTTGGGTAAGAAAATGAAAGAAAACCAAGTGAATGTTTGGTTAGTGAATACCGGCTGGACCGGAGGTGCTTATGGCACTGGCTCAAGAATGAAATTAAGTTATACACGCGCAATGATTACTGCAGCATTGAACGGAGCACTTGCTGGCGTAGGGTTTGAGCAGCATCCAGTTTTTGGATTGCAAATGCCAACTACGTGTCCAAATGTACCTTCAGAAATTTTAAATCCAAGAAATACTTGGAGCAACGCAGCAGATTACGATCAAAAGGCAAATGAATTAGCTCAAAAATTTATCAAGAATTTTGAACAATATGCCGAAGGTGTTTCTCCCGAAATTTTAGCAGCAGCACCAGTCGCAAAATCATAAAAAATTAATCAAAAAATAAAAAAAAGATGGCTTTAGAAACACAAGGAAAATTACATGAAATTTTTGATCCGCAACAAGTTACAGAGCGATTCAAAAAAAGAGAATTTGTAGTGGAAATAGATGACAATGGATATTTACAACATGTAAAATTCCAATTGAATCAAGATAAATGCAGTTTAGTAGATGGGTATCAAATCGGCGAGCAAATTAAAGTTTCTTTTAATTTAACAGGACGCCAGTTTACTCGTAAAACAGGCGAGTTAGATTATATCACTAATGTGGTTGCTTGGAGACTAGAGCGCGTGGGCGCGGGAGCCGGTGCTAGTGCATCTGCAGCACCCATGCCAACAGAACCACCCGCTTTTAATATTGGAACTGCAGACGGAGCAGATGATTCGCTTCCGTTCTAAAAAGGAAATTTAGGCTTAAAATACTGAATATCATTTACTTAACTTTAAAATAAAAGTTTTAGGTTAATTTTACATTAATAAATGATTTCATAATTTTTTTATCCCTAAAATATTCTATTTTTGTGTGC
>CAJBBN010000039.1 GCA_903951325.1 uncultured bacterium
AGAAGCGGCTTTAAGAATGCTATTGAATAATTTAGATCCCGAGGTTGCAGAGCGTCCAGAAGATTTAATAGTATACGGTGGCCGAGGTAAAGCTGCAAGAAATCCCGAAGCATTTTATTTAATTGTAAAAGCTTTGAAAGATTTAAATGATGATGAAACATTATTGATTCAATCTGGTAAACCGGTCGGTATATTACCTACACATAAAGATGCACCTAGGGTTATTATTTCTAATTCGCAAATAGTACCTAAATGGGCAACCTTCGAATACTTCAACGAATTAGAAGATAAAGGCCTTATGATGTACGGTCAAATGACCGCTGGATCTTGGATATACATAGGATCACAAGGAATTGTTCAAGGAACATTTGAAACATTTGCAGCCGTTGCACGCAAACATTTTGGTGGCACATTAAAAGGAACTATTTCTGTTACCGCTGGTTTAGGTGGAATGGGTGGCGCACAACCTTTAGCCATTACCATGAACGAAGGTGTATGTTTAGCAGCAGAAGTTGAAGAGTGGCGCATTCAAAAAAGAATCGAAACAAGATACATTGATTTAATAATTCATGATATTGATGAAGCGATTGATAGGGCCATTTTAGCAAAACAAAATAAAGAAGCAATTTCTATTGGGGTAGTTTGTAATGCGGTTGATTTATTAGAGCGCATGTTAGCAAGAAATGTTATTCCAGAAGTTTTAACCGATCAAACCTCTGCACACGATCCGCTAGTGGGTTACTTCCCACAAGGCTTGAGCGTTGCTGATGCAAAGGATCTCAGAGAAAATAATCCAAACGAATACATCAAAGAATCTTATGTAACCATGGCGCATCATATCAATCTAATGATTGAAATGCAAAGCAAAGGTGCTGTTACTTTCGATTATGGAAATAATTTAAGAGGAAGAGCATTAGAAGCCGGCGTTAAAAATGCATTTGATTTTCCGGGATTTGTTCCAGCTTATATTCGCCCATTATTTTGCGAAGGAAAAGGACCATTCCGTTGGGCTGCACTATCTGGCGATCCGCAAGATATCTACGAAACCGATAAATTAATTTTAGAATTATTTCCGGAAAACAAAGAATTGGCCAGATGGATAAAGATGGCGCAAGAAAGAATTGCCTTTCAAGGATTACCTGCGAGAATTTGTTGGCTCGGACAAGGTGAAAGAGAAATTGCAGGTTTGGCATTTAATAAATTAGTGGCTGAAGGAAAAGTTAAGGCACCCCTTGTAATTGGTAGAGATCATTTAGATACCGGATCTGTTGCTTCACCAAATAGAGAAACAGAAGCGATGTTAGATGGTTCGGATGCCGTTGCAGATTGGCCAATTTTAAATGCTTTAATTAATACCGCAGGCGGCGCTAGTTGGGTTTCTTTACACCATGGTGGCGGTGTAGGTATTGGCTACTCGATACATGCAGGCATGGTTATCTTAGCCGATGGTACCGACGAAGCAGCCGTAAGAATTAAAAGAGTTTTACATAACGACCCTGCAATGGGCGTGATAAGACACATGGATGCGGGTTATGATATTGCAAAAGATACTGCAAGAAAACACCGTTTAGATATCAACGAAAGATTAAAATAATAAATGATTTAATAATTGGTGATAAACTGATATAAATTAAATCCAGGAACAGCGCTTGCGGCTTGAATATCGGCCAAGAGCGCTGTTTTATTTATATCCTTCATGCGTTTATTTTGAATGAGGCGATAAGCTTTTTCTGCTAATAATAAATATTTTTTTTCGGCAGTCTTTTTCGTTTTATGCTCCGCAATTAATTGAACCAATTCGTCGATGCCTTCATTTTTGGAAGCGATTGTTTTAATTACCGCTGGCGATAGTTCCTCACTATTTTTCTCGTGAATTATTTTTTGAATATTATTTGCAAATGCATCGGCACCCGCGCGATCTGCTTTGTTGACTACAAAAATATCTGCGATCTCCATGATACCAGATTTAATGCCTTGAATTTCGTCTCCAGCCTCTGGAACTAGCACCAACACCGTGGTGTCGGCCAATCCAACAATTTCAATTTCCGATTGTCCAACGCCAACTGTTTCTACCAATATCATGTCAAAAGGAAAAGCTCTGAGCACATCACAAATCTCAATTGTTTTGGCAGACAAGCCACCTAATGCACCACGAGTAGCCAAAGATCTAATGAATACATTCTCTTCTAAAAAATGACTGCTCATGCGAATTCGATCACCTAATAAAGAACCAAAATTAAATGGAGAAGTTGGATCAATTGCTAAAACTGCAACGCGTTTTCCTAATTTTGAATATTCAGTAATCAATCCATTTACTAGCGTGCTTTTACCCGCACCTGGTGGGCCAGTAATACCTACTATTGGAATTTCTTGATTTATTTTTAGTTCAGATAGAAATGGTAAATAGCCATCGAGCTCATTTTCAACGCCAGTAATGGCACGAGCCAAAGCACGATAATCTGCTAATTTTATTTTCTCTAATATTTCGATCCAATTAGTCATTGATTTAACTAAATTAGCCACAAATAAACAAAATTAAATAGCCAACACCTAAATTTATGAAAGTTAGTGGTTTTACTTTTATCAGAAATGCCATTTTATACGATTATCCTATTGTAGAAGCCATTACTTCCATACTTCCTATCTGCGATGAATTTATTGTAGCCATAGGCCATTCTGACGACCAAACCACTGCCTTAATTAACAGTATTAATTCTCCTAAAATAAAAATTATTCCAACCGTTTGGGACGACACATTAAGAGCAGGCGGAAGGGTATTAGCAGTGGAGACAGATAAAGCTTTTGCAGCCGTTGCTAGCGATAGCGATTGGTGTTTTTATATTCAAGGAGATGAATGCGTTCACGAAAAATACCTGCCCATTATAAAAGAAGCAATGGAATTGAATCTTCCTAACAAAAAGATAGAAGGATTACTTTTAAATTACCTTCATTTTTATGGCTCTTATGATTTTATCGGGACGGCAAGAAAATGGTATAGAAATGAAATTAGAATTATTAGAAACAATAAAAAAATTACATCTTTTAGAGATGCTCAAGGATTTAGGATAGACAACCGAAAACTAAATGTTAAAAAAATTGCAGCTGCCGTTTATCATTACGGATGGGTTAAACATCCAGAAAAACAACAAGCAAAAGCAGAAACATTTAATAAACTTTGGCATAGCGATCAATGGGTTGAAAAAAATATTCCTAAGGTAACTGCCTTTGATTATTCGAATGTAGATGGCCTGAAACGCTTTACAGAAAGCCATCCTGCTGTTATGAAAAATAGAATTGCAGCCATCAATTGGGAATTTGCAGTTGATCCAACTATTAAAAAAATGAAATTGAAACACCAATTAGCTGGCTATATAGAAAATCTAACGGGTTGGAGAATTGGAGAATATAAAAATTACCGAATCATTAAATAATAAAACAATGGAAAAAATATCCGTCGTAATTATTACTTATAACGAAGCTAGAAATATTGAACGCTGTTTAGCGTCTGTAAAAAATATTGCCGATGAAATTATTTTAGTAGATTCCCATTCAACCGACGAGACTGTTGCTATAGCAGAAAGTTTTGGGGCTAAAGTGTATCAAAAAGAATTTATTTCTTATGCTGTACAAAAGAATTTTGCAAACGAACAAACTAAAAACAGATTTATTTTATCATTAGATGCCGACGAAGCATTGAGCGCAGAACTTTCTGCCGCTATAATTCTCAGCATGCAAAATTCATCTCATCAGGCTTATCAACTAAATCGCCGCACCAATTATTGCGGCACATGGATTAATTATTGTGGCTGGTATCCCGATCCAAAAATTAGGTTATTTGATAAAAATTTCGCGAAATGGGGCGGTCCGGCATTACATGAAACCCTAGAATTGAATAGTCAAGCGAATCTTGGATTTTTAAAAGGTGATCTTTTGCACTATTCGTTTTACACTATCGAAGATCACCGCAATCAAACAGAAAAATTTAGCAGCATCGCCGCTAAAGATTTATTTGATCAACAAAAAAAATCAAGTGTATATAATTTATACATTAAACCAATCAATCGATTTTTAACAGACTATATTTTTAAGCGTGGATTTTTAGATGGGAAAGCAGGCTGGACCATTTGTATTTACTCAGCTAAAGCAATGCATTTGAAATATGCAAAGCTGCAACAGCTTTGGAACGCTGCAAAATAATTTTAAAATTGTAGTTTAAGCCAATTCTTAATTTTAGCAGTCATGGGTATATGCGCTTCTAATAAAGGTCCATCAAATTTTTCGCCTCTTCGTAAATAATATTTTGAAAGCGTGCTATTGGTCATTTTCCATTTAGCAATAAATTTATGATAGCCCGGATTTTTAGTAACCCGTTTCACAGATTTTGAGCCAAAGTGATAGACTCTGCTTTTGTTTACTCCTTTAAAATATCGAATGCCCGCTAACCATAATTTCATTGAAAAATCTGGGTCGGAATACATGCCCGGAGAAAACTCATTGCTATAACCACCCACTGCGTCCCAAATATCTTTATGTACAATGTTTGGTGGCCATGTAGCGCCTTGCCAATCATGCATAGGCAAACCAGCATATTCGGCCAATAATTTATCTTCTTGAAATGATGCTAAATCGGTACCGTAATTTTTTTCTATCATACAATTACTTTGGGCTTGGGGCTCAATAGATGTTGCTGATATAAAAAATTGATGATGGCCAATAGCGGCTATTTCTTCGTCCAAATATTTATCCCATTCGGGGCATGCATACATGTCGTCGTTCATGTATAAAAAATAATCTGTGCTGAGTAGTGAACGGCAATTGTTTAAAGCGTAGCAGACCCCCACATTATTTTCACTATAAGTATAATCGATATTTGTTTGTGCTTTTACCCATTCCAATGTTCCGTCTGTTCCTTCGTTGACATGAACAATTATTTGGTGCTGGTAAGTTGAATTTTTTAAAATACTGGCAATGCATAATTGTAAATAGGCCAAGTTATTCCATGTAGGTATCGCAATAGAAAATTTTGCACTCGGTGTGTTAGCCCGCTTAAAATTCTGAATTGGATAATTATAGTTTGGCGTATGCATATATTTAATCTAAATACTCTTCCGGTTTTGCAAATAAAAACAAGCAATTGAACAAAGCATAAAAGGTTACGCCAGCTTGCGTTTCGAGCGTATCTTCGGTAAGCAGCGAAAGCGCAAATGCAATAAAGAATACGATATAAAAATAATCTAAGTATTTGCGCTTATAAAATAATGGGTAAAAAACCACTAGCATAAATAATATAAATCCAATAACACCAAATGTTAATAAGAAAGTCAAGTATTGATTATGTGTTCTGTGTTGGTACTGCTGCTGTAGTAAATTAGGATGCGCAAGATAGTAACTGTTGAATGCATCGGCTACATCTCCTGTGCCGATACCCATAACCGGAGCGGTTTTAAAAATATCCCAAGCTATATTCCAGTATACAAATCTTTGTGCATTTGATCCCCCATTTGCATCGCGTGTTTCTTGATATACTTTATATTCCCACAATGCATCTCGCGTCGACTCCTTTATGCCAGGTAATGTATAATAAGAAACAATTGGAAAGATAATTGTTATTAAAAAAAGCGTAATAGATAGCCCGATTTTCTTATGTCGAAAGACTAAATAAAAACTAGCTAAAAACAACAATATAATTAAAACTAAGACAGCCATTCTCACGCCCATAATTCCATTGAAAATAAACAACCAAATACCTGCCATTAAATAAAACAGATTAGTCAAAGAAAGTTTTCTCCAGTTATTTTTGGCCAATAAATAAAAAGCTGCAAAGGCTGCAATGATATTCAATAAACTCAAACGAATATGAGAGATAAAATG
>CAJBBN010000040.1 GCA_903951325.1 uncultured bacterium
AATATTTATCATCGGGTAATGAGCACCACGATAACATAGCGGTAGAAGCCGCAAACGTGGGTTTGTTTTTAGGCGTATTGGGTTTATTAACAGGTATGCTTTGGGCTAAATATACCTGGGGAGAAGCTTGGAGTAACGATCCTAAACAAAACAGTGCTGCAATAGGCATGTTGGTTTACTTAGCCTATTTTGTATTAAGAGGTTCATTAGACGAAGCACAAAAAAGAGCTAAAATATCTGCTGTATATAGTGTTTTCGCCTTTCCTGTCATGATCGTATTACTCTTTATATTACCTCGTTTAACCGATTCTTTGCATCCTGGTAATGGCGGAAATCCAGGTTTCAATAAATACGATATGGACAATCAAATGCGCATGGTATTTTATCCTGCAGTTATTGGATGGATATTAATGGGCGTTTGGGTGATGCAAATCAGGGTTCGTTTATTGGAAATTACTAATCAAATACTTGAAAACTAATACTTTACAATGAAAAAAATCTTTATTTTATGTTTATTGACCTTTGTGGTACAATGGGCATTTGCGCAAGAACCAACAGCAGCACCAGTAGAAATGGCAGATTTACTCAGAAGCTCCGGGAAAATCTATGTTGTCATAGGAACTATTTCTGTAGTATTCATTGGCTTAGCGATTTATCTTTTTTCAATAGATAAAAGACTCTCTAAATTAGAAAAAGAGCATAAATAATTTGCTAATCCTAATTATTAATCAAACATTTGCTCCATAATTTATTCAAACAAAACAAAAACCTATCATTAACTAGATTTATTTATTTATGGCTAAAACCGTAAAAGCAAAAAAAGCTGAACCAGAAGTACATTTCTTCGGAGATGTATGTTCGTTTTTCGATAAAGCAGCTCGCTTTACTCCGCACCCTCAAGGGTTGTTGAATCAAATTAAAACATGTAATAGTGTTTATCGTTTTCAATTTCCGATTCGAAAAGGAAATGGTCAATTCGAAGTAATCGATGCGTGGAGAGTAGAACACTCTCAACACAAATTACCAACTAAGGGTGGTATTCGTTACAGCGAAATGGTAAATGAAGATGAGGTTATGGCACTAGCTGCTTTAATGACTTACAAATGTGCTGTTGTAAATGTTCCATTTGGTGGAGCAAAAGGTGGTGTAAAAATTAATCCAAAAAATTACACTGTCGATCAATTAGAAAACATTACCCGTCGTTATACTTCAGAATTAATTAAGAAAAATTTCATTGGTCCGGGCATCGATGTACCAGCTCCAGATTATGGAACAGGTGAACGCGAAATGTCTTGGATTGTAGATACCTATGCCGCTATGAACCCAGGTTCATTAGATGCTAGTGCTTGTGTTACGGGTAAACCAATTTCACAATCGGGTATCAATGGTAGAAGAGAAGCAACCGGTAGAGGTATTTTTTATGCAGTTCGTGAATGCGTTAGCGTAAGCGAAGACATGAAAAAATTAGGCTTATCAGTTGGCTTAGAAGGTAAAAAAGTAATTGTACAAGGTTTAGGAAACGTTGGTTTCTATGCTTCTAAATTTATCCAAGAAGCAGGTGGAATTATTGTTGGTTTATGTGAATTTGAAGGCGCTATTTACAATCCAAAAGGATTAGATATAGACGCAGTTTTCAATCACCGTAAAAAAACAGGTTCTATTTTAAATTACAAAGGTGCAACCAAAGAATTTAAAAATTCATCTATTGGTTTAGAGCAAGAATGTGATATTTTAATTCCAGCAGCTTTAGAAAACCAAATTACTAGCTCAAATATTTCTAAAATAAAAGCAAAAATTATTGCGGAAGGCGCAAATGGTCCAACTACTCCAGAAGCAGAAGAGTTCTTTACCAAAAAAGGTGGTATCATTATTCCAGATATGTATTGTAATGCAGGTGGTGTAACGGTTTCTTACTTCGAATGGTTGAAAAACTTATCGCATGTTGCTTTTGGTCGTATGGATAAAAGATACGAAGAAAACGCTAGTAGAACTTTCGTAGATACTATAGAAAAAGCAACTGGTGTTACCTTATCGGCAGATCAACGTAAAGCTGTAATCAAAGGCCCAACAGAATTAGAGTTGGTAAACTCTGGTTTAGAAGACACTATGATTCGTTCATACCACGAAATGCGTGAAATTAAAGTAGTTAACAGAAAAGTAGACAGTTTAAGAACTGCCGCTTTTGTGGGCGCCATTGATAAAATTGCTGTATCATATATGAATCTTGGTATTTTCCCTTGATCCATGCTTATTATGCAGAAACAAAAAGCCTCGTATTTACACGGGGCTTTTTTGTTGCTATATTATTTCTAAAAGGCTTATTAAATAGGTATTGTAGCCTAATTTCTCCTAATTTTTTTTTATATTTATTTTGAAAAAAATGGGAAATCCGAAAAACATACTCCTCGAAATTTGTGCTGCAAATTTTGCTTCTGCGCAAGCAGCTAGTTTAGCTGGTGCAGACAGAATTGAACTGTGTTCGGCTTTAGCAGTTGGCGGATTAACACCTTCGCATGCTTTGCTCGAAGCGGTGCAGCATGCGTTTGCAATTCCGGTGCATGTTTTGGTTCGTCCAAGAGAAGGTGATTTTTTGTATTCTGATGCGGAGTTTCAAATCATGCAAGAAGAAATTTTAAAAATCAAACAAATGGGTTTTGCTGGCGTAGTGTTTGGTATATTAAATGCCGATGCAACCATAGATGAAAAAAGATGTGCAGCATTAGTCGCAATGGCAAAACCGATGCAACTTACTTTTCATCGTGCTTTCGACTTTGTAAGGCAAGCCAATGTAGCACTAGAAAAACTAATCGAATTAGGCTTTGATTATGTTTTAACCTCTGGTTTGAAAAGCACGGCCGAGTTGGGTTTAACGCAATTAACCGACTTAGTAGCCCAAGCAAACAATCGTATTCAAATAATACCCGCTGCTGGTATCAACGAAAACAATGTTACAGCAATTTTACAAACAACAAAAGCCAATATTATTCATTGTTCATTAAGCGAAGAAGTGCCAAGTAAAATGCAAGTTAATGTTGGTCCTGATTTAGGATTTGTGAATGTAGTGTCGAGCGAAATAAAAATAAGAGCGGTCAAAAAAATAATAACAACCATAAGCCATGCGTAAATTAGGCTCGATGTTGTTTTTTTTACTTTCGATTGTTAGCCTAGCAAATGTGCAGGCACAGTCCATTGTTGATTTAACAAATGCAGCACCATGGTATTTTAAAGAATTCAATAATGCCGATTCGCAATGGCTGCAGGCTAAAGTGCCGGGTACCATTCACCAAGATTTATTAGCTCATCAATTAATTGCAGATCCCTATTTATTAAATAACGAACAGCAGGCACAATGGCCAGCTCAAAAGGAATGGCTTTACCAAACCACCATTTTATTGACACCAGCCATGGCGGCTTATCAGCAAATTGATTTAGTTTTCGAAGGCTTAGACACTGATGCAGAAATTTCAATCAATGGAAAAGTAATAGCAAGTGTTAATAATATGTTTCGTGTTTGGAAATTCAATATTCGAAAGCAATTAAAAATAGGTAATAATCAGTTGCAGGTAAAATTTTTATCCAGCGAAAAAATCGCAGCTTCTGCATACGAAAAACTACAGCCTAAAATTCCATTAGATGAAAGAATCATGGTCCGTAAAGCAGCCTATCAATTTGGCTGGGATTGGGGCCCTCGTTTGGTTACAGCAGGTATCTGTAAAAATGTGTATTTACATTGCTGGGATCAATTAAAAATAGCACACATTCAATATCAGCAGTTGCAAATAGACACCGTAATGGCCTGCTTAAATGCAAAAGTGTGTATCAATAGTCTTGTCGAACAAAATGTTAGCTATCAAATTATCGATAGTATCACCAAGCAAGTTTATGCAAGTAGTGAATTAAAATTAATGAAAGGGCAGCAATTTTTTAATATTCCCTTTACCATTAACAAGCCCAAGTTATGGTGGTGCAATGGTTTGGGAGCACCCAATTTATTAAATTTAACATTTAACTTGCAAAATAAAAATAATCAAATTTCAGAAAACACCCGCATAGGCTTGAGAAAAATCGAACTCATTCAACAAGCTGATCAAAAAGGCAAAAGTTTTTATTTCAAATTAAATGGGCTGTCTGTTTTTATGAAAGGTGCTAATTATATACCGCAAGATAATTTTATACCTCGGGTAAGTAGCGCGCAAACTAAAACTTTAATTCATCAAGCAAAAGCCGCAAACTTCAATATGTTAAGGGTTTGGGGCGGTGGCATCTACGAGAGCGATGCGTTTTATAACGCCTGCGACGAATCTGGAATATTAGTTTGGCAAGATTTTATGTTTGCTTGTGGCTTAGTACCCGGAGACGCGGCTTTTGCTAATAATGTCAAACAAGAAATTGCCGATCAACTTATTCGATTAAGAAACCATCCTTGTATTGCTTTGTGGTGTGGTAACAACGAAGTAGCAGAGGGATGGTCTAATTGGGGTTGGCAAAAACAATTTAATATGAACGCTACAGATTCCATTCGAATTTGGTCCGATTATCAAAAAATATTTCATCAAATTATTCCATCGGTAATCGATAGCTTGAGCGATGGCATTGCTTATTGGCCATCTTCGCCTCAATTTGGTTGGGGAAGAAAAGAAAGTTTACAATATGGTGATATTCATTATTGGGGAGTTTGGTGGGGCGAAGAACCTTTCGAAAAATACCAACAAAAAGTAGGTCGATTTGTATCCGAGTATGGCTTTCAATCTTTTCCAAGTAAAAGCACGCTCGAAAAATTTACGAACCTAAACGAACGAAAATTAAATTCGAGCACTATGCAAGCGCATCAAAAACATCCTAAAGGTTTTCAAATCATAGATCAGCAAATGGGCTTGTACTATCAAAAGCCCTCGGAGTTCGATACATATACTTACACGAGCCAAGTTTTGCAAGCAGAGGGCTTAAAAATAGCAATAGAGGCGCACCGTTCGGCTATGCCATATTGTATGGGTACTTTGTATTGGCAGTTCAACGATTGTTGGCCGGTGGTGTCTTGGTCGAGCAGCGATTATTATCAAGATAAAAAAGCAGCTTATTATTTTGTAAAAAAATGTTTTGCTACCAACATGTTGGCATTCAAAAAACAACAGGATTCTTTACAAGTTTGTTTAGTGAGTGATTCACTAAACGAAATGCAAGTCCAATTTAAATTTCGGGTAATGGATTTTACTGGAAAAAAAATCTTGGAAAACAATCAGTTGTTAAAGGTGGCGCCACAATCTGCTACTATGCTATTAAATAAATCCATCGCTTCGATTGTTTCTAACCATTCCTTGCAAAATTTAGTAGCTGTAGCAAGCATTCAAAAAGTCGATGGAAGTATAATTGATCAATATTATTATTTTGATACTGTTAAAAATTTAGCCTTAAAAAAAGATACCATCCAACTGCAACAAACTAGGCAAAACAACCAAGTAGCCATTACTTTACTTTCTCCAACATTAAAAAAGAATGTACAACTGGCTACAAATATATCTGGCGAATTTTCTGATAATTATTTTGATCTTTTACCCAATCAAACACAAATTATTTATTTCAAACCCGCTCAGCTACTGCCTTTGGAAAGTATTCCATTGACTACCAAATTTATCTATAATAAAGAATCGAAAAAATAAATACCCATGAAAAAAATTATCCTGTACTTTTTTTGTTTCCCCATTTTGTTGGCTTCGGCACAAAAACAAACAACAAATTTAGCAAGTATGGTCAATCCATTTATCGGCACAGGAGGCCACGGGCATACCTTTCCAGGCGCTTCAAGTCCTTTCGGCATGGTGCAATTAAGCCCAGATACTCGATTAGATGGATGGGATGGATGCGGCGGTTACCATTACGATGATAGTATTATTTACGGTTTTTCTCATACGCATTTAAGCGGCACAGGTGTTTCGGATTACGGTGATATTTTATTGATGCCTAGTACCAATGCGGCAGTTGATTTATCAAATTATGCCTATGCGCAAAAATTTAGTCACCAAGCAGAGTCGGCACATGCGGGCTTTTATGAAGTACAATTAGCTAATCAAGTTAAAGTAGCACTGACCGCAACTTCTAGAGCAGGCTACCATCGTTACCAATTTCCAAATCAATCGTCTGTTAATTTGGTACTCAACTTAAAACACCGCGATCAAGTGATTGCATCAAGCTTAAAACAAATCAATGCATATGAAATAGAAGGAATGCGTCGTTCCAAAGCTTGGGCGAATGATCAACATGTTTATTTTGTGATGCGTTTTTCCAAGCCTATTCAAAGTATCCAATTAGCGAATCAACAAATAGTAAAAATTGGAGAAACTATTCAAAGTAATGATATCATATCACTTATAAATTTTCAGCAAGATCAAAATTCAACGCTAGAAGTTAAGGTTGGCATATCAGCGGTAAGTGAAGCAGGCGCTAGGCTCAATTTAGCAACAGAAATTGCGAACCAATCTTTTGAAAAAGTACTTGCTAAAGTGAACGCAAGTTGGAACAAAGAATTAGGTAAAATTACCATCAAAGATTCTCGTGTAAAATTAAAAAAGATTTTTTATACCGCCTTGTACCATGCCATGCTCAGCCCTAATGTTTACAATGATGTAGATGGTCAATACAGGGGAAGAGATTTGCAAATTCATCAATCCAAAGAATTCAATAATTATTCTGTTTTTTCATTATGGGATACTTATCGAGCAGCGCATCCTTTGTTAACAGTGATAGATCAAAAGAGAAGCAATGATTTTATTCAAACATTTATTCAACAAGCCGAACAAGGTGGCTTGCTTCCAGTATGGGAGTTAGCTGGCAACGAAACCAATTGTATGATTGGTTATCATTCCGTTTCGGTTATTGCCGATGCCTTTCTCAAAGGAATTCGTCAATATGATGTAGAGAAAGCATTTGAAGCGATGAAAAAATCTGCGAATCAAAACGAACTTTCTTTAAATGCTTATCGAAAATACGGATTTGTACCTGCAGATATTGCTTCGGAGTCTGTTTCAAAAACGCTAGAATACGCTTACGACGATTGGTGTATTGCCCAAATGGCAAAGGCCTTAGGGCATCAAGCCGATTACGATATTTTTATTCAGCGTGCGCAATATTATAAAAATGTTTTTGATCAAGAGCGTGGTTTTATGCGTGCAAGAATTAATAATTCATGGATTAGTCCATTCAATCCTTACGAAGTTAATTTCAATTATACCGAAGCAAATGCTTGGCAATATTTATTTATGGTTCCTCAAGATATCAATGGATTAATGGATTTGATGGGTGGTAAAGAAAAATTTGCTACAAAATTAATGGATTTGTTCATGGCCGATTCCGCTACTACAGGAAGGGTACAAGCCGACATCACCGGATTAATAGGACAATATGCACATGGCAACGAACCAAGTCATCACATGGCTTATTTGTTTAATGCTGCTGGGCAACCATGGAAAACACAAAGTTTAGTTAGCGTTATTTCAGAAGAAATGTATCGTAATAATCCTGCTGGTTTAATCGGCAACGAAGATTGTGGTCAAATGTCTGCTTGGTATGTATGGTCTGCTATGGGGCTGTATCCGGTTACACCAGGCTCAGCCAATTATGAAATTGGTTCACCCATGTTTGAAGAAGTAACCATTCATTTAGAAAATGGTAAGCAGTTTATTATTAAAGCGAAAAAGAATGGTGATTATGCTCAGTACATTCAGTCTGCTACTTTCAATCAACGCGAATTCAATCAAAGTCATATTTCGCATCAGTCAATAATGAATGGAGGTACGCTTGTATTTCAAATGGCTGATACTGCCAATAAAAAATGGGCTGTTGAAAATTATAATATAACTTCCATAAAAGATCAATTGATTACCGCTGTGCCTTATATAAAACAAGCCACTCGAACTTTTTATGATTCTACTTTAGTGGCTATGCAATGTGTGAGTTCGAATGCTAGTATTTACTATACCCTTAATGGAGATGTGCCAAGTGTAAAATCAAATTTATATAGCAAACCTTTTTATATTCATCAAACAACGCCTATTAAAATGTTAGCCATTGCGCCAAAAGCTTTGCCTTCTAAAACAGTAGCGTCGCTGCATACTAAAATGATAGATCATCGAACGGTGCAATTGCAATTTCCATATGCGCCACAATATGCTGCCTCGGGTCCACAAACTTTAGTTGATTTTATTACTGGAACGACTAGCTTTCAAACAGGCGCATGGCAAGGTTTTGAAGGAGTTGATTTAATTGCTACGGTAGATTTGGGAGAAATTAAAAACATTAAACAAATAGCGACTACCTTTTTGCAAGACCAAGGTTCTTGGATTTTTTTACCTAAAGAGGTGTCTTATGCTATTTCAACAGACGGCCAGCATTTTACAGCATTTGATGCAATTAATTATGATGCGGCAAAAGAGGATGCAAGTAAATTAATTCATGCATTTGTGAGAAGTTTTAATGTAACTAAAGTGAGGTACGTAAAAATGACCGCAAAAACTATTGGTCAATGTCCAAGCTGGCACTTAGGCGCTGGGGGCACTTCCTGGATTTTTGCAGACGAAATAGCTATTGAATAATATGAAAAAAAGAATTTTAATTTTATTTTTTTCTGTTTTGTTTAGCTTTTTAGCTAATGCACAAACAGCCGTTAATTCGCAATGGTATAACGATGCTAAATTTGGCATTTTTGTGCATTATGGATTGTATGCGCAAATTGGTTATACCGAATGGGCGCAAAATCATTTCGAAATACAAGCAGCCGATTACGAAAAACTACAAAGCCAATTTGCACCAAGCCAATTCAATGCCAATCAATGGGTTCAATTATTTATGGAAGCTGGTGCAAAATACCTTGTTTTTACGGCTAAACACCACGAAGGGTTTTCGATGTATCAATCAAAATATACCGATTTCAATTCTTTTAAAAGCCCATACAGCATTGACTTTCTGGCGCAATTAAGTGAAGCTTGTTTACAAAAGAAAGGTTTGCCTTTTGGGGTATATTATTCGGTTATGGATTGGCATCATCCCGATTATTTACCGCGTCGCTATTTTGATAATCGACCAAAGGAATTAGCAAATACAAATAACTATAAACTATTTTTTAAAAATCAAGTATCCGAAATAATCGATCGCTATCAACCCTCATTATTGTGGTTTGATGGTGAATGGGAAAATACGCACGATAGTTTAGAAAGTGTAGCGCTCGATCAAATGATTCGTGATAAAAATCCAAGTATTTTAATCAATAACCGATTGAGTAGGTATGTAAAAGGAGATTTTAAAACCCCCGAAAATGCAGTGCCTGCAACAGGACTTAAAAGCGAAGATGGCAAACCCGTAAATTGGGAATTATGTTATACCATCAACGATAGCTGGGGCTATGATCCATACAGTACAGAGTTTAAGTCGGCTAGAGGCCTTATACGATTGCTAGTTGATATTTGTTCAAAAGGAGGCAACTTATTGCTCAATGTAGGGCCTAAACCCGATGGCAGTATACAATCCGAATTTCAAGAAAGATTATTGGCTATGGGTAAATGGTTAAAAGAAAATGGAAATGCCATTTATGGAACCAAAGCCAGCATCTTCGAACAATTACCATTTTATGGTGCAAGTACCACTAAAGGAAACACCATTTATTTGCATGCTTTTTTAATGCCATCGAATCGTCAATTGGCTATGCCACTATTGAAAAATAACATCACCAAGGTTTACCATCTTGCATCTAAAAAAGAATTACCCTATCATATTTCAAACAACCAATATATCATAGATTGTAATGGAATTAAAATTGATGATGCTGCAACCGTTATTGCCGTTGAGACTGCAGGCCTACCCGAATTAAAATCGCAATTCCCTTTATATGCTGCTAATCAAACCATCGACTTATTGCCAGAGACAGCAAGCTTTGATCCGATGACTAAAAAAGAAAATATGTTGGTGCAATATTTTGATAAAATGTTATTAAAAAAATGGAATCAACAAAACGCTTTAAATAATATTCAATGGCATTTTTCGATTTCCAAACCAACAATTTACGACGTATATATTAAAGCGGCAAGTGCCAACGAATTAAAAGGAAATATATCAGCTAACTTACAAATAGATAGTACGCGTAATTTACTTTTCGAAATTCCAGCCCGAACGGCTTATACCTATACCAATGCTTATATGTACAAACCAATATACATAGGCCAAATAACCATAAACAAAGGGTTTAACGACATCAAATTAAAAGTGTTACCTAAAGCTGGTCAAGAACTCGTATTCGAAAAAATCACATTTATTCCACATCAAAAATAATCTACCGATGAAAAAATATATAGTCTTATTTTTTATAATTAATATTTCGCCTCTTTGGATTCTTGCACAACAAAGCTCCATAGCAATTCAAATCATTCCTGCGCCACAACAATTAATACGCAGTGAAGGGCAATTTTTTTTTAATGAGCATACGCAAATAGCTTTTGACCAAGCCAATGCTGAATTAAAAAACACAGCACTTTATTTGCAACATTTTTTGCAAGAAGCAACGCATTTACCTTTTAAGATAGCTACTAAAAATGCGCCCGAAAATAATGTCATTTACTTAGGTGTGGCAAGTAATTTTGTTGCTAATACTTCTGAAAATAAGCAACTGAGTGCAGAAGCCTATCAATTAATTATTAAAAATAAAAGCATCAGTATCACTGGGAAGAGCATCGCCGGCGTATTTTACGGATTTCAAACCCTCCGACAATTATTGCCGGCAACAATAGAAAATAAAGGGATTGTGAAATCATTAAACACCTGGTCTTTGCCCTGCTTAAGCATTTTTGATTATCCAACATTTGCTTGGCGCGGACTAAATTTAGATTGTTGTAGACATTTCATGGACAAAGCTTTTATACTTCATTATCTAGATGTATTAGCTTATTACAAAATGAATAAATTTCATTGGCATTTAACCGAAGATCAAGCTTGGCGAATAGAAATAAAAAAATATCCAAAACTTACCTCTGTTGGTGCTTTTAGAAAAGAAAAAGAAGGCAATATTTATGGTGGATTTTATACCCAAGCAGACATCAAAGAAGTGGTGGCCTATGCTGCCAAATTAAACATCGAAGTTATTCCAGAAATCGAAATGCCAGGCCATTCTATGGCTGCTATTGCTGCTTATCCTGGGCTTTCTTGCACTAAAGCACCACTTGCGGTTGCAAATACCTGGGGTGTTTTTAAAGACATCTATTGTGCAGGTAGCGATAGCACATTTATCTTTTTAGAAAATGTATTAACAGAAGTGTTTGCATTATTTCCTTCTAAATATATTCATATAGGTGGAGACGAAGCACCTAAATATCGTTGGGAAAATTGCGCAGCTTGTCAACTAAGAATGCAAAACGAAAAACTCAAAGATGCGCACGAATTACAAAGTTATTTTATCAAACGAATGGAGAAATTTGCCAACACGAATGGTAAAAAAATAATTGGTTGGGATGAAATTTTAGAAGGAGGTTTAGCCCCTAATGCAACGGTGCAATCGTGGAGAGGAGTAGAAGGTGCAATAGCTGCAGTTAATTCGCAACACGATGCCATTGTATCGCCAACCAGTCATTGTTATTTTGATTATTCTTTAAAGTCCATTGATTTAGCTAAAGTTTATAGTTTTAATCCAATACCAGCAGGCATTTCGGCCGAAAACGAAAAGTATATTTTAGGTGGAGAATGTAATATGTGGACCGAAAAAGCACCACAAAACTTAGTCGATTCGAAAGTATTTCCACGCTTATTGGCTTTATCCGAAGTTTTATGGACCAATCCAATGCCCCGCAATTTTGAAGCATTCAATCAAAGAGTGGAGTCGCATTATCCTCGCTTAACCGCATTGGGTATTCAATATGGTTTTGATAAACAAGCCATCACTTTTTCGATTCAAGCAAATCCAATGGCTAAAGCTTTTCAAGTGGAATTAATTCCTGCCCAAGCCGATTTAAAAATCTTATATACTTTAGATCAATCGCTGCCACAAATTGGAAATCCAAAGGCTATGCCATATCAGAAAGCTATTCAATTACAACAAGCTGGCATTTTAAAAGCGGCGATACAACAAACAGATACCAATCAATTAGAAGTCTTCAGCCGTCAATTCGATATTCACCAAGCCATCGCCAAGCCATGTACAATCAAAGTTAAGCCTAGCGATAGTTATGCAGCCAATGGCGCTAATTCCTTAGTCGACGGGCTCATTGGTTCGATTGATTTTCATGATGGACTTTGGTTAGGGTTTCAGCAAAATAATTTAGAAGCCATCATAGACTTAGGAGAAAATAAAAAAATCAACAGCATACAAACTCATTTTTTACAAAGTATGCCTTCTTGGATTTTATTTCCCGAAAGCGTTTCCCTATATACTTCGAGCGATGGCATTCAATTTAAATTATACAAAGTGATTGAGAATAAATTTCCTCAAAATGTGAGCGAAACAAGTATGCAAAACTTTACCTTCGATTTGTCAAATACAGCCACACGTTATATTAAAGTGATTGCTAAAAAAGTTGATAAATGTCCCGAATGGCACGAAGCGGCTGGGAGTGAGGCTTGGTTGTTTGTAGATGAAATTAGTATATATTAAAATATATCATATGCGTATTAGGATCTTATTTTTTTTGATTTATTGCATGTTTGCAGCTTCGGCTTGCCAAAACGAGATGCATTTAATTACCGATGCCAACTTTTTAGCGAAAGTAGATAGTCAGTTTCAAAAGCAAAAAGCGCTCTGCACAAATAAAGATTCGGCACTCTTTCATGTATTTAATAAATCCTTAAGTCCTTTTGAAAACGAGGCTTTGAAGTTTTTATATGCGTATATGCCCTTGTCTGATTTAGCAGATTACGATGGCGAATTTTATTTGAAAAATATACAATCATCTGCACAAGCAAAATTGACCATGCCATGGTCTGAAAAAATACCGGAAAATATTTACCGACATTTTGTATTGCCCATTAGAGTGAATACCGAAACGCTAGATACAGCTCGTATAGTTTTTTATCAAGCACTCAAAGATAGGGTAGCCGGCTTATCCATGGAAGCAGCCGTTTTGGAGGTGAACCACTGGTGCCACGAAAAAGTTATTTACCGTTCTACAGACGATCGTACTTCCTCTCCTTTAAATTGTGTAAAAACTACTTTTGGTAGGTGCGGCGAAGAATCGACTTTATTGGTTACTGCGTTGCGTTCGGTTGGTATTCCAGCTCGTCAATGTTATACACCCCGTTGGGCGCATTGCGACGACAACCATGCTTGGGTAGAAGCATGGGTAGATGGAACATGGAAATATTTAGGCGCCTGCGAACCCGAAGCGGAATTAAATAAAGGATGGTTTACGGGCCCATCTAAAAGGGCTATGTTGGTTAATACCACTGTATTTGGTGATTATCAAGGACCCGAAGCGGTTTTAGAAAAAACGCCTTGGTATACCAAAATAAATGTTTTATCAAATTATACGAAAACAAAAAAAATAGTTGTTCAAGTTATTGATCAACAAAATCAACCAATTGAAAATGCGAATGTGGCTTTTAAACTGTATAACTATGCGGAGTTTTATAGTTTAAGTAATCAACTAACCGATAAAAATGGTTTTTGTAATTTCGAAACGGGCTTTGGCGATTTATTAATTTGGGCTAGCAAAGGGGATGCCTATTATTATCAAAAAATTACAGTAGCCAATACCGATACATTGTTCTTGTCAATTGCGAATAAACCGGTTTTTATGAGTACTCATTTTACCCCTCCGGCAGACACCTATCAAGAACCTAAAACAGCTAATCCAAACCAAACTAAACTATCGCAAAGATTAAAACAAGAAGATTCGCTAAGAGCCAATCAATTAAGTACTTTCCCAGATAGTGCTCAAATAAAAAATTGGGCATTAAAAAATAATTTACCAGTCGAACAAAGTGTTCGGTTTATTACTTTATCGGCAGGAAACTACCAAACTATTCAAGCATTTTTACTCAGCTACAGTAAATACCAAGATTGGAAATTTGAATTACTTCAGCAAATATCAGAAAAAGATTTAAGAGACATTTCTTTATTAACTTTATTAGATCATTTAAATAATAGTACTTCGTTAGCAGTATTAAATCCTCGAATAGCAAACGAAATGTCTTCGGCCTACAAAGCTTATTTTCAACAACATTTCGACACACAATTTCAACAAAAATCTAAAACAGATATTTCTTTTTTAGTGCAATGGTTTCAACAAAATATCCAAATCGAAAAGCAAGCCAATTATTATAATATACCCATGAGCCCCATTGGTGTGATACAACTTAAACATGCCGATATACAATCGAGAAATATTTTATTTGTGGCTATGTGCAGGAGCTTTGGAATACCGGCACGCATTGATCCGGAATATGCTCAAGTCCAAGTAAAATCTAATGATCAGCTTAATTGGCAAACAATTAATTTTGAAAAAACAAGTAATGAAATTGCTGCTAATGCTACACTTAAATTAATTTACCAAAACCCTGCTGCAATTGAACTGCAATACGGATTAAATTTTAGCATTGCTAAAATTAGTAATGGTATAGCACAAACTATTAATTTCGAAAACAATCCCATCTTCGCACAATTTCCTGCAAATCTATCATTAACACCAGGAAACTATATCGTTATTACAGGCAATCGATTAAGCGATGGAACTGTTTGTAGCAATATATATCCTGTAACTTTAACGGCTAATCAATCGGTAATTCTCCCAATGGAATTGTTTATTCCTAAGGCTGAAAATAAAATGCTGGGCAGTATAGATGCCAAACACCAAGTGTTAATCAATCAACAATATAAAAGCATTGCGAGTTTTAAAAATACAAATGGCTTGGCCATATTGTGTTTAGATTTACCAGCAGAACCATCCAAGCATGTCATTGTAGAGCTACAATCCTTAAAACAGCAATGGCAGGCTATGCAATTTCCGCTCTTAGTATTGTTGCCCCAAGAAAGCAAACTGCAAGACATCAAGCAAAAATACCTAGCTTTTTTTCCTGAAAATACCTCATTTGTAATAGATACAGGATTTGCCGTTCAACAAAGCCTAAAAATGGTAAAAAGTAAAACAAATGCCCCCTTATTGATGTTGATTAATACAAAAGACCAAATAAAGTTTATCTCTGCTGGTTATGCCATTGGCAATATCGATTTAATGATTCAATCGATGCAAGCAGAACTGCTTTGTTTAAAAAACTGTACAAAATAACATGAATGCACATTTCGACACTTTAAATCAAAAAATTGAACCACTTAGGGGGCAGATTATTCAACATGCTTTATACCAAGAAATAAATAATCTATCCGACTTGCAAATTTTCATGAAATACCATGTATTTGCTGTTTGGGATTTCATGTCATTATTAAAATCACTTCAAATTAATTTAACCTGTGTAGAAACACCGTGGTTGCCAGTTGGTAATGCAGACACTCGTTTTTTAATTAACGAAATTGTAGTAGGAGAAGAGTCGGATGTAGATCAAAATGGGAATAGAACCAGTCATTTTGAATTATACTTATCGGCTATGAAGCAAGCTGGCGCTAATACACAACAAATCAACGATTTTATCGATAATTTAAAAATTTATAAAAGTTTAACCTTAGCATTCGAACATGCCAATGTGCCGGATGCTATTCGTTCATTTGTGGAGCATACTTTTTCGATTGTCAATTCAAACGAATCTTATTTACAAGCAGCTGTTTTTACATTTGGCCGCGAAGATTTAATTCCAGCCATGTTTTTAAGTATGGTTAATAATTTTTCGGTAGAAGAATCTCAAAAAGCCGAAATTTTTAAATATTATTTAGAAAGACATATTGAAATAGATGGCGATCATCACAGTCATTTAGCAATAGCCATGACCGATCAATTATGTGGCGACGACCAAAGTAAATGGACCGCATTAACAAAAGCAGTAATAGATTCGCTTGAAATGCGCATACAACTTTGGGATGCAGCCTATCAAGAAATAATTGCAGCAAAACAAAATGCATAAAAAAAGGCGCTTCTCGAAGCGCCTTTTTTTATTATAAACCGCTCAATTAAAAATTTCCTTTAATGGCAAATAATACATTTCTGCCCGATGCAGAAATTCCTGAACCAAATACACGGTAATTTTTATCGGAAATATTTTCGATTGCCATTTGTAAATCAATGTTTTTATTTACTTTATAATTTGCTCTTAAATTAAGTGTATGCCAAGCTGGTAAACCGTTTGCTGTAGCATAAATTAAATTATCTTCTCCAGCAACGTTATAATCTTTTAATTTTTTTGCACCATTAAATAGGGTATAAAAACTAGCAGACCAATTTTGGTGATCGTAGTTTAAACTTGCTTTACCAAAAATAGGGGAAATATGATCAAGCGGACTCGCAATTTCATTAGTTGTAATCATACCTTTGGTATAATTTACATTTGCAGAAAAACTAAATCCAGCTTTTAATTGATGTTCGATATTTGCTGAAACACCATATATATAGGCTTTTCCTGCGTTTACATTTTGTTGTACTCTACATAAGGTATCACCATATAGTATTAACGCGCTTCCATTAAAAGTACTGTTTTGTGTTACAATGGCATTGGTTAAATCTGTAAAGAAAGTATTGACTTTAAATTGAGCTACTGACCATTTTTTACTTAATCCTATTTCATAATTAATAGCAAATTCTGGTTTTAAATCTTTATTTGGCACAATTAAAGTACCTATGGTAGTACTATTCCCAATGGTATCACCTTTAGTAGATTCAAACACCTTAGCTAAGTCATCTAAATTAGGTGTTCTAAAGCCAGAAGATATTAAGAAGCTAAATTTCCAATTATTATTTGTGCGATAGCATGCGCTTACATCTGCTACTAAGCTTTGATTGTTTTGCGTAATTTCTTTATATGGAAAGGAAAAAAATGTTTGGTCGTTGAAAGTGGCGCGAAGTTGAGAGTTAGTATATCTTACCCCTTCATATATTGCTAATTTACCAAACGAAATTTCTTCCGAAAGGTAAATCGCATGCGAGCGTGTACTTGAGCCTCCGTCTGGATAGCGCGTATCTAAAGCACTTCGGCTTCCAGTAATTATATTTTCGGCATTTGCGGTAGATTTTACCTCGTTGAAATTACTTTCTAATCCATAACGAACGAAGCGATTTTTATATTTTTTTTCAAAATCCAAATTGATAGCATTTACCGTTACATTTTCGATTCGGTGGTTTAAGTTCGTTTTATTCCAGCCACGATTGTGACGGCTCTCTTGAATTGCTTGATGTGAAAGGGTTATATTTCCTTGGTCATAAAACTTACCTTGTTTTAGTTGTGCTTGGTAAGATAATAACAATCTATTTTGTGGGCCATAATACCATTCTGCGCTTTTAAATACACCAGCACTATTTGTTTCCGTTAATCGATCATAACGAGGCACATTAGTGCTATTAGATAATTGAAAATTTACCACGTGACTCACATTTTTGTTTTGTTTCCAAACAACTTTTTGAATCAAATCGTATTGTTGATAGGCGCTTCCTTTTTGGATATTTGGATTATCATTCACTAGCATGGTGTCTTTGCCATTGATGCGTCCTTGGTAAAAGTTCCTTTTACCTAAATCGCCAATGGCCGCAGATCTATTGGCTCCCTGGCGTAAATCGCCAAAAGCAGATTGCGTATAAGAAGTATAAGATCCCCATTTATTATTGGCCACACTTAAAGAAACTTGATTGGTTATTTCGTTGTTCGTGGTTGCGTATCTGCTAGCCACATTGCCTTTCACCAATATTTTTTTACTATTCGAAAATTCGGGAGATTTTGTATAGAAATGAATCACGCCACCTAATGCATCACTACCATATAATACAGATCCAGGACCGTTTACAATTTCTATTTTTTCTAAACTGAATTGATTTATGGTAATGCTATTTTGTAAATGGCCAGCACGATAAATGGCATTGTTCATGCGAACGCCATCTACTACTAATAAAATTTTATTTGCTTCAAAGCCTCTCATAATAGGGCTTCCGCCACCTTGTTGACTTTTTTGTACTAATACTTGACCTGAATTTTGTAGTAAATCGGCTGTGTTTGGCTGGTTTGCTTGCGCAATTTCTTTTGCACTTATAACACTCACCTGATTCGCAATAAGTTGAAGCGCCCATGGGAATTTTCTAGCAGCAATAACTGCTTCATCCATTTCCACTTTAATCAAAACCTGAGCCTGAAGTATGCTAAAATTCAATAGCATGCCCAAAGCCAATGTTATTTTTTTCATCCATTCAAAAATAGAATTTATTTAATAAAACCGAAATAGCGGTATTCTTCAGCTATTTTCGTACTTTTGATGTTTAAACATCTTTCTTCAATTCAATTAATGAAAATTTTATATCCCTATTTAAAAAACTATTGGAAATTAGGCGTATTAGCTTTGTTTTTGGCCGCTATTAACCAAGGTTTTTCACTTTTAGATCCCTTATTGTTTCGTTATATAATTGATAATTATGCTAGTAAGTTTTCTGAACTAACAAAAGAAGAATATATCAGGGGAGTTGGATTTTTATTATGCGGTACTATTAGTGTAGCATTTGTTTCTAGAATTGCGAAAAATTTTCAGGATTACTTTGTGAATGTAATTACCCAGAAACTTGGTGCGCAAATGTATTCCGACGGTTTAGAACATTCTTTAGGCTTGTCTTATGCGCAATTCGAAGACCAACGCAGTGGCGAAACATTAGGCATTTTACAAAAAGTAAGAACCGATGTCGAAAAGCTGATCGCTTCTTTTGTCAATACTTTATTTACCTCTTTTATTGGAATTGTTTTTGTAATGGTGTACGCCATTAGAGTACATTGGCTTATTGCGCCTGTGTTTTTAGCAGTCGTACCTTTGCTTGGTATTTTAAGTTCGGTACTGAGTAAAAGAATTAAAAAAATTCAAAAGGTAATTGTAGGCGAAACCACCGCGTTGGCAGGCTCTACCACCGAATCATTGCGTAATATAGAATTAGTAAAATCTTTAGGCCTAGTAAAGCAAGAAATAAATAGACTCAATAATACGACCGAAAAAATCCTAGGTTTAGAATTAAGAAAAGTAAAATACATCAGGAGTTTAAGTTTTATTCAAGGCACTGCGGTTAATTTCTTAAGAACCTGCATCATGTTTATCATGTTGTATTTGATTTTTCAAAAAGAAATTTCCATTGGTCAAATGTTTTCTTTGATGTTTTATTCTTTCTTTATTTTTGGCCCATTACAAGAATTAGGCAATGTAATTAATACTTTCAGAGAGGCAGAGGTTTCTTTAGCTAATTTTAAAGCCATTATGGAAATGCCTAAAGAGCCTAAACCTGCACATCCAAAAATAATTAGCACGGTAACAAAATTAACTTTTGATAAAGTTTCTTTTCAGCATCAGTCGGCTAAAACTAAAGCAATACAAGAAATTAGTTTCGAAGTAAATGCTGGTCAAACGGTTGCTTTTGTTGGACCTTCGGGATCTGGTAAAACAACATTGGTTAAATTATTGGTTGGATTGTATCGCCCTCAATCTGGACAAATTAGGTATAACGATGTACCCGAAAACGAAATTGATTTAGATACTTTAAGAGAAAAAATTGGATTTGTAACCCAAGACACCCAGTTGTTTGCTGGTAGTATTCGAGAGAACTTGTTATTTGTAAATCCAGGGGCTACAGATGCGCAATGTATGGAAGTGCTTGAAAAAGCAGCTTGCCAAAACTTATTGGCTCGCGCAGATAAAGGATTAGATACCGTTATTGGCGAAGGCGGTGTAAAAGTTTCGGGAGGGGAGAAGCAGCGTTTATCTATTGCTAGGGCATTGCTCCGTAAACCTAATTTATTGGTCTTCGACGAAGCCACCTCGGCGCTCGATTCTTTAACAGAAGAGGAAATCAATGAAACCATTAAAAAAATAGCCCATGGCGATTTACATATTACGATCATGATTGCCCATCGATTATCTACTATTATGCATGCCGACAAAATTGTAGTCTTAGAAAAAGGCTTGGTTATTGAGGAAGGCAAACACGAAGATTTATTGGCTTTAAAGGGCTTATATTATGCCATGTGGCGTCAGCAAATAGGCGAAAGAAATAGCTAAAATATTGCTTAAAATCGGTTTTTATGCTTAATTTTGAGTGATTTAAATCAGCAAATGAAAAAGACCCATTTAATTGGCATTTTAGTTATTGCCATTGCCATTGCAGCCATCGTGAGTACTTTCTCCGATTCTAGTTCTTATGCAAGTTTTGCAGAGTCAAAACAAAGCAATAAAGAAATTCATGTAGTTGGTAAATTACAGAAAGAAAAGGAAATGATTTACAATCCTATTCAAGATGCCAATTATTTTTCTTTTTATGTAAAAGACCAAGAAGGTGAAGAGTGTAAAGTGATTTACGCTGGCACCAAACCTCAGGACTTCGAAAAATCTGAACAAATTGTGTTAATTGGTAAAATGCAAGCGGATGAATTTCATGCATCGAAAATTTTAATGAAATGTCCTTCAAAATACACGAACGATAAAGTGGAGACCAAAGAGTTCAAAGCGCAAACATCATAGCATATCCTATTCTTTCAAAATAAATTCATGGAAATAAAATTTTTAGGGGAACATTTGTTACCCGGTATAGCTGGTAATTTTGCAGTGGTCTTGGCTTTTTCAAGTGCATTACTTACCACAATTGCTTATTTTTTTGCAGCCAAAACTGCCGAAAATTCGTGGTTAAAAATTGCGCGAACCGCTTTGTATGTGCATGCGATATCCATCATTGGTATTATTGTAAGTTTAGCGGTTATCATTGGTAATCATTATTTCGAATACCATTATGCTTGGGCTCATTCGAGCACCACTTTGCCAACTAAGTATATTATTTCTTGTTTCTGGGAAGGACAAGAGGGAAGTTTTTTATTGTGGTCATTTTGGCAAATGTGTTTAGCATTGGTGCTTCGTTTTTTTGCAAGAAAATGGGAACCTTCGGTTATAGCCATTGTCATGCTTTCACAAGTTTTAATTATGTCTATGTTATTAGGCGTAGAAATTCTTGGACATGTGATTGGTTCTAATCCATTTATTTTACTACGCGATGCCTTGCAAGCACCCATTTTTCAAAGAGCCGATTATTTATCTTTAATTAAAGATGGTAATGGTTTAAATCCATTATTACAAAACTATTGGATGGTCATTCATCCGCCAACTTTGTTTTTAGGTTTTGCCTCTATGGTGGTACCATTTGCTTTTGCACTAGCAGGTGTATGGCAAAAGAAATACGATGAATGGATGAAACCTGCATTGCCTTGGGCTTTATTTGCCGTTATGGTTTTAGGCACAGGTATTATCATGGGCTCTTTTTGGGCTTATGAGGCTTTAAATTTTGGTGGTTTTTGGGCTTGGGATCCGGTAGAAAATGCATCTTTAATTCCTTGGCTAACTTTAATTGCAGGCGTGCATGTAATGCTAGCTTATAAGCATAGCGGGCATTCGTATTTTACCGCTTTATTTTTAGTCTTCATTAGTTATGTATTGGTTTTCTATGCTTCCTTTTTAACTAGAAGCGGTATTCTTGGAAATGCCTCAGTACACGCATTTACAGACCTTGGTATGTCGGGCCAATTGGTTATTTATATTTTAGTTTTCTTAGGAATTGGATCTTATTTATTAATTAAAAATTGGAAACATTTTCCGCGTACAAAAAAAGACGAAGAAACTTATTCAAGAGAATTTTGGTTATTTATCGGTGCGGTCATGTTAGGTATATCTTGTTTCCAAGTGATCTTAACCACTTCTATTCCGGTAATCAATAAATTATTTGGTAGCAATATTGCGCCACCTGTAAATGTAATTGATCATTATAATAAATGGCAAATTCCAATCGCAGTGTTAATTTTAATTATTTCTGGATTTGCACAATTTTTAAAATATAAAAATACAGATCCTCAAAAATTCAAAAAAGTATTTTTCATCACCTTATTATTAAGTGGCATTACCTCTACTATCATTTGTTATTATGCAGGATATTTTCAATTAATTCCTTTTGCATTATTGGTATTTGCGGCAAATTTTGCGGTGTTTGCCAATGGAGAAATTTTACTATCTGTTTTCAAAGGGAAAATAAAATTAGCTGGTTCGGCCATTGCACACATGGGCTTTGCGCTATTGTTATTGGGAGCGCTAATAGCAGCCTCTAAAAGCGAAGTATTGAGTATTAATAATTCTGGATACAATTACGGTAAAGAATTTAATGAAAAAAATACCAAAGAAAATATTCTATTGTGGAAAGACGAACCACTTAAAATGGGAAATTACGAATTGACTTACTTAGGTGATTCATTAGCGCCACCCAATACCTATTATAAAGTTCATTACGATGAATTAGATAAGAATGGTAAAATAGTACATTCGTTTTTATTGTATCCAAATGCACAAGTGAATCCGAAAATGGGTTTAATTGCTTCGCCAGATACTAAACATTATTTAACACACGATATTTATACACACGTAAGCTCGGTTCCTCAAAAAGAAGAAACGCATCAAACACACGAAGGGCATAGCGAAGACGAAGGCTATACAAGTACGAAAAACTATACCGTTAAAATTGGAGATACCATTCGTTACGATAAAGGCATCATTATCTTAGCTGGTTTAAATAATAAAGTAACCGTAAAAGACATCACACTAGAAAGTAATGATATTGCAGTAGGAGCAGATTTACGAATCATCAACGAAGATAGAGAAACACTGATCACACCCATATTTGTAATTAAAAATAATTACCAATTTGATCTGCCTCAGGAATCTGATGCGGTGGGTATTAAAGCTAAGTTTACTAAAATCAATCCTAGCACAGGCGAAATTGACTTAGTCATTATGCAAAAGCCACCAAAGCAACGCGATTATATCATTATGAAAGCCATTGTATTCCCTTATATTAATTTCTTATGGGGCGGTACTATTTTAATGGTCTTAGGTTTTATTCTCTCTATTTTTAGAAGAGTAAAAGAATATAAAAGAGAACCTATTTCATGAATTTAAAAATTGCAATTGTAGGAGCGGGTAATGTGGCGAGCTTTTTTGCTAAGAAGTTTGCAGCAGCCGGATTTACCATTGTATCTATTCATAGTAAAAATTTAGCACATGCCGAAAGTTTAGCCAGCGAGGTGCAAGCCGTCGCCAGCAACACATTATCGACCATCGGCTCCGACTTCGATTATTTATTATTTGCAGTGTCGGACGATGCGCTCAAAGCCTGTGTAGCCGAGGTTCCTGCAAGCAACAACTTTTGTTGGTTACATACTTCTGGCGCAATGTCTAAAGAAATTTTTGCAGCAAAAACGAATCAGTACGGCGTTTTTTATCCACTCCAAACCTTTACTAAATCTGTATCGTTAAGTCAATCAGTTTTTCCTGTTTTAATTGAATCTTCTTCGGAGGAAATTCAACAAGCGCTCGAAAAATTAGCTGCGCAAATACAATTGCCTTTTCAATACGCCGATTCTGATCAGCGAAAAAATATTCATTTAGCTGCCGTATTTGCTTGTAATTTTTCCAATCATTTATTTCAAATTGCTTCCCAAATTTTAGCAGAGCAAAATTTGCCTTTTGAATTATTGTTGCCTTTAATTCAAGAAACAGTTGCAAAATTAAATCATTTGTCGCCTTCGGCTGCACAAACTGGCCCAGCCATCCGAAACGATCAAGCAGTAATTTCAGCTCATATTGCGTTACTTAAAGAGCATCCACAATGGGCCGAGCTTTACCAATTATTATCTGCCGAAATTCAAAAACCAAAACAATAAAAAAATCCTAGATTAGATTCATTCTAATTTGGTATTTTTTGTTATTTTTGTGTTTAATCAAACAAAAAAGGCATTTTGTTGATTTATATACTATTATGAAAATATTTAACCTCACTATAAATTTCGAAGAAAAAGACCATTCAAGCATTGTATTACCCATTGCCGAAGGCGAATCGGTATTAGATGTATGCATGGAAAATGGCATTGAATTACAACATAATTGCGGAGGCGTATGCGGTTGCAGTACTTGTCATTTATATGTCAATAAAGGCATGGAGTTTTTACAAGACATTTCGGATAAAGAAGAAGATTTCATAGATCGTGCGGTTAACCCACGCATCAATTCTAGATTGGGTTGCCAATGCATTACCACAACCGGCGATTTTGAAGTATTAATACCCGATCAATCGGGATTTATGGGTCATTAAACAAATCAAATGAAAGACGAAAAATTTCAATTAACCTACGGCTGGAAAGACACCGAGGACATTGCCATTCATTTATACGAAAAATTCGGAGATGATTTTTCGGAATCAAAAATATATCGAATTCGATTTACGGAATTATTAGAATGGGTGCTTACTTTGCCTAATTTTACAGGAACCAAAGAAACCTGTAACGAATCTTATTTAGAAATGATTCAATCTGCTTGGGTTTACGAGTGGAGAGATAATCAATAAAAGCTTATATTTACTTTATGGCTTATTTAAATCGACTAACCGATATCTGTGTTTTTGTGCTCGACTTAGACGGTGTGCTCACCGATGGTACTGTTTATGTATCTGAATCTGGCGAACAATTAAGACGCATGAATATCAAAGATGGCTATGCCATTCAATTAGCGATTAAAAAAGGATATAAAATAATTGTGATTTCTGGTGCTGGTTCTAATACCGTAATTAAAAGATTAAATGGATTAGGGATTACCGATATTCATTTAGCGGTAAAAGATAAGGTTGCTGTACTCGAAAATTATTTACAGCAACACCATTTAAGCTTTTCGCAGGTAGCTTATATCGGCGATGACATTCCAGATTTAAATTGCATGAAACTAGTGAGTGTAGCGGTTTGTCCGGCAGATGCAGTGCAACAAATTAAAGCCATTGCACATTATGTTTCGCCACTAAAAGGGGGAGAAGGATGTGTGCGCGATTTCATTGAAAAAGTAATGACCATTCGCAACGATTGGAATAACGAATTTAGTAATACCACTACTTCTGCATAACTATGGTTCCATTTTTAAAATTGATTCGCTTGCCCAATTTAATTTTGATCGCAGCACTTCAATATTTTATTCGTCAATTTTTATTATTTCCCATGTTGGCGAGCTATGGTTTTATTAGCAGCTTAAGCAACGAATCATTTTATTTATTATTAGTTGCTTCTGCACTCATTTCCGCAGCTGGTTATATCATCAACGATTATTTTGATTTGCGTATCGATTATGTCAATAAACCCGAAAAGGTAATCATTGGTATTGCCATCAAACGCAGAGTGGCTATGGCTTTGCATGTAGTGTTTAGTTTATTGGGTGTAGTCATTTTTAGTTATTTAGCCTTTCAATTAAAAGTAGGCGTTTTGGCATTAGTGCCTATGTTAATTGTGGGCTTATTGTGGTTTTATTCTACCGATTACAAAAGACAATTCTTAATTGGAAATATAGTCGCAGGCCTATTAGCGGTATTCCCCATTTTATTGGTGGTACTTTTCGAAACCAGTATTTTCAAAGCTTATTATACAATAGAAAATAAATTAATTGCGGTATTAATATTAAAAGTAATCGGCTATTTTAGTGTAGTTGTATTTTTAATGGCTATGCTTATTTCTATTTTGAAAGATATCAACGAAGTGCAAGGCGATGCAAGATTGAAATGCAAAACCATGCCTATTGTGCTGGGCGTTAAATGGGCTAAAGTAATTGTGGTGGTATTGGTTGCTTTAATTTGTTATGTATTGTCTTCTATTCAACAATTACAATATGCCAATCATGCCTATGTGCCATTACTATTTATTTTACTAGGCATAGAGCTTCCCTTATTAACTGCCATGTTTGCATTGATCTTCTCAAGCACAACAAGTGCAGGTATTTGGGCACATCGATTAGCAATCTTAGCCATGGTAATTGGTGTTTTTGCTATTCCTGTTTTAAACTTTTTCCCTGGAAATTAATATGCTGAAATTCCCTTTTCAAATTGTATTGGGTTCGCAATCGCCGCGCCGAAAAGAGCTTTTAAGCTTAATGAATATCGACTTCAGAGTAGAAGTACAAGAAGTGGAAGAAAGTTACCCCGAAAATTTAACACCTATTGAAATAGCTATTCATATTGCTAGTAAAAAAGCGAAGGCATTTAAAGGCCTTTCTGCAAACGAATTATTAATTACGGCAGATACTATTGTTGCGCAGCATCATCATATTCTAGGCAAGCCTAAAGATGCCGCACATGCCAAAGAAATGATTCAGCAATTAGCCGGTAATACGCACGAAGTAATTACCGCAGTTGCTTTTCAATACCAATCACAATTAATCACTTTTCATGATTGTACCAAAGTCTACATGAATCCATTAAGCGAATCAGAAATTAATCATTATATCGAAAATTATAAACCCTACGATAAGGCTGGAGCCTACGGGATACAAGAGTGGATAGGATTAGTAGCGATTCAAAAAATCGAAGGTTCTTATACCAATGTAATGGGTTTACCTACCGAAAAACTGTATCAAGAACTCCAAAAAATAAAAACAATAGCTTAGTTTTTATAGAAAATCCATTTACCAATTTCTTTCCAGCTAGTTTTTTTACCCACCATTAAAATACCCGTGCGGTAAATCTTTGCGGCTAACCATACGGTTCCAAAAAATCCGGCAATTAATAAAAGCATAGAAGTAATAATTTCCCAGGTTGGTACGCCAAATGGTAAACGAACCATCATGACTATAGGCGAACTCAAAGGAATAAGAGATAACCAAAAAGCAACCGGTCCATCTGGATTATTAACCACCGTAGAGGTAGAAATAATAAAAGAAAATATGAGTGGAATAGTTACCGGCATCATAAATTGTTGCGTTTCGGATTCGCTATCAACAGCCGAGCCTATGGCAGCAAACAGTGCGCTGTATAATAAATAGCCTCCTAAAAAGTAAAATAAAAAACAACCTATCACCAATGGGTAATTAATAGTAGACAAGGCGTTCAGCACTTCGCCTGCAGCTATAGACGGTTCGCTTTTATCCGAATTACTACTTTCAGCTGTTTTTTCTATTGACATGAGTTTGCTTTTATCTTGCGCAAATTTTTGTCCAATAATGCCGGTAATGGCGCTTGTTAAAATAACCCATAAAGCAAATTGCGTAAGTCCTACTAAGGCAATGCCCACAATTTTACCCATCATTAATTGAAATGGCTTTACCGAAGAAATCAATACTTCAACAATTCTATTATTTTTTTCTTCAATTACGCCACGCATCACTTGCAAGCCATAGAGAAAAATAAACATATATATTAGGATTGAACTAAACATGCCAATCATATAACTTGCACTTGTATTTCCGTCTTGTTCTCCTTCCTCTGTAAATCGGATGGTTTCAATATTTAAATTAAAATCGAGTTCTGAAATGATTTTTTTACTAATGCCTTTTTCTGTTAATTTTTGATCGCTTAAAGTATTTTCTAATTGATCTTCAATATATTTTACAATGGCAAGGCTGGGTTGCTTGTCTGAATAGAGTTGTACGCCTTCAAAGTTTTTGCTTTTTTGCGGGATATATAATAAATAGCTATTGCCCGACGAATCAAAATCACTTTTTAAACTGGCTAAACTTAGCGAACTAAATTCAAATTCGTATTGCGCATTACTTTTAATAATGTTTGATAAAGTGTTGGTTTCGTCGCATACAACAATCTTCTTTTTATCCGACATATTATCGCTGTTAACTGCAAGAAAGATGGCAAATGCATACATCGCTGCGATTAACACAGGGCCTAAAAAAGTCATGACGATAAAAGATTTCTTTTTTACCCTCGACAAATATTCTCTCTGAATAATTAAAGCAATTTTTTTCATCTCAATAATTAAGCGTTTTTAACTTGGTCGATAAAAATTTCGTTGATAGAAGGGATGATTTCTTTGATGCCATTAAACTGAATTTTTGGCATTAAAAAAGCGATGGCATCGTTAATTTGAAAGCCTGCATTTAACTGAATTTCTTGCACAAATTTACCTTCTTTTATTTTGGCATTGCCAATGCTTTGAAAAGCCGAAGAACCATTTAAATCAATACTTTCGGCGTTATTATAGGTAATTTCAAAACAGTTTTTGCTGTATTGTTTTCGAATGTCCGAAACTTTTCCTTCCAACATTTTTTCTGATAAATTCAAGATGGCAATATGGGAACATAATTCTTCTACCGATTCCATTCTATGTGATGAAAAAATAATGGTAGTACCTTGTTGATTTAAATTTAAGAATTCGTTTTTAATCATTTCGGCATTGATTGGATCGAAGCCGCTAAATGGTTCATCTAAAATTAATAATTCGGGTTGATGAATAACCGTAGCTACAAACTGCACTTTTTGTTGCATGCCTTTTGACAAATCCTCTACATTTTTATTCCACCAGCCTTTCATTTCAAGCCTTTCAAACCATTGCTTGGCGCGCTTTTCAGCTTCTTGTTTACTTAAGCCTTTGAGTTGTGCTAAATACACAATTTGATCGGCTACACCCATTTTTTTATACAATCCGCGTTCTTCGGGAAGGTAGCCAATACTGCTAATGTGCTTTTCTTGTAACTTTTCATCTTTGAAATAAATATCTCCCGAATCGGCTTTGGTAATCTGATTGATAATCCTAATTAAAGAAGTTTTTCCGGCTCCATTAGGGCCCAAAAGTCCAAATACACTGCCTTTAGGGATTTCCATACTCACCGAATTTAAAGCTCGGTGGTTTTCGTAATCCTTAATAATAGACCTAATACTTAACATAAATTTTTATATTATTCGAAGTATTCTTTCATTCGCTCGAAAAATCCTTTATCATTTTTACCTGGGCTCGGTTTAAAATTCTCCGAGTTTTGTAATCCTTCTAAAGCAATTCTTTCCTCGCGTGATAAGGTTTTAGGTGTCCAAACATTGATGTGTATTAATTCATCGCCTCTATGGTAAGAGTTAATGTCTTTAATGCCTTTACCTTTTAATCTTAATATTTTTCCGCCTTGTGTACCCGCATCAATTTTAATTCTTGCTTTTCCATCAATGGTCGGAACTTCTACACTTGTGCCTATGGCCGCATCTATAAAACTAATGTATAAATCGAATACCACGTTAACACCATCTCTTTTTAATTGTTCGTGTTCTACTTCTTCAATCACAATGAGTAGATCGCCCGGTATGCCTCCTTTAGGAGCCGCATTTCCTTTGCCACTCATCGATAATTGCATGCCTTCGGTTACACCCGCTGGAATATTAATAGTTATAGTTTCTTCGCCTCTTTCTACACCATCGCCATTACATGCAGTACATTTAGCGGTAATTTTTTGACCTTCTCCATTACAGGTAGGGCAGGTAGTGGTCGTTTGCATTTGACCAAGAATGGTATTCTGTACTCTTCTTACACTTCCTGCTCCATTACAAGTACTACATTTAGAAAAGGAGTTTTTATCTTTTGCGCCCGATCCGCCACAAACTTTACACGAATTTAATTTTTGAACTTTAATGGTTTTTTCGGCACCGTTTGCAATTTCTTCTAAAGTTAATTTTACTTTAATTCGCAAGTTGGTTCCTTTTTGCACGCGTCGGCCGCCACCGCCACCGCCGCCAAAGAAACTTTCAAAAGGGCTGCCGCCACCACCAAATACATCTCCGAATTGAGAGAAAATATCTTCCATGTTCATGCCACCGCCGCCACCATATCCGCCACCAGCTCCAGGACCCGAATGTCCAAACTGATCGTAGCGTTGTTTCTTTTCAGGGCTACTTAAAACTTCGTAAGCTTCTGCTGCTTCTTTGAATTTTTCTTCCGAAGCTTTATCGCCAGGGTTTTTATCGGGATGAAATTTAATAGCAGCCTTTCGGTATGCTTTTTTTATTTCATCTGCATCGGCGTTTTTGCTCACGCCTAAAATATCGTAAAAATCTTTCTTTGCCATGTTATGAACCTACTACCACTTTTGCGTAACGAATTACTTTGTCATTTAATAAATATCCTTTTTCTACTTCATCCATTACTTTACCTTTTAGGTCTTCGCTTGGTGCGGGAACATTGGTAATAGCCTCATGTAAATCGGTATCAAAAGTCTTACCCAGCACCGATTCCATTTCACTTAAGCCTTGGCTTTGTAAAGTACTTTTTAATTTATGGTGAATGAGTTGAATACCTTCTTTTACCGCGTCAATATCTTTGGCAATTTCCATCGATTTTTTTGCACGATCAAAATCATCTAATACCGAAAGCATCGATTTAATTACATCTGCATTTGCTGTTTTAAATAATTCGATGCGTTCTTTTGCGGTCCTTCTTTTGTAATTATCAAATTCTGCATATAAACGAAGGTATTTATCGTTTAATGCATCTATTTGCACCTGAGGGTCTAAAACCTCCTCTTCGCTTTGAGCGGTATTCACTTCCGCATTATTTTCCGCGTTTTCCAAATTAATTGGCGCTTCTTCCTCGTTTGTCAAATTTTCAGTCGATTCGGTCATATATCTTTATTTATAGCTTTATTCTTACGATATGGCATTTTTCAAATTCTCTGCCAAAGATAAAAAAAAGCCAAGCTGTCAGTTAATTTACAGCGAAATTGTCAAAAGGATATATAAACAGCGGTTTTTTGCCTAGAAATTAGGCTTCAATACATACTTTTCGTAAAACTCAATGATGGCGTTTACGGCTTCATCGGCGGTATCTACTACCGAAAATAACAATAAATCATCTTCGTGTATGTTTTGTTCTTTTTTGAGCATGACTTCTTTGATCCAATCAACTAAACCAGTCCAAAATTGACTACCCACGAGTACCACCGGAAATTGTGCTACTTTTTTAGTTTGAATTAAAGTAAGCGCTTCAAATAATTCGTCGAGTGTACCAAAACCACCAGGTAAAACCACAAAGCCCTGGGCATATTTTAAGAACATCACTTTGCGTACAAAGAAGTAATCAAAATTCATGAGCTTATCTAAATCGATATATGGGTTATGAGTTTGTTCGAAAGGCAATACAATATTTAAGCCTACAGATTTGCCGCCAGTTGCACGCGCACCTTTGTTGCCTGCTTCCATGATGCCTGGACCACCACCGGTAATCACACCGTAGCCTTTTCTGGTTAATTTTTGCGCAATTTCTTCGCCTAATAAATAATATTCATGATCGGGTTTTGTACGAGCAGAACCAAAAATACTCACGCAAGGCCCAATCTTTGCAAGCTTTTCAAAGCCTTCTACAAATTCGGCCATGATTTTAAAAATCTGCCAAGAATTTTGGGTTTTTATTTCATTCCAATTTTTATTTTCAAATGCACTTCTAAATTTATCTTCTCCGGTCATATGGTTTCTTTTTTAATTTTTCTAAGAATCAGTAAACCTATAAATGTAATGAAACCATTTACAATTAACAATTCGAAGCCAAATTTGTAGCCATTAAACCATTGCTGGCTGTTGGAATTAATGATGTAACATAAAATAGGGGAGAGTATGCACACAATTGGCACTAATTTATCTTTCACTGCATGTTTAGTAAATAGTCCAAAAGCATACAATCCTAATAAAGGCCCATAGGTATAACCTGCTACCGTAAACAGTTTGCCAACAACTGCTTGGTCGTTGATTGATTTAAATAGTACAATCACGCCAAACAATAATAAGGCAAAACCAATGTGAACCATATGTCTCATACGAATGCGTTTTTTTTCTGATAAATTTTCGTTTCGATTGATGCCTAAAATATCGACACAGAAAGAAGTGGTGAGCGAAGTAAGTGCGCCATCTGCACTGGGATAAGCTGCAGAAATTAATCCAATAATAAATACAATACCTGCAAATTTTCCTAAGTAATTAATGGCAAGCGTCGGAAATAATTCGTCGGAATTAGCGGGTAATGCAATACCTTTTCTTTGTGCATATTGATATAAAACTACACCTAAACATAGAAACAAAAAGTTAACTAAAACTAATACTATGCTAAAGCTAAACATGTTCTTCTGCGCATCTTTCAGCGATTTACAGCTCAAGTTTTTTTGCATCATTTCTTGGTCTAAACCAGTCATTGTGATGGTGATAAACATGCCGCTTAAAAATTGTTTCAAGAAAAATCTTTTATCATTTACATCTGTAAAAATTACTTGTGAATAATTACTTTCTTTAATTGTTTTTACCAAATCTGAAAAATGATATCCTAATTCATTGGAAATAATATACACCGAAATAATAACCCCTAAGAGCATGAAAGTTGTTTGCAAAGTATCTGTCCAAATAATTGTTTTGATGCCACCTTCGTAGGTGTATAAAAGAATTAGTGCGATAAATAACAATACCGTCACATAAAATGGAACACCCCAAGATTGAAATACAAAAGTTTGTAAAACACTCACCACTAAAAACATTCTAAAAGAAGCGCCTATTACCCTGGATAAAATAAAAAAGAAAGCACCCGACTGGTAAGTGTAAAATCCAAATCGTTGATCCAAATAGGCATAAATAGAGGTCAGGTTTAATCGATAGTATAAAGGAAGCAATACGGTTGCGATGACTAAATAACCCGCCAAGTAGCCTAAAACTACCATTAAATAAGAGAATTGCGTTTGGTTTACCCAGCCCGGTACCGAAATAAAGGTAACGCCCGATAAAGAAGCGCCAATCATACCATAGGCAATGATATACCAAGGCGATGATTTATTTCCTAAAAAATAGGATTGGTTATTTGAATTTCTGCTTGTTAACCAAGTAATTACAAATAGTAAAACAGAATAGGCGGCAACGCAGGTAAAAATAAAACTAGCAGACATAAGCAAGGGCTTTGTAACAAATGTAATTATAAATCTTATTTTTACCTCATGAATATTCCTTCTAGGCAGCTCGAAGAAGCTGTAAAGCAATTCGCCCAATTACCTGGCGTGGGCAGCAAAACCGCGCTTCGCTTGGTTTTGCATTTATTAAAACAAGAGCCGGCCATGGTGCGTCATTTTGGAACGGTATTTCAAACATTAAAAGATGATATTCATTATTGCAAAAGGTGTAATAATATTTCGGATACCGAATTGTGTAGTATTTGTAATAATCCCAAAAGAGTACAACATGAATTATGTGTGGTAGAAGATATTCGTGATATTATTGCCATAGAAAATACCCAGCAATACAATGGCTTGTACCATGTATTGGGTGGCTTAATATCGCCAATGGAAGGAGTAGGCCCCAACGAATTACAAATAGAATCTTTAATTCTACGCTTGCAAAACGAACCCATTACAGAAGTGATTATGGCCTTAAGCGCTACCATGGAAGGAGATACCACTTTGTTTTACATCGATAAAAAAATAAAAGGATTTTCGTTAAAAGTAACCACATTGGCCCGTGGAGTTGCCTTTGGTGGCGAGCTCGAATATGTGGATGAACTTACATTGGGTCGTTCAATCGTAACCAGGGTGCCTTACGAAAGCAATAATCGCTAGGCTTATTCGTTAAAACGCATGGCGCGGCAAACACAAAAAAATAGTATATTTCCTCAATTTTAAGAGTTAAATGAAGTTATCGGTTGTTATTGTTAATTATAATGTGAAGTACTTTTTAGAGCAGTGTTTGTATGCTGTTCGAAAAGCGAAACAACATTTACCAATCGAAGTTTTTGTGGTCGATAATAATTCGGTCGATGGTTCGATGGAAATGCTCAAAGAAAAATTTCCAGAAGTTCAATTAATTGAAAATAAAAAAAATGTTGGTTTTTCTGTAGCTAATAATCAAGCCATGCAAATTGCGCAAGGCGAATACTTCTTATTGCTTAACCCCGATACCGTGGTGCAAGAAGACACCTTTGTTAAAATCTGCGACTTTATGGATGTGCATCCAAATGCAGGTGGCTTAGGCGTGAAAATGATAGATGGTAAAGGTCAATTTTTACCCGAATCTAAACGCGGATTACCTACTCCATTTGTTGCTTTTTGCAAAATTATGGGTTTGTCTAATTTGTTTCCAAAATCAAAAAAGTTTGGCCGTTATCATTTAGGTTTTTTAGATAAAAATAAAATACATAAAGTAGATGTACTTGCGGGTGCCTTTATGTTGATGCGTAAATCGGCGCTCGACAAAGTGGGTTTGCTCGACGAAACATTTTTTATGTATGGCGAAGACATCGACCTCTCGTACCGCATACAGCTTGGCGGTTACGACAATTATTATTTCCCAGACACGCAAATTATCCATTATAAAGGAGAGAGTACCAAAAAGAGTTCGGTGAATTATGTCTTTGTGTTTTACAATGCCATGATTATTTTCGCTCAAAAACATTTTACTAAAAAAAACGCAAAGTTATTTTCTTTCTTAATTAACATCGCAATTTATTTGCGTGCAGGATTAGCTATTTTTTCGCGCTTATTGCGTAAAATGGTTTTGCCTTTTTTAGATGCAGCTACTTGGTATGCTGGCATTTATTTTATCAAAATTTATTGGGAGCATAACCATCGATTTGTTCGAAAGGCCTATGCTCCTGAATTAATGAATACAGCTGTTCCCATTTATATACTTATTTGGTTAATGGCCGTTTGGTTATTAGGAGGTTACGATAAACCTTATAAGCTTTCTAAACTGGTGCGTGGTTTATTTATTGGTACCATAGGCATTGGTTTAATGTATGCATTCCAAAACGAAGCTTGGCGTTTTTCTCGCGCAATTATTATTTTAGGTGCTTTTTGGACAGTGATTGCTGCAGTAGGTTTACGCATTCTTCTAAATGCATTGGGATTAAAAAACTTTAAGTTAGATGGTATCAGCTCTGAAAAGAAAATAGTCATTGTTGCCAAAATTGAAGAAGGCCAGCGGGTACTAGAAATGATCAGACATGCCGTTGGAAGCATTAATTTTATTGGCTTTGTGCAACCTGACAGAAATGCAAGCGAAGCTTATTTAGGTGATGTTTCTCAATTAAACGAAGTAGTAGAAGTTTACCAAGTAGACGAAATTATTTTCTCGACCAAAGACATACAATTACAAGAAATAATTTTGGCTATGTCTAAAGTAAATCAATCACAAGTTGATTTTAAAATAGCACCCGAAGAAAGTTTATTTATTATTGGCAGTAATTCGGTCGATAATCCTGGCGATTTATATACCATTGATATTAATTTTGCTATCGCTAAACCTGCAGCTAAACGAAATAAACAATTGCTGGATTTTATGCTGAGTATATTGTTTTTATTAACTTTCCCAATTCATCTATTATTTGTTAAATCACCTTTTCAATTGTTGAAAAATATATTTTCGGTTTTGTTTTTAGAAAAATCATGGGTCGGTTATGCCAATAAAGTGATTGATAATAAGCATTTGCCAAAATTAAAACCAGGTGTTTTAAGTCCAGTGAATGGCATTAAAAATAAACAATCCGTTTCCGAATCAACTGCTCAAAGATTAAATCTTTTATATGCAAAACATTATCAAATAGCGAGTGATCTTATTTTATTATGGCGAGGCTATCAACAATTAGGCAATGAGTAAAATGGAATTAAAAGAAAAAGTAGTTGTTATTACTGGTGCAAGTTCTGGTATTGGAATGGCTATGGCTACTGCATTTGCAGCCGAAGGTGCTCATTTAGTTTTGGCAGCACGCAATCATACTAAACTGCTTGAAATTGCCACACAATTAAAAAATTCGTATGGCATACAAGTGATTGCCATTGCTACAGATGTTTCGAAAGAAATTCAATGTAAACAATTAATGGATCAAGCATTAGCCACATTTG
>CAJBBN010000041.1 GCA_903951325.1 uncultured bacterium
TGTGGCTGGCGGGCACGGTGGCACTAGGCCTTAATTACTTTTCCGCTCCAAAAACGCCACATTCAACATGAGCAGCGCCAATGCATAAAAAGAATCTTCGAATGGAATGGTTCCCCATCGAAAACCAACGTTCTCTAGGTCGTTATATAAAACGATTGGAATACTGGTAAGCAATCCATTGACAATAAAAAATGGAATCATTGAAAATAAATAGGCAAGTATAAAATAGCCATGCCATTTTTTCGGATTGAGGTAAAAATAAGCAGCTATTAAAACCAAGAGCGAAAAGGTAACCAAGGTATAGATTTGCTCATAATAAAAAGCAACCATTGCAGCAGAAAAAATAGCAACAATCAACCAAACAGATTTAGTCCATTTAAAATTTTCGGCTTTAGGGAAATAATATTTCATGCAAGCATAAATAAACAAGCATGCATAAGGAACCACTATAAAAAATAAAATTTCTTCTATTGGTAATTCGAATATTTTAATTCCACTTATATATTTTTCATTAAAACTCCAAACCCCTTTTACCGTAAAATAATGATCCCATATTAAAAACGGAATTCCTCCAAAAAGTAATGCAGGAAATAGTTTCGGCCACCATTTATAATAATATGCTCTTTTATCAAATGAGTATAAAAAGGGGAATAAGATTGTAAAAAAGTCGATTAATAAATAATAATACTTCTCCATTATATTTTTTCAATAATTTTTTTTTCAGCAATACTCAGTGTTTTTGAATTCAATAAAACAGCTTTCATATCTTTTTTAAAATTAGCCGGCACATCTACTTTATGCGATTGAATTTGTTGCAAGATAATTTTCTTATCGACTACCAGCTCTTTACTAAAGCCAAGATAAGATGGTAATTTATCTTGGACAGAAAAACGTAAAAACCTAATTTCGAAATTATCTGGAGCCAATGCAACCGCTTTTTTAATAGCCTTGTCAAAACTACGCACATAGGTTATTTTTTCGTAAGGGCTGGTAACATGTCTTGCTTTTAATGCAGTATAATAGGCTACATAAGCTTGCGTAAGCGGATCTTGCACTTTACTACTCACCAATACTTGATATACTTCATTGTTTACCTTATCGTTGAATGCTGCTTTCTTAAATTCTTTTCTAGCAAGCTCTATACTTCCGTTGGCATGCAAAAAAAGTGTATAAAATAAGCACACAAATAATAAAAATATTTTTTTCATATAGCGCGCTAATTAATACTATCCAATTTATTTTTAATCAATGACTGCAATAATAAATAAAGCTTTTTGGTATCTGATACCCTAATACGAGCGTTTGCAATTACATTCGCATCTAAGTTTTTTATTTTATCGAATAATTCGGTGTAGTATTGATACGCAATATATACTCCTAACCTGCTATTGCTAGCTAGTTGTTGAATACCGGCCAAACCAGCATTAAAATCAGCCTGTATATCTTGTTCAATTATTCTTTTATCTGCATTAGAAAAATGCAAGAAATTTATTCCTGGAAAGTAAGTCCGGCCTCTTTCTTCAAAGTCTGATTGAATATCTCTTAAAAAATTTATTTTCTGAAATGCAGCGCCTAATTTACTTGCCGATGGCTTTAGCTTTTCATACTCATTTTTATTTCCATCACAAAAAACCATCAAACACATAAGACCTATTACTTCGGCAGAACCATAAATATATTTTTCGTATGCTGCTTGATCGTATACCTGATCAGTTAAATCCATTTCCATGCTTTCGAAAAATGCATCGATTAATTCTAATGGAATTTGATATTGATTAACTACAGTTTGAAAACAATGTATAACTGGATTTAAACTAATTCGATCTTGTATTGCTTTATGGGTTTGTTGTTTAAAATCTGCTAATAAATTTACTTTGTCGAGCCCATGAAAGGTATCAACAATCTCATCTGCATACCTAACAAAGCCGTATATTGCATAAATTGGTGCACGCAATGGTTTGGCAAAAGCTTTAATGCCAATGCTAAAAGAAGTACTATAGCGATGTGTGATTAATTTGCTACACTCAAAACAAGTAGAATTATACAGCTCCATCATAATATTATCATTAAAAAGAAAACATAAAAAAGTTATTTTGGTTTCCTTTATAAGGAATTAAAATTAATATAATTTTGTATATTATCGTAACGCTATCATTACAAGACCTATCTAAATGAAAGATTCAAAAAAAATAGTAGTCATTGGGGCTGGTTTTGCTGGCCTGGCTGCAGCTGCAAAACTAGCACAAGCAGGCCACGATGTGCATTTAATTGAAAAAAACGACCAAACTGGTGGCAGAGCTAGGATTTGGGAAAAAGATGGATTTACTTTCGACATGGGACCAAGTTGGTATTGGATGCCCGAAGTTTTTGACAATTTCTTTAAAGAATTTGGCAAAAAAACAGCAGATTTTTATGAATTAAAAAGATTGAGTCCATCTTACAGGGTCTATTTTGGAGCGGATGATTATATAGATGTTCCAGCAGATTTTCAAGAGCTATTGAATTTATTTGAAAGTATAGAAAAAGGAAGCGGAGAAAAATTAAAAAAGTTTTTGTCGGTTGCCGAATTTAAATACAAAACAGGCATGAACGAATTTGTTTGGAAACCATCCGATTCGATAACGGAGTTTTTTGACATCCGAATTTTAAAATCTATTTTTAAAATTAATATGTTTGGTTCTGTAAGTAACGAGGTTCGTGCACTATTTACCAATAAAAAATTAATTCAATTACTCGAATTTCCTGTTTTATTTTTAGGGGCAACTCCGCAAAATACACCAGGATTATATAGCTTAATGAATTATGCAGATTTAGTTTTAGGCACCTGGTTTCCTAAAGGTGGCATGCACGAAATTGTTAAAGCAATGACCAAAGTGGCTATTGAACAAGGCGTTCATATTCATTTAAATGAAGAAATTATTCATATTGAAACGCTAAACGGTAAAGCGGTAAAAGTTATTAGCAATCAATCGGAATATGCAGTAGATGCAGTAGTTTCGGGCGCAGATTACGCGCATACAGATTTAAAATTATTGGATAAAAACGTAGCAAATTACGACGAAAATTATTGGGATAAAAAAACATTTTCGCCATCTAGCTTACTTTTTTATATTGGTTTAAATAAAAAATTAAAAAATATAATTCATCATAATTTATTTTTCGACGCGCCATTTGATGAGCATGCTTACGAAATTTATACCAAACCCAGTTGGCCAAAAAAACCATTATTCTATGCTAGTGCAGCATCAATTACAGATCCAGCATGTGCAACAGAAAATGGAGAAAATTTATTTTTCTTAATACCGCTTGCGCCAGGATTAAATGATTCGGAAGAAATGAGAGAAAAATATTTTCAGATGATTTGTGAAAGGTTCGAAAAAATAACGGGTGAAAATATTAGCGATTCAATTTTATTTAAAAGAAGTTATGCCATGAATGATTTTATAAAAGATTATCATTCACATAAAGGCAACGCTTATGGATTAGCCAATACCCTTTTGCAAACCGCATTCCTTAAACCAAAAATGCGTTCCAAAAAACTCAAGAACTTATTTTATACCGGTCAATTAACTGTTCCAGGCCCCGGAGTTCCTCCGAGTATCATTTCTGGACAAGTGGCAGCCAAAGAAACGCTGAATTACCTAGCACAATCCTAATTTACCGGTTTTAAAAAAAACCTTCGAATTTGATGCAAAATCGTGCTTTTTTACATGTTTAAACATCTTGTTGAAATAAAATGTAAAATAAGTTAAACAAAACTTGGGATTGATAAATGTCCTGCTTACATTTGATTATAAATCAAGCAATATGAATAAGCAAGAATTTGATTCTTTAGTGATTAAACAAAGCAGTTCTCTAAGAACATATGCTTATCATTTTACACATGATGCAGATGATGCAGACGACTTGGTACAAGATACCATGCTCAAAGCCATCACCTACTACAATAAGTTTGCAGAAGGCACCAATCTTAAGGGCTGGTTATACACCATCATGAAGAACACCTTCATCAATAACTATCGTAGGATTACTAAAATCAATACCATGGTGACGCAATCTGACGAGATTAGTTCTGCAAACCTTTATTTTAGTGCTACAAACAATGATGCAACCGGTAAATTTGTGATGCAAGACATACAAAGAGCCTTGAATCATTTAAACGATGACTACAAAATCCCTTTCAATATGTATTTTGAAGGCTATAAATACCATGAAATTGCCGATTATTTAAATATTCCCATTGGCACCGTTAAAACCAGAATACATGTGGCAAGAAAGCTATTAAAAGCAAACTTGAAGCCTTACGAAAGAAATATTCCCAAGCAAATTGTCGACGAAGAATCGATTTTTGCCTAAATAAAGCAGTAAA
>CAJBBN010000042.1 GCA_903951325.1 uncultured bacterium
GAGCTGGAAAAAATTTAGTGGCGAAAATATCAATAACAATATTATCGATGAAGTAGCGCAAGCCATCGAAAGAGAATCTGCTCTCGGTAACAAGCTCAAAGTGTGCATCGGCACCGACTCACAGGTGAAAGGAAATCAAATTGACTTTGCAACAGTCATTGTTTTTTTGAGAGAACAACGTGGTGGTTTTATGTTTATTCAACAAGAAAAAATTACCCAAAAAATGGGAATCAAAGAACGTATGTTAAACGAAGTACAAAGAAGCATTGAAACAGCCTACCAACTTTGTCCAACTTTAGAATTACACGATGTAGATTTAGAAGTTCATGCCGACATCAATACCAATCCGAACTTTAAATCGAATACCGCATTGCAAGAAGCAATGGGATATATATTGAGTATGGGTTTTGTGTTTAAAGCCAAGCCCGAAGCCTTTGCTAGTTCGTATTGTGCAAATAAAATGGTGCAGTAAAACATTTGCATAGTTTATATGTTTAATGGGTATGAAAATTCATACTGTAAAATACGAACAATTTGTTCCTGTAGATTTAGCAACTGCATGGGACTTCTTCTCTTCCCCTAAAAATTTAGCGAAAATTACTCCCCAACATATGGGATTTCAAATTACTAACAAATACGATGTTGGTAAAATGTATCCAGGCATGCTCATTACTTATAAAGTAAGCCCGCTATTAGGCATCAAATTAGATTGGTGCACCGAAATTACGCATGTAAAAGACCATGTATATTTTGTAGATGAACAACGTTTTGGACCTTATGCTATGTGGCATCATCAGCATCATTTCGAAGTGGTGGAAGGTGGCGTAATGATGACAGATATTGTAGACTACGCTATTTCATTTGGTTTGCTCGGAAGCATTGTAAACGTGCTACTTGTTAAAAATGCAGTGAAAGAAATTTTTGAATTCAGGAAACAAAAAATAGCGGAACTATTTTAAATACTTAGAACCTTGAACGATGTTTCTGTCTTGAATGGTTTTATCGAAATAATGTTGAATCTCTGATTTCTTTAATCCCCAATTTGGCGCAATTAACAAATCTAAATCAGATAATCCGAACAACCTTTGTACTACAATATCGGGTCTTATTAGAGGAATTAATTCGCAAAGAAAATCGGCATAGGCTTCTATTGTAAATAATTCAAAGGGCTCTTTCTTATATTTTACACCCATTATAGAGCCTTCTACAATGTGTAAATGATGAAATTTTACAAACTTAATTTTTTCGAAACGATTAATTTCATCGGCATATTTTAACATCATTTCTTTAGTTTCCCAAGGAAAACCAAATATAGTATGAATACAAACTTCTAAATTTGAATCAACTAATAAATCAAGTGCCTGTTCAAATTCTGCATGCAAGCAACCCCTATTTATTTTGATTAAGGTATCGTCATAAATAGACTCCATTCCCATTTCTATATCTACATCAAAACGGTCGGTATAAGATTCCAGTAATTTAATTTTTTCGGCATCAATACAATCGGGTCTTGTGCCAACAGATAATCCTAAAATATCTTCCGTATTAATAGAAAGGGCTTCGTCGTACATTGCTTTTAAATAATGCACTGGTGCATAAGTATTGGTATTGGGTTGAAAATAAATAATGAATTTTTCTGCACGATAATTTGCGCGCGCACGAGCCATGCCCTGTGCAACTTGCTCTTTCATGCTTGGTAATTTTCGCGAAAGTTCTGGTGTAAAAGAATCTACATTGCAATAGGTGCAACCGCCAAAACCCTTAGATCCATCGCGGTTTGGACAGGTAAAATTACCATCTACAATTACTTTAAATACCCGCTGCCCTTGGTATTTATCTTTTAGATAAGCACCGTAAGCATTATATCCCTTGCCGTTTACGAAATCCATTTTTATTTTTTTGTTAAACTGAAATTTTCACGATAAGTTAAAAATAGACTGTTCGAAAATTCAAAAGCCGGATTATTTAAATCGATATAAGGTTCGATACGAGAAGAAATGCTAAAGTTTTCAGAAATGGGGAATTCAGAAATTATTCTAAAAAATAATAAAGACCGCTGATCTTGGCTAAATCCATTGTTATTGATTTGAGAGGAAACCGAAGAAAAAATTGGCGCACCATGTGTAGACTGAAAGCCTTCACCTTGCCAATAACTAAGTATAAAATCGGCCATTTTAGTTTTAACACCCAAATTTAAATACAAGCCCTGCCCTTGTAAGTACTGATTTTGCTTAGTAAATGAAAAATCTTTATAAGTGATTAAATAGTTTTCGGAATGCAAAGTCGCTTTTGGTAATGCGTAAGAAAGCGTCAAACCAAAAGAAGAATTTAAAATAGATATTAAATAACGATCAGGTGTATCAATTTGCCCACCTTGGTGAAACACTAATAAATCTATGGGCGCAGCAATTGTTAGATTACCTTTTTTAAATATGTTTTTTTGATAATGTAACCCGCCAGAAATTTTTTCCTGAACTGGTGAAATTTTATAAATCATATTTTCCCAATTAAGCCAAACATCTAAATTGCTATTGGCATTTTCTAAAATAAATTGGGTGCCATATTCTATATTGTCGGTAATAATACGATCATAATTATAAATTGGCTCGGGTAAACGATGAGACACGTTACTGTTTAACGCCCCATTAATTAACCTAAAATTATTTCGATGGTAATCGATTCTTAGTATAGGTTGGGTAGCATAAAAACCCTTGCTACCATAATCTTTCCGAAGGTTTACACCTGCAGACATACTCAAATTAGGCGATTGCACAAAAGTAAATTCGGGTTGTAAAATATTTCCAAAATAAGTTAAACCATCTGCAAATTTGTTGAAATATTCGTAATTACGCATGTAATTCAAATTATACATCCTAAAATAAACACCACGCGTATTGCTTTGATTAGTAAGGAAATTATTTTCCAGCGAAGTATTGTCTATTTGTGCGAAAACACTTAATTGCATTTGGACTAAAAACAAAAGCAATGCTAATTTCTTCCAATTTTTCATATGTTATGAATCTGTAAATTTATATCCTACGCCTCTAATAGAATGAAAGTATTGAGGATGTTTTAAATCTTTTTCAAAATGTTTTCTGAATGATAAAATAAAATTATCGATGGTACGAGTTGATGGATAAACATCGTAATTCCATACGGTTTCTAGTATTAACTCTCTTGAAACGGCTTCGCCTTTGCGTTCAATAAGTAATTTAAGCAACATGCTCTCCTTCTTTGTTAATGGCGTTATTGCGCCATCGGCTGCTTTGATTTCATAACTCGCAAACAAAATGGTTTTGTCTCCAATTTGATATTGATCTAAGTTTTTGGCATGGTCTGCGGGCGAACCTCGCTTAATTAATAGCCCTACGCGTAAAATTAATTCTTCTAAATTAAAAGGTTTGCTCAAGTAATCGTCTGCTCCTTTTTTAAGACCCAAAACCCTGTCTTCGGAAGTATTGCGAGCTGTTAAAAATAAAACTGGTACCGGATTGTTCTGCAACCTAATGTTTTCGACTACTTGAAAGCCATCCATTTCGGGCATCATCACATCTAAAATAACCAAACTCACGCGTTCTTCTTTGATCATTTTTAAAGCCTTCTTGCCATCTGTTGCAGTAGAGACATGATAGCCCTCCAACTCTAAATTGAGCTTAATGGCGGCTAATAAATTAGCCTCATCTTCTACTAATAAGATTCTATACTCACTCATTATTGCTCAAGATTAAAAATGATTTCAAAAATTGTGCCTTTAGGCTGATTATTACTCACCACCACTTTTGCTTGATGATTTTTTGCTACTTGCTCCACAATAAATAAACCTAAACCTGTTCCTTTATTTTGACGCGTAAGCTCGTTACCCGAACGATAAAATTTTTGAAATATTTTTTGGCGTTCGCTATCCGCAATTCCCACTCCTTGATCGGCCACTATAAAAAAGATTCTATTACTTTGCTGATAAAGCTGAACCTGAACAGCTGCGCCAACTGGCGAGTATTTAACTGCGTTTTCTAGGATATTATTTATTAAAGAACCTAAGGCAAATCGGTCACCCATGATGGTAATATTATCTTCAATTTGCTGTTGAAAATTTCTGGTATTTTCGGAAGTGATGATGGCTCTATCAAAAATACTTTTAACTAATTCCGAAAAATCAAATAATTCTTTGGGGTAGGAATAAGAGTTGTTTTCGATGCGGGTAGCCAATAACATGTTTTCCACTAAATCATCTAATCGACCTACATCTTCAATCGAGTTTCCAATTAATTGATCTCTTTTATCTTTTGTTAAATCGCGCTTGACTAATGTTTGTAATACTAATTTAATAGCCGCTAAAGGCGACTTTAATTCGTGCGTAACAGAAAGTAAAAAATTTTGCTGTTGTTGGTGAAATTCGCTTTCTTTTTTGATTGTTCGTTGAAAAAAATAAATGCCCACCAATAAGATGATTAAGAAAACAGAACCCTCTCCTAAAATCATTGGCATTCGCTTAGCATTAGCCGCGATAAGCAAATAACCCCACCAAGTTAATTCTGCTAAGGCATAAAGCACTAAAAAATAAAATATGGTGATGGGCTTTTTAAACCTTTTCATGATGCAATGCTGCGATTTAAATTTTATCGAAAATAGCAATAAAAAAACAAAATCGCTGCTAGAATGGCTGCTATGCGGAAAGTATTTCAACCATTCGCATGATATTGAGGTCTATTTCTTGATTGTGTTTTACGGCTTTATGAAAGGAAGTTAAAACTACCTCGTTATTGATGATTCCCACCATTACTTCGCGCTTGCCTGCTAACAATGATTCGACAGCGGCAATTCCCATTCTACTTCCCAACACCCTATCTGCACAACTCGGACTACCTCCTCTTTGAATATGGCCCAAAATACTTACCCTGATATCAAAATGATCGAACTTTGCTTTTACTTTTTCTGCCACTTTATAAGCGCCTCCAGAATCTTCACCCTCGGCAACCACAACTATCATGGAAGATTTTTTTCTTTGGTATCCCTTTTCTAATGTTGTCATTAATTGATCGGTATCTGTGATCGACTCTGGAATTAAAATAGATTCGGCGCCACCTGCTATACCAGAATACAATGCAATAAATCCAGCATCTCTGCCCATTACTTCTACGAAAAATAAACGATCGTGTGAATCGGCTGTATCCCTTATTCTGTCTATAGATTCGACTGCTGTATTTAAAGCAGTATCAAAACCTAAAGTATAATCTGTTCCGTATAAATCGCAATCAATTGTTCCGGGTATGCCAATGAAAGGTAAATCGTGTTCTTTATTAAATTGCAATGCACCACTAAAAGTACCATCACCACCAATACAAACCACTGCATCAATTTCAAACTTTTTTAAATTATCAAATGCTTGTTGTCTGCCTTCTAGTGTTCTGAATTTTTCGCTGCGTGCAGATTTTAAAATGGTACCCCCTCTTTGAATAATATTACTCACCGAATTAGAAACCATTGGCACAATATCACCATTGATTAAACCTTCGTAACCTCTCATCACACCATATACTTCGAGGTTATTAAAAATACTAGCACGAACTACTGCTCTAATAGCTGCATTCATGCCGGGAGCATCGCCTCCGGAAGTTAAAACTGCAATTCTTTTGATATTTGTAGCCATTTTGATTGATTTATGAGCTAAAGATAAACAATAATTGTAGATTGTACACTAAGTAATCAAAAATCTATATTTTTAAGGCTTTTCCACCCATAAATTATCTTCTTTGATAATTTCAATTAAGCCATCAACGGCATCGGCTGTATTTACATTTTTGCGAACCACATCCATGCCTCTATAAAGGGTAATTTTGCCAGGTCCGGCACCCACATAGCCATAATCGGCATCGGCCATTTCGCCAGGACCATTTACAATACAACCCATGATGCCAATTTTTAATCCTTTGAGATGATCTGTTTTAGATCGGATTAATTGGGTGGTTTCTTGCAAATCAAATAAGGTGCGTCCGCAAGAAGGACAAGAAATATATTCTGTTTTAGAAATACGCATGCGACTGGCTTGTAATAAACCAAATGCAATGGCATTGGTTGCTCTAGGCGTAATGCTTTTGCTGGTTGATATACAAACTCCATCGGAATAACCATCGATTAACAAGGAACCAAAATCTGTTGCAGCATGTAATTGCAAAATAGTTAAATCTGCAATTTTGTATTGCCTGTTAATAATTACCGGACAATTAATTTGTTGATTTGCTAATTGAAAAAAGAAAGCCCTATTTGCGGCAAAGCTATCGTCTTCGTTTGCTTGCAAACAAATAATGGCTTTAGCATCATTTTTAATTTTTTCAAAAATTGCTGGGGTAAATTCATTTGCATTTCCTGCAATTAAATGAATTGGCCAATTACTATTTTCTAATGTTATATAAGCAGCAGTGCTAAATAATGGAATGGTATTATCTAAAGATTTAAATTGCTCCCAAACATCATAATCTACTACCTTTCGGAGGTTACCTGGCAAACTAAATTGAGGCATGTGTTTGCCTAAATAAATCCAATCTGCAGCAAGATCGGTCATCGAATATTTATCTAAAATTTCAGAATAAATATAGCCAATGCTAGACAATTGCAATTCGGCTATCAGTGGCTCTTGAGAAAAATCTGCCATCACAATCGGCACTAAATTTCCACCTACATTTTCTACTGCAGTAGTAATTCTTCTTTGATGAATGTAAGGATTGAATGAACTAGGAATGGCAACTTTAGCAACTGTATTATTTGTATTTAATTTTTCATACCTATCGGCTAAAGCTTTTGCCACCGGTGCTTCCAGCTCGGGCTCTTCTGTTAATGAAACACGAATGGTATCGCCTAATCCATCTGCCAACAAAGTACCAATGCCAACCGCAGATTTAATTCTGCCGTCTTCGCCATCGCCTGCTTCTGTTACGCCTAAATGCAAAGGATAATTCATGTTTTCTTTAGTCATGGTAGCAACCAATAAACGGTAGGCTTGAACCATTACTTGGGTATTACTAGACTTCATAGAAACAACTAAATTATGGAAGTTTTCTGCTTCGCACATTCTAATAAATTCCATTGCAGATTCGACCATTCCCATCGGTGTATCACCATGCCAGCTCATGATTCGATCAGATAGAGAACCATGATTGGTGCCAATTCTTAAGGCAGTACCGTATTCTTTACAAACTTGAATAAGTGGTACAAATCTTTTACGAATGCGTTCCACTTCCTCTTCGTATTCGAATTGCGTATAAGTAAGCTGTTCGAATTTTTTCTTGTCGACATAATTGCCCGGATTCACGCGTACTTTTTCTACGATTCTTGCCGCTGCTTCTGCTGCATTAGGTGTAAAATGAATGTCGGCTACCAAAGGCACATGACAATTTCGGGCTATTAATTCTTTTTTGATGGCCGCTAAATTTGCAGCTTCTTTAATACTTGGTGCAGTAATTCTAACATAATCGCAACCTGCTTCCACCATTCGAATGGTTTGCTCCACCGTGGCTATGGTATCCATAGTGTCGGTCGTTGTCATTGATTGAATACGGATAGGATGATGCGCACCCATGGGCACATTGCCAATTTGTACTTCTCTAGTTAAATACCTTTTATAAGTAAATAAATCGGGGCAATAAATACCTGCTAGCTCTTTCAAAATCAATATAAGTTAATTACAACGCATACGAAAATAACAAAAAAAAGGCTAATAGGTTTAGGAATAAATAATTTAATATTGAATGATTTCTACACTAGAAATACCCGCATCAATTGTTAGGTCTATTTTTTTAGCATTTGGCAGGGTCGATTTATAGACATAATAATTTTCGTCCACTTTTTCGAAGCCGTTTAAAGATTTTGCAGAAAGCACCGCGTCAATGTTTAATTCACAATTTATACTTTTCGGAATTCTTAATATAATACTCGAGGCCCCTGCATTGACTACTACTTTTGCATTTTGTAAATCAGATAGTTTGATGTCTAATGAAGCAGCACCAGCATCTATCGCTAATTCACGAACCATATATTTGCTTAAATCGAAATTTACCTCGCCAGCACCTAAATCAAAATCTAAATCCCAAATAGGATTGGCATTCAATAATAAATCTACTTTATTAGCATTCCATTTTTTATCACCTAAATCAATTTTAGCATCTGCATCCATTTTTAAGGTAATGTTTTCTACCGAATCGTTTTGCACTTGTTCCATTACATAACCACTACCATTCATTGGCATGTTTGCTGCAAATAACAAGGAGGTAGTATCTGAAAGTGCAAATTGTGCAGCGCCGCCAGAAAAATACAAACTTGCAAATTGGGTATTATTGGTATTTTCTACTGTAAAAGTAGGTGAAGTTAAACTTTGTGTTGAACTTAAATCGTCGACTTCGCCTTGCACCATGTGGCTATTCCAACTAAGTCCTTTGATACATAATAAAACGATTAATAAAATCATTAAAACTGGCAGTAACCAATTTAATCGGCTATTGGAAGTACCTCGAA
>CAJBBN010000043.1 GCA_903951325.1 uncultured bacterium
AGTTGCACCACTTGATTGCTTTTTAAATTTATCACAATCTATTTCTACGTCTAAACCTCCAGCCGGCGGTGTAAAATCTCCTTTACTTATTTTTAAAGTAGCATCTGCATAAACTTTTTTCATATACAGCGCCCATATCGGTAATGCGGTGTTTGCGCCTTCGCCTAAATTAGTTGATCTAAAATGTACCGATCTGTCTTCGGCTCCGGTCCACACACCCGACACTAAATCTGGTGTAATACCAATGAACCAACCATCAGAGTTTTCTTGTGTGGTACCCGTTTTGCCCGCAATTGGATTCGTAAAACGGTAGCGTGGTCCGCGCAACCTTAGGCCTGTTCCTTTATCAATAACACCTTGTAACATGTAGAGCATTAAGTAAGCAGTTTGCTCGCTCAAGGCATCCACTTTACGCGGAATTTTTTCATATAACACATTGCCATTTTTATCTTCAATTCTAGAGATGTAAACAGGTTCGGTCCAAACACCTTTATTGGCATATGTTGAATAAGCACCAACCATTTCATATAAAGAAACATCTGCCGTTCCTAAACAAATTGAAGGATAGGCAGGAATGTCGGAAGTGATGCCCATTTTTTTAGCCACATTAACGACCGCTTGTGGTCCAACTTGTTTCATCATAAAAGCAGTAATTAAATTAACCGAATTGGCTAGGCCATTTCTTAAGGTCATCATACCACCTTGTTTGCCATCCGAATTTTTTGGAGACCAGTTATCAAAATCTTCAAACACAATGGGCAAGTTTGGCGCTTCGTAACAAGGCGACCAACCATTATCCATGGCAACGGTATATACAAAAGGTTTAAAGGTAGATCCTACTTGACGTTTACCCATTTTTACTTGATCGTATTTAAAATACTCATAGTTTGGACCACCCACCCATGCTTTAATGGCGCCATTGTGCGGATCCATAGACATAAAACTAGAACGCAAATACCATTTATAATATTTAATTGAATCGATGGGAGATAGCGTGGTATCTATATCTCCGGCCCAAGAAAACAAAGTCATTTTTATAGGCGTATCAAATATTTTTTTAATCTCGCTTTCTGCAATTCCATCTTCTTTTAATTGTTGATAGCGATCGCTACGACGCATCGAAGTGGAGATGATATCGGTATTTTCTCCCCAAGGCGTTTTGCCTTTCCAATGTTTGTAAAATTCTGCTTGCAAATAAGTTAAATGTTCTTTCACCGCAGCTTCAGCGTAGGCTTGCATCCTAGAGTCGATGGTGGTATAAATTTTTAAACCATCTCTGTAAATATCATACGTTTCGCCATCTGCTTTTTTATTCTCTTTACACCATGCCGTTACTTCTTGTCGAACATATTCTCTAAAATAAGTTGCGGAGCCTTGGTTATGATCGGGGCTTTGAAATTGCAGGTTTAATTCTTTGCTGGTATTTTCTGTTAATTGCGCTTCAGAAATAAAACCATATTTTTCCATTTGTTCTAAAACCACATTTCTTCTTTTGATCGCTCTTTCCGGATTTTTAATTGGAGAAAAAACAGTGGTTCCTTTTAAGATGCCTACCAATAAAGCAGATTCGTCTATGCTTAATTTAATGGGCGTTTTACTGAAATAAGTTTTTGATGCTGCTTTAATTCCATAAGAGTTACTACCAAAATCTACCGTATTAAAATACATGGTAATAATTTCTTCTTTGGTATAATTACGCTCAATCTTAATAGCAGTAAGCCACTCCTTTAATTTAATAATTCCAATATTAAAAATATTTTGTTTTTTTCGAGGGAATAAATTTTTAGCTAATTGTTGGGTGATGGTACTTGATCCTCTTTTTTTACCAATAGCACTATAAAATATAATGGCAAAGGTTCCTTTCAAATCTACGCCAGAATGTTTGTAAAATCTTACATCTTCGGTTGCAATTAAAGCATTCACTAAATTAGGTGAAAGGTCTTTGTATTTTGCATTTGACCTGTTTTGAATAAAGTAAGTGCCTAGTATATTTCCATCAGAAGAAATTACTTCTGTAGCTAAATTGCTTTTTGGATTTTCTAAATCTCTAAAGGAAGGCAACTCGCCAAACAGCCCAAAGCCTACGCTCGAAATTAACAGCACAAATGTTAAAAGGCCATAAATAATCACTTTCCAAAAAAGTTTGGTGTAGTGGCTAATGTCTTCTTGGCTTAGGTTTGAAGGATTACTCATTGTTTTCTATATTACTTTCGTAAAATTGCAAGTATTGTTTGATATCTTTTTTTGCTTGTAATATTTTATAATTTTTTTCAGAAATAATACTCAATTGATAATTTCCTTTAGACAATTTAATTACGTCTGTAGCTTGTTTGTTTAAACTGATGAGGTATTCTTTTGCTTTGTTAATTTCTGTAAAACTGCTGATGGTAACTAATTGGATATTATCTCCAATTAATTCTGAGTTCACACTAAGGTTTAATAAAGAGAATTGAAAACCATTAAATTTACTCGTTTGAATTTTAGTTTCTTTTAAAATAGCTTTATCATCTGTAGAAATAATAGCTAAAAACGGCCCTCTAGTTTCTAAGCTATAAGGAGAAGGCTCGTTGCTTTTCACTTCAGCCGATTTTGGGTTTTTGATTTGGTTTATTTTTTGTAAAGTTTCTCTGGCTATGTTTGCGGTTTCTGCCGAAGGGTAGTTTTTAATTAAATCGTTTAACGCAAATTCAAAGGCATCCATATTATTAGTTTTTGCCTTGCAAAGGGCATATAAATAAGCGTATTTGGGACCTATGCTTGTATTGAAATAAGTACTATCCACAAAGGCTTTCTTATCCATTACCAGCGTATAATTAGCCGCTAAGTAATAAGTATATACACTGTCGTAAAAGCGCATGGCTTTTTTATTTTTTTCCTCTGTATCCGATACAAATTTTGGATCTGCAATTACTTTGGCAAATAAAGAATTCGGAAACTCTGTTAGTATTTTCTGTTTATAATTTTCTGCTGCTGTTTTATTTGGAATGGCATTAAACATTCTATATAAATGAAAATAGCTTTCCACTTTGTGTTTATTTTCCGGAAAACGCTTTAATAAATTTTCATAGTATTTAATGGCTGCTTTGTGGTCAATAATATCTTCTCTGTAAAATTGACCAACATTGTATAGGGCAGTAGCAATTTTTGCATCAGAATTTTGCAACTGCGATGGCGTTAAAGGAATATTGGCTAAATATTTTTTTCTTAATACCGAACTTTCGTCTTTGGCTTTTTTCCCATTTGAAGTATCCCCTTCTTCTGTCGTAGTTTCTTCTGCACTTGTCATGTTTATGGTCGTATAGCTTTCTTTATTAGACCTTCTCCAATTATCTTCGAGTGTTCTGCGGCCATAGCGCTTCATAAATTCCGAATAGCCCATACTTAGCGAGGAGGTATTATAAAAATACCAAGTTGTGCTGGGTTTGTTAGCGGTAAAACCTTCGTTTTCTAGTATAGGTTTGTTATTAAATGATTCTTTTAGTTTAGCTAGCGCAGCTTCCTCTTTTTCTTTTTGTTCGAGTGCTTTTTTAACTGTTCGGTCGAGTAATTTATTTCGGTCTATTTCCGAAAGCTTTGCTACTTTTTGTAAACTATCTTCTAGTTCAATTACATTTAAATTTTCGACTAGCTTGTTTAAACTGGTTTTTCTGTTTTGAACCAAATCGTAGTCTGGATGCAATTTTGCTAAAAATGTTCCTGCGCTGTCGTAAAAAATTTGCGCTAATTGGTATCGCTTATCTTCAAAATAAATACTGGCAATTTTATAAAAAGAAAGTCCTTTTTGTGCAGTATTGTTCACACTCGTAGCAGAAGATAATTTGTAATATATAATAGCTTTCGGAATGTTATTTTGGTTCTCGTAAATAGTAGCTAGCGAGAAATATATTTGATCTTTGAACTCTTTATTTTTCTCGTCTTTTAGCATCTTATTCAAACTGCGTTCAATTTCTTTTTTTGAAGCATTGCTTTTGGCTTCAAATAGGCGAGCAGAATTGATTCGGGCATTAAAGGCCATGTCGTAGCTTGGGTTATACTTCAACACCTTTTGATAGGCAATGGCTGCTTTACCTGTCTCATTAATTTTTTCGTAAAGCTGAGCTGTTAAATAAGTATACCTAGCTTGATTGCTTTTTTTTCTTTCTAACGGAATTGTTTTTTCTAAATACTCAATCGTTTTTTCATAATTCTTTCTCACAAAATGATAATTCGCAATGCTGGTAAATAAATCGGGTAATATTTTTTTAGGAAAAGTTTCGCTTCCTAAAGCAATATTAATAACCGATTCGGCCTGTTGAAATTTATTTAATTCGACATAACAATTGATGAGCCATATGTAAGATTTATTTCCGGTAAAGGTATTTTTGTATTTGCCGGCAACATATTGAAAAGATTCAATCGCGCCGAAATAATCTTTTTTGTAATAGTTGGCTCTACCTATTTCGAAATAACAATCGTCGGTCCAATTACTTTTTTCGTGCCTTTGAATCACAAACGATGCTTTTTTAATGGCTTCGTCTAATGGTTGATTTCCGGCTTTAGATCCTTTCGTATTTTCGCCAGTACTTGCTGCCCCTGCTTTTTTGTAAATCGGCAATAATTGGTCGTATTCATCTTTAATGCTGACTTCACTTTGCATAGCCACTTGATCAATTTTTACCTTGGCATTAAAATACCCATTATAATGGGCGGTAATATTATGGTAGGCTTTTTGAATAAGCGATTGTTTCTTGCTGGTTTTGCAAGCAGTAAAACTCCCTAAAAAGAGGGTAATAAGAAGAATTCGATATAGCGGATTATTTTTTTTCAATCTTTTGCTAGGTTAGCTATACTAACGGTTTACAAATTTATTTTATTTCCTCAATTATTGTTGTTTTTTAATCGATAATGAAAAAGAGGTCCTTTTCAAGAAAATTGGTTTAATTTGCAATAATAATGGTACAAAAGAAGAAATCCTTATTAGCACGATTAAAAGTTAATTACAAGATTGTATTCTTGAATGACGATACATTCGAAGAAAAAGCAGCCTTTACCCTTAATCGTTTAAATGTGTTCATCGTATCGAGTTTGCTTTTGGTCATGCTCATTACTTTGGTTACTTCTATTTTAATTTTTACGCCTTTAAAAGAATATATTCCTGGTTATGCAGATGTATCGCTGCGCAGAGATATTGCTCAAATGTCTTTAAAAGTAGACTCTCTAGAAGATTTATTAGTTTCAAACGATCAATACATCGACAATATCAAGCAAGTCATTAATGGCAAAGCTGGCAGTAACGATACCTTAAATATTCATAGTAAACCGCAACTAATAGACACTAATTTTAGAATTGGCGCAAAACCTGCTGAAG